>JANPKQ010000046.1:0-36777 GCA_031426115.1 Gemmatimonadaceae bacterium | reverse complement strand
CGGTCCGTCGCGCCTGCGACGCTCGGGCACGACGGTACACTTCGTCGAGCGGGACGCGCAGCCGCGGGTGCTGATCCGGCGGGCTGACCTTTCAATGACCGTCGATGACGGCGCCGGCCGTGGCGCCTATACGCTCGCGCTCACCGATGCCACCACCGAGCCGGCGATCGTGCGTCGGCCAACGCTGTTTGCGCTGCGGCGCCGCGCGACCGGCTCCGACATCGAGTCGCTGCTCGTCACGGGCAATCTCGATCACGTTCGCGACCGGCCGCGCGACGCGATCACGGCGCAGGCATCGGGAGTGCGCCTCCCGAGCTTCCAGTTGCCCGTGCTTCCACTTCGCGCCGATGCGGGACGCGGCACGAGCGAGCTGCGGGTCGTCCTCGATGGTGACGTGGTCTCCGCTCGCTGGGTGGTGCGGTCGAGCAATGTGACGTGGGCGGTGGACTCCGCTCGCGCCCGGCCGCTCAACGTGCTCGAGACGCTCGTCGCACGTGTCATCACGGGCCTCGGAGACCTCGATGTGACGGCGGAGCTCACCGGTCCCGTGAAGGCGCCGGTCCTTTCGGTTCGTTCCAGCCTCGACCGCGAGATCGCCGCGCGGATTCGCGCGGTCGCGGGTGAGGAAGTCGCACGCGCGGAAGCGCGCATCCGCGCCGAGGTCGATAGAATCGTGGAGGAGAAATCGGCGCCGGTGCGCGCGCGCGTCGCCGAGTTGCGCGCCGATGGGGAGCAGCGGGTAGCCGACGCGCGCGCCCGTCTCGAAGCGGAGCGGACGAAGCTCGACGACCAGGTGCGCACGATCACTGGTGGCCTCGTGACACTGCCGCGGATCCCCGGCACCTGAACGCACCACGAGCCGGTGGGAAATCCCACCGGCTCGTGTGCAACTCGCCAAGACGGCGCGAGCCGCCTCGCCCCGTCCTCAGGACTTGATGGTGAACTGCTTGACCATCCCGTGCGCGATGTGCGATCGGCCGTCCCTCGCATCCGGCGCGAAGCAGAAGAGGCCATAGTCCCCGGGCGCCAGGTCAACCGTGATGTAGTTGACGCCGTCTTTCCCCATGACCGTCGTTCCGCCGATCGGTTTGCCGGGCGGCGGCCCGGTCATCTTTGAAACGTACGTGATGACGTCCTGGCTGGTTTTGCCCGGGGCGAGCTGGACGATGAACACCTCGTGGGGCTGTGCCGCGCCATTCTCGACCCGGATCGTGTGGCGCCCTGCCGCGATCGTCTCCGGCATCTCGAAGGCGTAGTCAACGAGCTTCACGACGATGTCCGCCTTCGGCGCCGCGGCCGTCGTCGCGACTGTGCTGCTCCCGGTCACCGTGAGCGGTCGAGCCATTCCCTTCATGATGTGGGGCACGCCATCCGCGGAGGGGATGACGCAGATGATCGCGTAGTTCCCGGCAGCGAGATCGAGCGTCGCCTCCGCCTGGCCCGTCGGTCCAGGAGAGTTCGGTCCGCCCTCTGCGACCGCCCATGCCGGCATCGCGGGCTCCTTCGCACCCTTCATGGCGTTCTCGAAGTCAGCGAACGTGTGGCCATCCGTGAGCCTCAGGAGCTGCACGTGATGCATCTCGCTGCCGCCGTTGATGAGCCGGATCGTCGTCAGTCCTGCTTCTACGGTGTCGGGCGCTTCGAAGGTGAAATCAGCGGCGCTGACCGTGACGACGCGCGGCTCGGCCGCTGCTGCCGGCGCCGCCGAGTCCGAAGGCACCGTATCAGGGGTGGCGCATGCAGCAACTACGGGAAGCGCAGCGCAAACCACACCGCGGACCAGCAGTGTTGGCACTCTCACGTTGTATTTGTCCTCGTTCGCAATGTGCTGTGATCGTCGTGCCGTCCGCGGATGCTCATCGCACCGTCCCGCGCGGCGCGCAGATTATTTCACGCACCGAGTGGAGTGTCAATCTGTCTCGGGCGTGCAACAGTCGGACGGGGAGGTGCCGCTGGAGGGAGTCGGGCGTGCACCACCGACCGCAGGGAGCGGACTCACGCCGATCAGGCGCCCGCACGACATCACCCCGGCCGCGAAACCTCTTCGCCAGACGTCGTGTCACCCGGCACCGCCCCGAGCCAGGCCTCGAAGCGATTGTGCCCGTCCACGACGATCAGCCGCGGCACCACCGGCTCGTCCGTAAGGCAGAACGCCACGATGATCACGACGTCTCCGGGCGCGAAGAGATGCGCCGCCGCGCCATTAATGATGATCGATCCCGAGCCGCGCGGCTCCGCGATCGCGTAGGTCTCGATGCGGTTGCCATTGGTGACGTTCCAGACGGACACCTTCTCGCCGGCGATGATGTCGGTGAGCTCGAGAAGGTCGGAGTCGATGCCGATGCTGCCGACGTAGTGCAGGTCGGCCTTCGTGACGACCGCTCGGTGAATCTTCGACTTGCAGATGGACCGCAGGAGCATGGCAGCCACGATCGCGAACGGGTGAGATCCGGCGGCGCGGATGCGCGCCGCCCGGCGCATGCCGAAAGCTAGCGGTCAGCGGGGCAGGGCGCGGAGCACGTCCTCGATGCGGGCGGCCGCGGCTCCGGGACCATCCTCTGCCCTGACGCGCGCTCCCACGACCTCCGCCGCGCGCGCGACGGAATCGTCGGCGAGCAGTGCGGTGAGCGCTTCGGCGACGCGGGGCGCCGTGTACCGCCGGGGATAAAGGATCCGGGCGACCCCGAGGCGCTCGACACGGAACGCGTTGTCGGGCTGGTCATGCGCGTGCGGGACGACGAGCATCGGCTTGCCCGCGCGCAGCGCCTGCGCGGTCGTCCCGACGCCGCCCTGATGCACGATGGCGGCGGCGCGCGGAAAGATCGCGGAGTACGGGGCGTAGTCACAGGCGATGATGCTCTCCGGCAGCGGGGTGGCCGGCGAGTTGCGCGGATCATGGCCCACCAGCAGCACCGCGCGCGCACCGAGCTGCCGCGCCGCCGCCGCGCTGTACTCGTAGAAGCGGCCGGCGGCGCCGACGGCGGCTGTCCCGAGCGTGAACACGATCGGCGGCGGGCCCTTCGCAAGAAACTGCTCGAGCGCCCGCGGCAGCCCGGCCGACGGAGCGACCCCGTCGTGAAAGATGCTCCCGGTCACATGCGTGTGCGCGGGCCAGTCGGGCTGCGGATCGCCGAGGACCGTCGAGAAGAGCCCGAGCACCGCGCGCGGTGAATGCTGTCCCTCGAAGATCGGGTCAGGCGCCTCGGGAAGGCCGAGCTCCGCACGGAGCGCGCGCGCGGGATCGGCCCAGTGTCGCGCCGCCAGCTTCGCCATGTGAATGATCGACCGTGTAGCGCTGAGCCCGAGATGGCGAGCCGCATGGGTGCTGGGCGCTGCGGCGAAGACAGGAAGCTCGTGGGCCGAGAAGAAGGACATCGGCGCGAGCACGGTCGAAATCCACGGAATCTTCAGCTCGTCGGCCACGATCGGGCCGGCGAAGGTCAACGGATGGGTGATGAGCAGGTCGGCGCCGCGGGCAATCGCGCGCAGGTCCGCATGGGTCTCGCGAAGATTCAGCATCGCGATCTCGCGGATCAGGTACTCCCCGCCGCGCACCGGATCCATGATCGGCTCGACCACGCCGGGGTCTGTGGGGTCGAAGATCGGCCGGACGGGAGCAAAGGCGATACCCGCGCGCTCGACCTTCGGACGGTAGTACTCACTGGTCGCGATGATCGGCGAATGCCCGCGCGCCTTCAGGGCGATCGCAAGGCCGATGTACGGATGTACATCGCCTGACGAGCCGAAGGTGGTGATGACGATGCGAGTGCTCATGCTGCGGGCTGAAGACGGACGGAATCGATCGCTCGTACTATCACCCGCGTGCTCCTGAGTCGGTAGCGGGTGTTCTATATTCGGGTGGCGACGAGCCTTTCGCCTTCATGCCGTGCGGGCTACGGCCACAACCCCGTTCATCCGTTGACATCTCCGCCCGAGACGCCGCGCGCCATTCACGACCTCCTCGCCGAGCTCGGCGCGGATGCATCCGCGCGCGCCGGAACGGCGTTCGTCGAGCTCATCTCGGCATACCTCGCGCGGGCCGCAACCGGTGCCGATCCCGTCTCGACGGCGCTCGCCCCGGCGGTCATCGCCGAGCGAATCGGGTCGCCGCTCCCGGAACATGGGGAGACGCTGGAGGAGGTGATCCGTCGGCTTGCACGCGATGTCATCCCCGAATCGAACTGGCTCCACCATCCGATGGCCATGGGTCACCAGGTCGCCCCACCGCTCCCCGCGTCGATCTGGACGGAGTCGCTCGTCGGCGCCCTCAACCAGTCGATCGCGGTCTGGGAGATGTCGCCGGTCGGATCGGTGATCGAGACGATTGTCGTGCGCTGGATGTGCGAGCTCGCCGGCCTCGGGGCAAACGCCGGAGGGACCTTCACGAGCGGTGGCACCGAGGCGACGACCACAGCGCTCCTCGCTGCGCGCAACGCGCGATTCCCGGATGCGTGGGTCCAGGGGAGCTCGGAGCCCGCAGCGATCGTCTGCGGCGCTGACGCCCACTATGCGATCGCGCGCGCCGCGGGCATCCTCGGCATCGGTACGGCAAACCTCGTCACTGTACCGTCGCGTGCTCACCGCATGGACGCCGACGCGCTTCCCGCGGTGCTCGACGATCTCGGGGCCCGCGGCATTCCCATCATCGCAGTTGTCGCCACCGCCGGCTCGACACCGACAGGCTCATTCGATGATCTCGACGCGATTGCCGATGCCTGCGACGCGCGGGGCCTCTGGCTGCACGTGGACGGCGCACACGGCGCATCGGCGCTGCTCTCGGCGACGCACCAGGCGCGCCTGCGCGGCATCCACCGCGCGCGCTCGATCGCGTGGGACCCGCACAAGATGCTGCTCATGCCGCTCTCGTCGGGAATGCTCATCGTGCGGGACGTGCGCGACCTCGACGCAGCGTTCGCCCAGCGAGCGCCCTATCTTTTCAACGATGACGCGGCCGATCCGCTTCGCGATCACGGCCGCCGCAGCTTCATGTGCTCGCGGCGTGCGGACGTCCTCAAGCTCTGGGTCGCGCTGCACCGCTACGGCCGCGCCGGACTCGGCGCGCTCTACGACCACGTGTGCGAGACGACTCACGCGCTCTGGCGGGAGATCGAAGCGCACCCGCACTTCGAGGCGCGGCACGAGCCCGAATGCAACATCCTGTGCTTCCGCTTCATCGGCGACGGCCGCCTGGATGCCGCAGGCCTCGATCGGCTCAACGCCGACCTTCGGGAGCGCTATAACCTGTCAGGGCACGGGTGGATCACGACCACGGTCCTCGAAGGCCGTCGGGTGCTGCGCGTCACGATCATGAACCCGCGCACCACCGCCGAGCACACGCGATCGATGCTCGCCCGTATCGCCGAACTCGCGGGGAGCTGACTGCGTCCTCGGCAACCCCGCGCTCGAGCGGAATCGCTCAGCGATGACGCATGTTTATGTCGCGCTTGGTATTAGAGCCTTCTAATCTCCACGATTCTTGCATGACCCAGTGCCCTGACCGGACGATGGAACGGAGGCGCACGCATGGATCGGCAAGCCACAGACGCGGCAACGCCGGGTCGGGAGCGCGGTGAGTCGTCGCTTCGCCTCGAGCGCATGGAAAGGCTCGCCGAGGGGGCGGCCCTCGAGCGCGATGCCGCCCTCGGGCTGGTGGATGCCGTCCTCGAAAGCGTGCCCGCGGCGTTTGCCCTGTTCGACCGAACCTTTCGGGTGACGCGGGTGAACGCGGCGATGGCGTCCTTTATCGGCGGTCCGCGAACGCCGCTGCTGGGGCTGACGGTCCGCGAGCTCATGCCCGCGCACGCAACGGCGCTCGAGGAAATCCTCGAGCGCGTCGCCTCGACGCGGAGTCCCACGATCAACGTGGAGATGTCCGATCAGGCACCGGCGCCGGCCGACGAGGAGCGTTACTGGATCGCGAGCGTATTCCCGGTGGAGCGCGGTGCGCCTGCGTCCGGCGCAATAGGACTGGTCATCGTGGACACCACCGAGCGTCGAGCGCTCGAAGGCCAGCTGCTCCAGGCCCAGAAGATGGAGGCCGTCGGTCGCCTCGCGGGGGGAATCGCGCACGATTTCAACAACATGCTGACCGCAGTGATGAGCTACAGCGACCTTCTGCTGCAGGATCTCGCCCTCTCCGATCCGCGTCGCGAGGACGTCGCCGAGATCGCGAGCGCGGCCCGGCGGGCGGCCAGCCTCACTCGCCAGCTCCTCGCCTTCAGCCGGCAGCAGATCCTCCAGCCCTGGCCGCTCGATCTCAACCTGACGGTCACCGAGATCGAAAAGATGCTC
This sequence comes from Gemmatimonadaceae bacterium, assembly GCA_031426115.1. Lineage (GTDB taxonomy): Bacteria > Gemmatimonadota > Gemmatimonadetes > Gemmatimonadales > Gemmatimonadaceae > JANPKQ01. Next base: position 30,486 of record JANPKQ010000046.1, on the reverse strand, counting down.
GGGCGTCTCATCGGCGCGGATGTCGAGCTCGTGACCCGCCTTGAGTTGCCCCTCGGCATCGTGAAGGCCGATCCCGGGCAGATCGAGCAGGTGCTCATGAACCTCGCGGTAAACGCTCGCGACGCGATGGTGAACGGCGGGCGCCTCACGATCGAGACGGCCAACATCCACCTCGACGAGCACTATGCGCGCTCGCACCCGGGCACGAAGCCCGGTGCCTACGTCGCGATGTCAGTGAGCGACACGGGATCGGGGATGACGCCGGAAGTCAGGATGCGGATCTTCGAGCCCTTCTTCACGACGAAGGATCGGGGGAAGGGGACCGGGCTCGGGCTGTCCACGGTTTACGGCATCGTGAAGCAGTCGGGCGGGCACATCACGGTGCACAGCGAGCCCGGACACGGCACGACGTTCCGCATCTACCTCCCCCGCGTCGATGGAGCGGTGCCCGTCATGGCGCCGGCCGGCCGCGCCGTGCCGGCATACCGGGGATCCGGGGTCATCCTCGTCGTGGAGGACGACGCTGCCGTTCGCACGGTCGTCAGTCGCATCCTGCGCACGTCGGGCTACGTCGTGCTCGAGGCATCGAACGGCGCCGAGGCGCTGCGGATCAGCGATGATTCCGCGACCGCGCTCGATCTCGTCATCACCGACATCGTGATGCCCGAGATGGGCGGCCGCGAGTTCGCGCGGCGGCTCCGGGAGCAGCGCCCGGGGACGCGCCTGCTGTTCATGTCGGGCTATGCGGAGTACGACGCCACCGACAAGCCGCTGCCCCCCGATGACGCGCCGTTCATCGAGAAGCCTTTCACGATGGAAGCACTGGGGAACAAGGTGCGCGAGGTCCTCGAGCCTCGGTCACCGGCCGCGCCGCGCTGAGGGTATTAGGGCGCGCCGATCCAGCGCTCGACTTCGGCCCTCACATCCTTCGGCATCACCGGCTTCGAGATGTAGCCATCGCAGCCTGCCTCGCGCGCCATCGCCTCATCCGAGGCCATCGCGTGCGCCGTGAGCGCGATGACGGGGATCGCGCGAAGGTCGGCATCGGCCTTGAGGGCGCGCGTCGCCGTGAGCCCGTCCATGATCGGCATCGAGATGTCCATCAGGACGATGTCGGGCCGCTCGCGACGGGTGACCTCGATCCCCTCGGCGCCGTTCGTCGCCTCGAGCACACGGAAGCCACCGTGGGTGAGATACTGACTGTAGATCAGCCGGTTGTCTTCATTGTCCTCGACGATCAGGATCGTCTTCACGCTGGCACCGTGGACGCGGATCCGGGTGGTTGGAGGCTGATCCATCCGAGGGGACCTGGATGACGCGCCCCAGCGGGTGTCGCCGCCACTCCCGCGTCGGCGTCCCCGCTACGGTCACTGGGCCTTTGGCCACTTTGCATGGTCGAAGCCTATACGGTGCGACCGAGGGACGGAACCGTCCCCCTCGACGGGTGGGCGACCGTCGTTGCACTCCACTAGGTCAACCATTAGAATGACGCCCTGATCCAGCGCCGCCAGTCGCTCACGTACGACGGTGTGATCCCGTCCGGTCTCGACCGACCGCGAGGTTGCCTGTCCCCCATCGGCTCCTCCCTTCGATCCTGTGCTACTTCCCCCCGGGCGATGTCCCCGGTTGTTGACCGGATTCAACGCGCAGCGATGCTCCGCAGCCGCGCGTGCGTCACGCTCCACTCGTTGGTCCCCCGCAGCATCCCCCACGCGCACGTCTCCGGAGTCGGCATGCCGCCGCGCCCGCACATCGTGCTAGCCCCAAGGAGCCGCTAGTGAGCCTCTTTGCACGCAAGTCCATCGACGCGTTGCGAGCCGACGCATTCGCGGAGGGCGAGCACTCCCTGAAGCGGGCGCTCGGCCCCATGAATCTCGTTTCGCTCGGCATCGGTGCGATCATCGGAACGGGGATCTTCGTGCTCACCGGAAGCGCCGCGGCGCAGTTCGCCGGCAACGGGATCGTGATCTCGTTCATCATCGCCGGCATCGGCTGCGCCTTCGCGGGCCTGTGCTACGCGGAGTTCGCCTCGATGATCCCGATCGCCGGAAGCGCGTACACCTACGGCTATGCGACGCTCGGCGAGTTCATCGCGTGGATCATCGGCTGGGACCTCATTCTCGAATACCTGTTCGGCGCGGCCACGGTCGCCGTCGGCTGGTCGGGGTACGTCGTCTCCTTCCTCCGCGACCTCGGGATCAACGTCCCGCCGCAGTGGTCCAACGCGCCAGGCATTGCCCTCGTCCAACTGCCCGGCAGCCAGTCCTGGGTCCAGGTCAACAACCAGCTCCGTGACCAGCTCACGGCGCAGGGGCTGGACATCGCGAGCCTCCCGACCGCGACCGGCATCTTCAACATCGTCGCCGCGATCGCGATCGCCCTCGTCAGCATCCTGCTCATCATCGGCGTCAAGGAATCGGCGCGCTTCAACAACGTCATCGTCGCGGTGAAGCTCTTCGTCGTCATGGCGTTCATCTTCGCCGGCGGCTACTTCCTGCTTCGCAATCCCTCGGTGGCGGCTGACAACTGGAGCCCGTTCATCACCCCGCAGGAGGGCGAGTGGGGCCACTACGGATGGGGTGGTGTGCTGCGTGCCTCGGGTGTCATCTTCTTCGCCTACATCGGATTCGACGCCGTGTCCACCGCGGCGCAGGAGGCGAAGAATCCCCAGCGAGACATGCCGATCGGCATTCTCGGATCGCTGGTCATCTGCACGATCCTCTACATTCTCGTGTCCGGCATCCTCACGATGATGGTGCCGTTCAGCCGCCTCAACGTCGCCGAGCCGATCGCGGTGGGCATCGAGGCGACGGGGTACACGGCGCTGCGCGACATGATCAAGATCGGCGCGATCGCCGGTTTGAGCTCCGTCATGCTCGTCATGCTCATGGCGCAGCCGCGTATCTTCTACACGATGTCGCGCGACGGCCTCCTGCCGCCGGTCTTCGGCAAGCTGCACCCGCGTTTCCGCACGCCCTACGTCGGCACGATCCTGACGGGCATCATCTGCGCCCTCGTCGCCGGCGCGCTCCCGATCAGCCTCCTCGGTGAGCTGGTCTCGATCGGGACGCTGCTCGCTTTCGTCATCGTCTGCGGCGGCGTGATCTGGCTGCGGAAGCACGAGCCGAACCGCGAACGTCCCTTCAGGACGCCGATGGTGCCGCTCATCCCGATCCTCGGGATCATCGTGTGCTTCGCGATGATGGCGGCGCTTCCCCTCGACACCTGGATCCGTCTCATCATCTGGATGGCCCTCGGGATGATCATCTACTTTGCGTACGGCCGTCACCACAGCGTGCTGGGACGCGCAGGCGGGATCGACAGCACGCGCACGTATGGTCCGGGCGGCCCCGGAGGAGCAGGGGGCGCAGGCATGAACCCCACCGTCAGTCACCCCGCAGCGCCGAGGAAGCCGAAGCCGTGACCACGCCAGTCGTACACCCTGCCCGTCCAGGAGCGCCCCTCCCGCGAGAGGGAGCGCCTCCTGGCGACGGGGGCGGTCAGACGTCGGTAGCCCCGATGGTGCTCGTTGCAATCCTCGTCCTCGTGCTCGGGGGCGGCGCGGCCGCCCTCGTCACGGGCGACCTGCCGGACTCCGAGCGGAATTCGCTCGCGTTCGTGCTCGCTGCGGCGGCGATCTGCGCGATCGTCGCCGGACTGTTCGCACGGCAGGTGATGGGACGCGACACGGGAACTCCCGCGATGCGGGAGATCGCCGCGGCCATTCAGGAAGGGGCCGAGGCGTTCGTGAAGCGTCAGTACCGTACGATCGCACTCATCGCCCTCGCGACGGCTGCTGCCGTGTACGTCCTCTACGCGGTGTTCCGCGGCGACGCGACCGGTGACGGCCCCGATGCCTCGACGCTCGCGATGTACACGACCGTCGCCTTTCTCTTCGGGGCCGCATGCTCCGGCGTCTCCGGAATCGTCGGGATGTGGGTCGCGGTGCGCAGCAACATTCGCGTCGCATCGGCGGCGCGCCTCTCCACAGGCGCTGCGCTGGAGACGGCGCTGCGTGGCGGTGCCGTCGCGGGACTGCTCGTCGCGGCGCTGTCGGTCGCCGGCGTCGCATCGCTGTTCGCGGTGCTGCGGGCGCTCGGAACGACCAACGAGGTCGCCCCGCTGCTGATGGTCGGCTACGGCTTCGGCGCGTCGTTCGTCGCGCTGTTCGCGCAGCTCGGCGGCGGCATCTACACCAAGGCCGCGGATGTCGGCGCGGATCTCGTCGGAAAGGTCGAGGCGGGCATTCCGGAAGATGACCCGCGCAACCCCGCGGTCATCGCCGATCTGGTCGGCGACAACGTCGGCGACTGCGCTGGCCGCGGCGCCGACCTCTTCGAGTCGATCGCCGCCGAGAACATCGGCGCGATGATTCTCGGCATCGCGCTGTACGGAACCTTTGGCGCGAACGGGATCCTGTTCCCGCTCGTCGCAGCGGGTCTCGGGCTCCTCGCCTCGATCGTCGGCGTGCTCGTCGTCCGGATGAAGGAAGAAGAAGATCCGATGGCCGCGCTGAACCGCGGGTTCTATGTGTCGGCACTGCTCTCGCTCGCCGGCATGTTCTTCGCCTGCCGCTGGCTGCTGCGCACGCCGGAGACGGGCGACGCGTGGCTGACGCTGTTCTGGTGCGCCGTCATCGGGATCGTCACCGCGGTGGGCTTCGTGCTCATTACCCAGTACTACACGGAGCACCGGTACGCGCCGGTGCGCCACATCGCGCAGCAGTCGCTCACCGGATCCGCGACCAACATCATCGCGGGCCTGTCTGTCGGCCTCGAGTCCACGGCGATGCCCGTCCTGATGATCTCGGGCGCCGTGCTCGGCTCATACGCCCTCGGGGAGTCCACAGGTCTCGAGCACGCGGGCCTGTTCGGAACCGCGGTCGCGACGATCGGCATGCTTGCACCCGCCGGATACGTGCTGGCGATGGACAACTTCGGGCCGATCACCGACAACGCCGGCGGCCTCGTCGAGATGAGCGGCGAAGGCGGGGAGATCCGCCGCCGGACCGATCGACTCGACGCCGCCGGCAACACGACGAAGGCGTTGACGAAGGGCTACGCACTCGGCAGCGCCGGACTCGCGGCATTTCTGCTCTTCTCCGCGTACATCGACACCGCCCGGTCGTACGGTGCGACGATCACGGCCGTCGATATCTCGCAGCCCGCGGTGTTCATCGGCGGGCTGCTTGGCGCGGCGCTCGTCTTCCTGTTCGCATCGACGGCCATTCGCGCCGTCGGCAACGCGGCGAGCTACGTCATCGATGAGGTCCGCCGCCAGTTTCGCGAGCATCCCGGCATCCTCACCGGCACGGAGCGTCCCGACTATGCGCGCTGCGTGGACATAGTCACGCGCGGCGCGCTGAAGCAGATGGTGCTCCCGGCGCTGATCGCCGTCGGCGTGCCGATCGCCGTCGGCCTGATCTTCCGGATGATGGGCGTCGGCGCAGAAGCCGTCGCGGCATTCCTCATGATCGGCACTGTTGCCGGCATTCTCCTCGCCACGTTGTTGAACAACGGTGGCGGCGCCTGGGACAATGCGAAGAAGTACATCGAGGTCGGCGCCCACGGCGGCAAGGGCTCCGACGCGCACAAGGCGGCGGTCATTGGCGACACCGTCGGCGATCCGTTCAAGGATACCGCCGGCCCGTCGATCCACGTGCTCATCAAGCTGCTGGCGACGATCATGCTCGTGCTCGCGCCGTTCTTCGTCTGATCGGCGACGGCATTCGATACAAGGTCGACGCTCGCACACTCGCCTGCATGGACATTGAGGGCGGTCTCTCCGGAGGCCGCCCTTCGTGTATCCCCCGTGAGCGGGGTCGGATTGCCGCCTCCCGGGCGCCTTGTATGATTTCCGCTCATGGCGGCCGCACGATGCCCGGGTGAAGTTCCCGGGTCGGAGTAAACGCTCGCCCCCTTCCCGCCATCTCCTTCTCGAACCGATGATGCAGGCGACCTCGTTGACGGCGAGCGATGCAGACGGCTCCGCGACCGCGGCGCTCGTCATCCGGGCGAGCTCTGGCGACCCGGACGCATTCCGCCTGCTCGTACGGCGGTTCCAGGACACGATCTTTCGGTGGGCGCTCGGAACGACGGGGGACCGCGATGATGCCGACGATGTCACGCAGCAGGTACTGCTCAAGGTCTACCATCACTTGGGATCCATCCGCGACGGCGGGCACCTGCGCACCTGGCTGTTTCGCGTGACGCACAACACGGCGCTCGAGCTGCATCGCACCCGCGGCCGGCGCACCGCGGCCCTCGACCGCGAGCTGCTGCTGACGCCGGGTGAGCGAGCGTCGCTCGCCCCGGTCGATCATGTGGACCTCGATCGCACCATGACGCTCGTCCAGTACTACTTCCGCGAGCTGCCCGAACGGCAGCGACTCATCTTCGACCTCGTGGACCTCCAGGGGTTCACCCCCGCGGAGATCGCCGAACTGCTCGACATGGAACAGGTTACGGTGCGCGCGAATCTCTGCAAGGCACGCCGCGCGATCCGCACGCGCATGCTGCGCGACCACCCGGAGCTCCTGGAGACACTTCAATGATCGACTGTGCCATCGCGCGCGACGAGCTGCTCGATGCGGCGCCGGATGAGCTGGCCGGTATCGCCGGCACTGAGCTCGCGACCCACGTTCGCCAGTGCGGGCGGTGCGGGCCACTCGCGCAGCTCATGCTCGACGAGGGGGCGCGACTCGGGAGCGCGCTCGCGCTCGTCCACCCCCGGCTCTCCGCGACGGCTGCGGCCAGCGAGATCCTCGCCCCGCTGACCGTCACGACCCGCGCGCCCGAAAGCCGGCGCGAGCGACTCGGGCGGTTCGCGGCGGCGGCGTTCCCGATGGCGGCGGCCGCGGCCCTCGCCGCGTACATCGTCTACGGCAACCAGCCGTCCGTGCCCTACGCCGCCAGCAGCCGCGAGACGCCGGCTCACGCCGTCCGCATCACTGCCCCTGCCGGAACAGGTACGATCGTACTGAACACCGCTGACCCGGATATTACCTTCGCGTGGATAGGAAAGGAGATCGTCCCATGACCAGCCGACTGTTCGCCAGCGCTGCGCTTCTCGTTCTGTGCGCGTGCTTCCCCAACCGTGCGCTCGAGGTGCAGACCATCTCGCTCGACCACCTCAGCGCCGCCCAGGCGAGGGAGCTGGTGGCCCCGTACTTGTCGAAGGACGGCACCGTCTTCAGCTCGAAGGAAGTGCTGAACGCGATCACCGTTCGGGACCATTCCCGCAACGTCGAACGCATTCGCAGCATGCTGTCGTCGCGCGACGCGAGCCCGAAGGCCGTGGCGCTTCACTTCCAGCTGATCCGCGCAACGGACGCAGGCGGCGTCGGGGAAGGCCTCGATCGCGTCGCTGAGGCACTCGGGGAGCTCCTGCGATTCAAGGGCTACGAGCTGATGTCCGAAGCGGTCGTCAGCGCATCGGAACGCGGCATGGTGGAGCAGAGCCTGAATGGCGGCGGGATACCGCTGCAGCTCGGAGTGCAGATCACCGATGTCCGTGGCTCCGACAACAACGGCAGCGTCGAGCTCCAGGTCGACCTGCGGCAGTCAGGGGGTCAGCTGCTCGCCACGAGCGTCGTCGTCCCCATGGGGCAGACGGTCATGCTCGGCACCGCGTACCCTGGCAACACGGGGAGCGCGCTCATTCTCACCGTGCGCGGGGAGATGGGGTCGGAGCTGCTGCGGTCCTCGTCGCGGAGGCGCCGTGGCCCTGACGAGGCGTACGCGCGTGAGCATGCGAGAGCCGTCATCGGCAAGGCGGTGGGCGCGGCGCACGGCGAGGCGGCGACCGCGACGTCGGTCGAAGTCATTGTCGCGCCTCGGGCTCGCGCCGGCGATGCGCCGCCACGCAAGAGTCCCCGGGGCACGACCGTATCGCCCCCTCGCTGAGACGCGGGCGTCAGCGCCCGGGCGGCGGTTCCGTCGTCGCTCGCCCCCTCTCGACGCGCGCCCACGGCCGTCCGAGCAAGCGGCGAAGGCTGCGCCAGATCGCGCGCACGGCAAGCGCGAGCGCGACGAGGAGGACGAGGGCCGCGGTGAGCGTGATGAAGGGGTGATTCCAGATGAAAAAGGTGACGGACGCGACGACGCCGAGCTCTGCGGCGCCGGCGATGCCGTTCGTCACCGGCTCCGGTGATGTGTCGATCGCATAGCGAAGGCCGAGCTTCGTGGCGTGCGTGCCCAGTGCGAGCGTGCCGCCGAGGAGGCCGGCAAGGGCGGTGAACAGCGGATCGCCCTGCCACGCGGTGAGCACCGCCAGCGCCGCGGCTGCGGGCGGGCGCACGAGGCTGTGAAAGGTCTCCCACACCGACGCCACTCCCGGAATCAGCGTCGCGAGCAACTCGAACACGTACAGCGTGCCGGCGATGCCGATGACCCAGACGCTGCTGACGCCCGAAAGCGATCCGGGAAGCGGCGCGATCCACTCCATGCGCTGGGCGACACCGAGCAGCGCGACGGTCGCATAGAGGCTTATCCCGGACGCGTAGGCGACGCCGAGTGCCTGGGCCATCGTGATGAGCTGTTGCATGGGGCTCCTCTGCCGTTGACGCCCGCTGCAATCACGAACCGTGCCCTCCGTCGGCAAATCGGGAAGGCCTCCCGCGACGGGCCGACGCCTTGCGCAGCTCGCAGGGCTTCCACATCTACACCGTATGCTCGTGCGCGCCGTCAGTGTCGCTGCGTGGGGATTGGCTCTCTGGGCGCTGTCGCGCACCGCCGAGGCGCGCATGTCCACGGCTCCAGCTTCAACCCCGAGCCACCTGCGAGGGCGTGTCCTGCTGCCCGACGACGGCTCTCCACTCGGGCTCCGCGTATACGCCGCGATCGGCGCGCATGTCGATTCCGCCGACGTCGATGTTACCGGAGGGTTTACCGTCGCGCTCACCGCGCCGGTGTGCGACTCCCTCGACATCCGCATCGATGTCGCGAGCGACCAACCCCGCCGCTACCACGCCGCGCATCTGCGCGTCCCGGTCCCATCCCGCGCCGACACCAGCACGGAAGCAATACGGATCGTACTCGTTCCGACGGCGTACACGGTCGAGGGTGGAACGCATGCCGGCGCGATCATCCCAATCACGGTGGACGCCGCCGTCGCCGGCGCGGGTGAACGGTCACGCTACTGGCGCGTCTCACGCTCGCGGCACGGGTACGGCGTCCCGATCGGCTGGCCGTCGGAACGGTTTCCGCTGCCGGTCGCTGTGTACGGTTGGTCCCGTCCACTTCGCCCGGCCGACTCAACGGCCTTCTGGGCAATCGCGCGCCAGCTCGAGCGTGACGCAGGGCGGACGCTCTTCCGCCCCATCTCCCTGGATTCGGCGCAGAGTGAGGGGTGGAGCATTTCCGTCGCGCTGAATCCCGCCGAGGACAGCCCCGGCGTCACATTCATCAGCTATGACGGGCCCGGGGACCTGTTCGATGCGACGGTGGCGCTCCAGACGCCCGCCCTGCTCCGGGACGAGCACGTGGTGACCCACGAGCTGATGCATGCGCTCGGCTTCGGCCATTCCGTCGGATGGCAGTCGGTGCTGAGCACGTCATACCACTCGGTAGCGCGGGTCACCGCTGCCGATGTCGCGCATGCGCAACTCTTCTATCGGATCCGTCGCGTACATGTCGAACAGGGCGCGACGCACGGCATCCTCGCCAGCACCGCGGAGGCGCGTCGCCGGAGGGGAGCGGTTGCCGTCAGCGAATGCGCCAGCCGACGCGCGCCATGAGCGTGGACCGCTGCTCCAGCCGCCGCGCCGCGTCGTTGCCGGGAAAGTCGTAGCGATCGAAGGAGTATCGGAGCCCGGCGAGCAGTCGGCCGTTGGTGTACTCGAGGCCCGTGCCGCCACCCAGTGCGAGGTCGGGCGCCGGTTGACCGGAGACGGAGACCGACGGAGCGATCGTGAGCTGCACCGTCCCGCGCAGCGCCCCGTCGATGATGTCCGCGCCAAGCTCCACGCCCGTGCGCAACTCGATCCACCGCTGGCTCGCGATCGACGTTTCCATGGTCCGCACGACGGCGCCGACGTCCACGGCAACCCAGCGATCGGGGACCAGGGTGACGGCAATCTCGCCTTCCGCCATCGAGCGCCCATCGGCGCCAGCGGTTCGCGCGGACAGCGTCCCGCTCGCTACGCGACCGCGAACCGACAGCCAGTCGCTCATCGCGACGGTGGCACCTGCGCCCCAGAGCGGACCGGCAACGCGCTCCACCTCACCATCCAGGCGCACGCGCTGCTCGACGATCGAGCCGGTGGTGAAAGCGACGACCGAGCGCTGCGCAGCCGCGGGGAGGGCGAGCATCGTCATCGCGGCGACGGCCATGACGACCGGCGCGCGCATCATCGCGGCGCTCCCGGGAGGAGCACGAGGCGCGTCTGCGCGAGGCGCTCCGCGTTGCGGCGGATGATCTCGATGTTCGCGGCAACGCGCTCGTTGCGGCGCACGTTGTTCCGCGCGATGTTCGCGGGAATCGACGGCGCCCGCCGGCGTACGACGAACGCCACGATCCCGGCGCCCGCTGCCGCTGTTGCCGCAGTCGCAGAGAGGCCGTTGCTGCCGGCGCTGAGGTCCCCATGGCCGCCGAGGCGGGGGATCAGCAGGGCCGCACTGGCCACCGCGAGACCCTTGAGCAGCGACGACCGCCCGGCGGATGCGGCATGACGCTCGGGAAGCAACTCGCTGGCGAGCAGCGGCGGAAGCGTGTCCTCGAGCTGGGGAAAGTCGTGTCGGATCGAGAAGGGGAACGACACCGAGTCCACGCGCCCCGTCAGCAGGCTTCGGCCGATGACGTGCAGCTCGTAGGGTCCTGCCGGAGCCAGCCGAGTCGCGATGACGCCATTCCACCCAACGTCACGGACGCCCTCGGTCTCGCGATCGTAGATGACTGCTCGCGGTCCGCTGTCAACGGGCTGGATCTCGACGCGCAGCGATGCCTGATGCGTCGTGACGACGGAGAAGGTGACCTCCTCCCGCGCCGGATCCCATCGTTTCGCGGTGAGCGGCCGCGATGCGGCGGCAAAGCTCCGCCGCTTCGCTTCGGCGAGCGCTGCCTGCTCCTGGTTCGTGAACCGGTCAGGATCGAGATCGAGAAACGGATCGCGCTCGAGCGCGGCCCGGAAGTACACGATCGACGAATCCTTCTGGCCGAGGATCGCCAGTGCGGCGCCGAGATACTTGTAGGCCGTGACGCGCTGCTCGCGCGACACCTCGAACGGGGAGCTCGGCGAGATGACTCGACGCAGCAACCCAAGGGCGCGCTCGACCTCGAGATTCTCGTACCATGTCACCGATTGGCGCAGCGCTTCATCGGTGTTGTCCTGCGCACCCGCCTGCGGGACGATGCCCGCGAGGACGAGTACGACGAGCGCGGCGCTCAGCGCTTTATGCATGATGCTCATCTGCCTCCCTCGCGTGGCTTGAGCGTGATCGTGGAGAGCGATGTCGTCTCGCCGCTGGTCACCTCGAAGGTCGTGTCCACCGCCTCGAAGCCCTGGGCCGTGACCCGCAGTCGGCGCGTCCCGGACGTCAGCACGGAGTCCATCACGACCCCCGTCCCGAGCAGCCGGTCATCGACGAAGATCTGCGCGTTTGCCGGGAAGACCCGGAGACGCATCTTGCCCGCCTCCGACGCGGCGGAACCGGCGACCGACGCGGGAGCGGTGTTCGGCGCCGAGGGCGTGCGCTCGTCGCGGGCCGAGTTGGCCAGGGCGAGCCGCTTGCTGTCGGCACGCGCGCTTGCCGCGGACACGGAATCTGCAATCCGGATGCTGTCACGCACGGCACGCATGCGCCGGGCTCGTCCCCACTGGATGGCGAGCGCCGAACGACCGCCGTCATCCCCGTCGGCCTGGGCCTCGGCGCGAGACACTACCCACAGCGTCCCGCTTCCGATCACGGCAACGGCGAGGACAGCGGCGAATCCGAGCGCCCATACCGACACCCGGCGCTGGAGCTGCGACGAGATCGTACGCTCCCTGGCCGGTGTCAGCCGGACGGAGCTGACCATCGGCAGTCGGTCCACCGCGATGCGTGGTGCAGGCGCGCCGCCGGCGAGGTCGCGCAGCACCGATTCGGCCTCGCGGCGATCCGCTTCGCTGAGCGGGATGTCGAGGATCGCCGTTGCGAGCGCCGATGTGTTCGCGTACCGGTCCTCTGGCTTCTTCGCGAGGAGCCGCGCGATGATGTCGCTGAGCCCCTCCGGAATCTCCGGCCGCGCAATGCGGAGGTCGGGGACGGTGGTGTAGAAATGGTGGTGCATGATGCCGGGCAGCGTGTCCGCGCTGAACGGCACGCTCCCCATGAGCATCTGGAAGGCGACGACACCGAGCGAATACTGGTCGCTCTGCGGACCGATCCGCCGCGCCGCACATTGCTCGGGGCTCATGAAGTACGGCGTCCCGACCACCGTGCCGGTCCCGGTGAGATTCGGGTCGTCCACCGCCCGCGCGATGCCAAAGTCGGAGACGACGGCCCGCCCGTCCGAGTCGATCATGATGTTCGCGCTCTTCACGTCCCGATGGACGATGCCACGCTCGTGCGCGTAGGCGAGCGCGCCCGCCGCTGCGCGCAGAACCCCCAGCACGACCGGGATGGGCAGCGGGCCCTGTGTCTCGAGAATCGAGTCGAGCGGCCGCCCCTTGATGTACTTCATCGCGATGTAGAGCAGGCCGCCGGCCTGGCCGACGCGATAGACGGGCACAATGTTCGGATGATCGAGCGCCGCGGCCATCTTCGCCTCGCGCTTGAACCGCTCCGCCATCGACTTGCGCATCGCCATTTCGGGTGGCAGCACCTTCAGCGCCACGCGTCGTCCGAGGTGGACGTCCACCGCCTCGTACACGATCGCCATGCCGCCACGACCCAGCTCGCGCTCGATCTTGTAGTCGCCGGCGAGCTCGCGCCCGAGACTCCTCAGGAGCAGGTCGCTCTCGGACTCCTCGTCCACGAGCATGGTGCGCGCGAGCGGATCGGCCACCTGGGCGCCGCAGTGCACGCAGAACCGTGCCCCCTCGGTGATCTCCTTGCTGCACTGCGGACAGCGGACGAGCGTCATGAGCCCGTGGCGATGAAGGTGACTTCGGTCGACACGTTGGGTTGGCCGATCGTGGAAGCGCGCACGGCGTTGCGCCCGGGGCTCGAGCCGAGTGTAAACGTCACCTCGGCGATTCCACTGGCGTTCGTCGGCACCGATGCGCTGGAGACCCTGCCGTTGCCATCGATCACCGTGAACATGACGACGGCGCCAGCGACCGGACGGCCGATGTCGTCCGTGACGCGCGTCGTCAACGCGAGCGGAAGCACAGCCCCACGCGCGCCGGTCTGGCCATCGCCCCGCAGCATCCGGATCGCCCATGCCGGCGCCCCGGGGTAGAGTGGCGCGGCCTTGAGCGTCCCCGTCGAGATGAGGGCACCGACGCTGTCCCCCGTGGCCGCAGGGGCAGCGGTGCGGCGCGGTCCGCGCGCGTCACCCCACCAGTTGCCGGACATCGTCAGGGTCATGGAGCGCGAGTGCTGCACGGCCACGAGCTCATGGTCCGAGAAGTCGTTGTCCATCGCCGTGACGCCGACCCAGTCCACGAACTGGACGCCGACGCGGTTCCGCGCCACGATATTGCTGTCGAGCGACAGGGTGGCCGCATTCAGCAGGAGCCCGATGTTCCCGGCGTAGTCGGTAATGGTGTTGCCGCGGATCGTCGCCGTGCCGGTCGCGACAGCATCGATCGCGCCGCCACCGACGAATGCGCCAACGGTCCGCGTCCCTCGGCCGGCGATGATGTTGCCGCGAGCGACGAGGTCACGGCCCGTGAAGTCGATGCCGGTCTGGTTCGGGCCGCCGAGGGTCGCCGTGCGAACCGTCAGCGACGTCGTGGTCCCGGTCATGGATATCGCGCGGCCGCCGATGGCTCCGGTTGTGCCGCACTGCGCGAAGAGACCGTTCGTGATCTCGATGCGCGAGCCATTGCCCGTCGATGAGACGCACGCATCGCCCGTCGTTGACCTGACGGTGTCGCTGACGAGCTGCACTGTGTCAGCGTCCGTCGCGAACACGCCGGCCACGGCCCCGGACGACGCCGACTCCGTCATGGTCCAGGACGAGCGCTCCGATCGGACGCTGTAGCGGCCGCCTTGGAACCGGTTGCGCGACATGCTGACGCCGAGGAACGCGCCGCCGCCCTTCGCCCCGATGAGCCGAATGCCATCCATTAGGCCGCCGCTCTCGGTGAAGACGTTGTCGCGCACCTGGACGTTCGACGACGCCACGATCTCGAGTCCCGACCGGCCGTCGCCGCCGCTCGAGCGGGTGTCTGCGGCACCGGAGAGGACGTTCAGGTCGAAGCGGTTCCGCTCGATGACGGTGATCCCCCCCGACGCGCCGCGCACGCGAACAAGGATGCTGCGGCCGGCGAGGTCGCTATCGATCACCGATCCGGTGGACGTGGAATCGAGGAGCACGCCAGGGCCCTGCGTCTCACGCACCGTCGTGAACCCCACATCGTTCAGCGAGCCACGATAGACGTCGATGCCTGCGCCGCGTGTCCCCGCGATCGAATCCACGCCCGTGACCACCACTCTGTCCACTTGGCCCTGTGTCACGCGCTCGAGGCGCACGCCATATCCGCGCACATTACGCACGGTGATGTCCGCGAGGAGCGCGAAGGTGGGCGCGTCGCGCACGAGTATCCCGCGCCCGATCTTGACGGATGACCCGCCCGGGTTGACGTGGAAGTTGTCGATGCGCACATCGGCGCCACTGGTGTTGACAGCCGGACCGTCGAGTGAATGGATCAGCGCGAAGTAGCGAATCACGATCTGCGCGGTGGTCGTGGCCGTGATGCCCGCGGTGCCGGAATCGTGGGCGATGACCGGGAGGAGCGAGGGGTTGCGGCCTCCGGAGACGTACGCGGCCGAATCGCCGAGCAGCACGATCCGCCGGCTCAGGCTCGGCGATTCCGAGTAGCCGAAGCCACGCTTCACAATGACCGTGTCGCCGGCATCGGCTGCCGCGACCGCGTCCTGGATCTTCGCATACGGCCGCGCGAGCGTCCCGAAACGCTCGGCGACGATCACCGAGTTATCGACCCAGAGCACGGTCGGATTCCGCACGACGATCGTGATCGTATCCGCAACCGTGCCTGCGGTACCGATGATCATGGTCGTGCCGGTGGCGACCGCCGTGACGAGCCCGGCCGACGACACCGTCGCGATCGCGGTGTTCTTGGACTGCCAGTCGACCGGATATCCCGCGAGGACGACGTTTGCCGCGTTGCGCACTTCCGCCGAGTAGACGACGGTGCGCCCGACGGCAGTGACGGTGTCGCGCTCGGCGCTGAGGACGATCGACGATGGGTTGTTCGTGACGGTGATCCGGAGCGAGTCACCAAGCGACCCGAAGGTGGCGCGAACCATCGTCGTACCGGCCTGACGCGCCGTGATGATGCCTGTCGAGGTCACGGTCACGACGTTCGCATCATCGGAACGCCAGCTCACGGCGGTACGGGGAAGAGCGTCGCCACGCGCGTTCCGGATCGTGATGCCCGGGGCCACGGTTTCGCCGAGGTAAACCATCGAGATGTCGGTCGGCACGATGTCGATCGACTGCGGGTTGTTCGTTACCGTGACGACTGTGGTATCGGCGAGCGTACCCGACGACGCGATGACGCGCGCGGTGCCGAGGCCTCGGGCTTCGATCTTCGAGCCCGGGACGATCCCGACGATGCTCGGGTCGGTGGATCGCCAGGTGATCTCGGTCTGGACCGGTGCGCCGCGGGAGTTGAAGGCCGCGACGCTGAGCTGCGCGGTGTCGAGCAGGCTCGTCATCGCGATCGTTGGCGGCGTGAGGACGAGCTGGGTCGCTGTATTGATGACGTTGACGACGACCATGTCGGACCCGCCGTCGATGGTTGCGACGATGCGCGCGACACCGGCGCCCTTGCCGGTGACGAGCCCCTGGGCCGGATGGACCTGGGCGGTATCCGGATCGAGCGACGACCAGGTCACCAGCGAGTTGCCATCCGGGTTGCTGTTGCGATCGAACCCGACGGCCGACAGCGCGAGCTCGCCGCCGATGGCGTCGATGTTGTAGCCCGATGTCGATGAGATCACGACGCGAACCGCTTGCTGGTTCACCGTGAACCGCACGCTGTCGGCGATGATGCCGCGCTGGGCAACGAGCCACGTCGACGCGTTGCGCCGCGCCGTGACCTTGCCGGCCACGGTGACATCGATGACGCTCGGATCCCTGCTCGTCCACACCGGGGCAGACTGCGGGCCCGCCAGGATGGCGTTGCCGTTCGCGTCCTGGCCGACGGCGGCGATGGTCAGCGTATCGCCGAGCGCATCGAAGGTGACGTCTTCTTGAGACAGGGCGTAGCGCGCCAGGATCTGGGTCACCGTGACGTTGACCGTCGCTGTATCCGGTCCAAGGATCGCCCGGACCTGCGCGGCCCCGGCGCCCTTGGCGGTGACGATCCCGCCCTGGGTCACGACGACTGCTTCCGGTCGCGAGGACTCCCAGCGAATCGGTGGGGATGCGATCTCGATCCCGCCGACATCGAACGCCGATGCCGCGATGACGGCTGTGGCGCCTACGGCCCCGAGGTTCAGCGCCGTGGTGCTGATGCTCAGCGACTCCGCGACCACCTGGATCTGCTTCGTGATCGATGGCGCGTTGGCCGGGAGCAGGGAGCTCCGGAGCGTCACGGTCAGGGCGGCCGTGCCGAGGCGCCGCATGTAGAGCTGGCCGTCCGGCAGGACTTCGACGATACGCGGATCCGACGACGTGTAGCTCAGGTTGGGAGCGTCGAGCGGGCGGTCCCCGATCCGGACGTTTACGCCGGTCGCGACCGTGTTCCCCATCGATGCGATGGTGTCGCCGGTGTACTCGAAGGTGATGGGCTCAGCCCCGGGGGGGCTCACCAGGCTGGATGCGTCGCAGCTGAGGAGTGCCCCGGCCATTGCTACGGTACAGGCAACTATGCCGGTTCGACCGAGGACTCGCTGTTGCATCGGGGGCAAGCGGAGGAAAGGAGCGTCAAGGTGCTGGAGCCGAAGGGCTTCCCGGCGTCGGGAGAGGGCGTCCTCAATAGACTGCAGAGGTCGGTATAGGTCACCCGGTCGACGGGGAAGGGCATGGCGCTTTGGAACCGGTTCTTGACAGGCGGGCGGGTTGATGTCTACATAGGTAGACCTCGACCCCGATCCATGCCGCCAACCCCTCGCATCACCTATCCCACTGCACTGGTTCTCCTGGGGCTCCGACAGGGGCTCGCCCACGGCTTCGACATCATCGATGCAACGGGCCTGCGCAGCGGGACGGTGTATCCGATTCTCCGCCGGCTCGAAGAGGTGGGGCTCGTCCGCTCCCGGTGGGAGCGCGCACCGCGAGCTCGGGAGGAAGGCCGGCCGCCGCGCCGGTATTACCAGCTCACGGCGACCGGCGCGGAGGCAGTGCTGGACGCGCTCGAGCGCTACCCGCGAATCGCCCACGTCTTCGGTGCACCGGGCGACGCCGTGCCCACTCCATCGTGACCGGCGACGAGAAACCCGACGCGTCGCTGACGCCGCACTCCACCCTGCCCGGGATCGGCGTGGTTCGGCTGGCCGCGTGGGTCGTACCCGCGGACCGGCGCGAAGACTGGATCGCCGAATGGATTGGTGAGCTGCATCACCGCTGGGCGGGGCTGGAGCGCCGAGGCGCCGCAACTCCCACCGCCCGCCTCCTGCTGGCAACCCGCGCATTCGGCGCCTTCGCCGACGCAGCCTCCCTTCGCCGCCGTCTCATGGAGCGACCAATGCTCGCGAACGACCTCCGCTACGCGCTACGCACCCTGCTTCGGCGGCCCGGATTCAGCGCGATCGTCATCCTGACCCTGGCGCTGGGAATCGGAGCGACGACCGCGATCTTCAGTGTCGTCAATGCCGTGCTGCTTCGGTCGCTCCCGTACGACGCACCGGAGCGACTCGTCGTGCTCCGCGGTGTTGCGATGAACGGGGACGCCAGCAAGGTGACGCCAGCGAGCTCATGGCCGGATTACGTGGACCTCCGTGCCTCGTCGAAGGCGTACAGCGAGCTTGCCGCGGTTTCCGCCGCCATTGTAACCGTCACCGGCGCGACCCTCGAGCCGGCCCCCGTCGCGGGGGCGACGGCGACCGCAACCCTGTTCCCGACGCTCGGCGTGGAGCCCGCTTTCGGCCGCTCGATCCTGCCATCCGATGAACCCGTCGCGTCGCCGCGGGTCGTCCTCGTTGGGCACGCGCTGTGGCGTTCCCGCTTGCGCGCCGACAGCGCGGTGCTCGGAACGACGCTGACGCTGAACGGAGTTCCGCACACCATCATCGGCGTGATGCCCCCGTGGTTCGACTACCCGGAGGCGACCCAGCTCTGGACTCCAGCGACGCCCCAGAACGAGGACCTCGAGCGCGGGGTTCATCGGCTCCGAATCATCGGCAGGCTCGCCCCCGGCGAGACCCGCGCGTCCGCGGAGCTCGAGTCGCGACGCATCTTCGCGCGGCTCGAAGCGGCGCATCCCGAGTCGAATGCCTTCCGCACCGTGTCCGTCGAGGCGATGGGAGAATCGGCGGTGCGGGGGATCCGACCCGTCCTGCTCATCCTGTTCGGCGCCGTTGCGCTTGTCCTCCTCATCGTCTGCACCAACGTCGCGAGCCTCTTTCTCGTCCGCGCCGCGTCGCGCGAGCGCGAAGTGGCGCTGCGCATCGCCCTCGGCGCAAGCCGCTCGAGGATCGCGAGCCAGTTCCTCGTCGAGAGCATCCTGCTCTCGGTCGTCGGCGGCGTACTCGGGCTCGCGCTCGCCGTATGGGGTGTCGGCGCACTGCTCGCGGCCGCGCCGGACAGCATCCCGCGCGCGAGCGAGATCGGCGTGGACGTTCGCGTCCTGGGGTTCGTGCTCACCGTATCGGTGCTGACCGGGATCGCATTCGGCGCGATCCCCGCGTTCCAGCTCGGCCGGGTTGACGCCAATGGGACGCTCAAGGACGGATCCCACACGATCGCCGGCAGCCGCGGGACGCGACGCCTGCGGAAGGGGCTGGTCATCGCGGAGATCTCGCTGGCCATGGTCCTCGTCATCGGCGCCGGGTTGCTCCTCGAAACCATCGCGCGGCTCCAGCGTGTCGATCCGGGGTTCGATCCGGACCGTCTGCTTGTGACCCAGCTCAACCTGCCACAGGCCCGCTACGCTGACCCCGCGCGCATACTTTCGTATTTCGAAGCAATCCGCGCGCGCGTCGCCGGCATGCCCGGCGTCGAGTCTGTCGCGTTCGCGTACGAACATCCGCTGAGTCCCGGGTGGACGACGAGCTTCAGGATCGCCGGGCGGCCGGCCCCGGCCGAGGGCGAGGCCCCCGAGGCACGCATGCGGCCAGTGACCCCCGGCTACTTTCCCACCGCGGGAATCCGCCTCCTGCGCGGGCGCGACATCTCGGAGCGCGATCGCGCCGGCACTCCTGGCGTCGTCGTCATCAACGGGGCGTTCGCGAAGCTGCATTTCCCGAACGTGGATCCGATCGGCAAGCGACTCGAGCGCCTTTCCTGGTGGCCCGGCATGCCATCGACCTTCGAGATCATCGGCGTCATCCATGACGAACGGTTCCTCGGGCTCGCCGCCGACTCCGATCCGGCGACGTATTTTCCCCACGCGCAGGTCGCGTTCGGGAACATGCATCTCGTGCTCAAGGCGCGCGGCGAGCCAACAGCCCTGATACCGGCGTTGCGCAGCGAGATCTGGGCGGTGGACCGCGACATCCCCCTCGATGACCTGCGCCCCATGACGGACATCGTGGGTGCCTCGCTCGCGCGCCCGCGTTTCGTCGGAATGCTGCTCGGACTGTTCGCCGCGGCGGCCATGCTGCTCGCCGCGATGGGTATTTACGGACTGCTCGCCTACACCGTCGCCCAGCGCACGCCCGAGATCGGGATTCGCATGGCGCTCGGCGCCCCGCGCGCGGCGGTCATCCGGACGATCGTCCTCCAGGGACTCGCCCTCGCCATGGTCGGCATCGGCATCGGCGCCGCCGGGGCGGTCGGGGTGACGCGCTTCCTCGAGGGGATGCTCTTCGGTGTCACGCCGACCGATCCCCGGATCTTCGCGGCCGTTGCGGGATTGCTGACGATCGTCGCCGCCCTCGCCGCATACATTCCCGCGCGGACTGCCAGCAGGGTGGATCCCGTCATCGCACTGCGGCAGGGCTGACGGAGCTCTGCGACGCGCAATCTGTCGCGGGCTGGACTCCACTCGGGCCCGGGGCGACTTTCTCCTGGTCCCCTTACCCGGATGGGAGTCGCCCAGTGCCGTACGACCTGACAAGGTTTGGCCTCGCCGAGATGCTTCAGCTCGGACGGGGAGTTCGGCTGGCGGCTGTCGGCGCGCGCTCGATGCGCGCGGCCGCGGAGGCAACGACTGCGTTCCTCTATCGGGAGTGCATCGACGCCGTCACGGGCGGCCCGGCGTGCGCAATGGTGCGCTTCTACAAGACCCACGCATTCGCGGGGCTACCGCCCGCCGACCAGGCATTCGCGCGCGAGCTGTTCAAGACCGGGACGCCCTCGCCCCGAATGAAATGCCTCACGATGCTGGCATCCTCCGGCGATGAGCCGGCGTGGAACTCGCCCGCGGAGTCTCGCGGGCACCGCGCGATTCCGCTGCCGAGCGTGACGATGGTGGAAGGCGCCCCGATGATTGCCGCGCTGATCAAGCAATTCGGCCTCACCATCGAATCGGTCGTCTCTCCTCCGCAAATGGCTGACGCGCTCTCGGGGAAGACGTACAACGTCTTCCACGTGCCGGAGGCGCGCGGAAGCGCGGCGATCCCCGCTCAGGCCGAGTTCGTCATCCCGTACGGGATCCGGTCCGCCCTCGGCTTCGGCGGGGTGCTCCGCACGGGCGACCTGTTCGCGGTGATCATGTTCTCGAAGGTCCCGATCCCCGAGGATACCGCGTCACGATTCAGGAACGTCGCCCTCGAAGTGAAGACGCTGCTCTTCAACCTCGACGACGCCGCGGTGTTTGCCTGACCGCTGTCAGGGCGGAAAGGGATTCGTAATGTCGAGGGCGAGGCGCCAGCGCCCGGTCGGTCCACGGCGCCAGATGCGGACGTAGGCGCCGAGCTCCGCCGCGCCCGGGATCGCCGGCCCGTACGTGCCGTAGGTGTAGCCGATGTCCGACGACTGAGCCTCCACGCTGTTTGAAGGGTACCATGCGAAGCGCTCACCGAGATTCCGGAGCGTTGCGATCGCCGCGGCGGCTCCCTTGATCGGCTCGCGTCCGTCGCGGTACAGTCGGACGTCGGGATCTGCCGCGTCGAACGCGGCGGCCGTGCCTTCCAGTGTCGCTCGCTCAATGAAGAGATCGTCGGCGCGGAGGGGGTACACCGAGCTGTCTCCCACCCCCGATGTCGTGTCAGAAATCGCCGGCTGCACCCGCGTCCGCACTGATGCTCCGCGGGCCGCACTGAGCCGATCCGCAGCCGCTGGGCGTTCGTTCGTCGTTCCAAGGTCCAGCGCGACTTTCCAGGCGTAGGTCAGCGGGTCCCGCGTCCAGATCGACACGAAATTCCCGTACGCCGTGACGCTGTCGACTCCGGGCTTTGCGCGTGCCTCGTACGGGCCTGTCGTGAAGCCGAGATCACCGGCGCGGGATACCTCGGCATAGATCGGCGCCCAATCGAGCCGGCCCTGGCCAGTCCTCGGCTGCGACTCGAAGAACGGTCGCCCTGGCGACGCGCGCGGGATGAACAACACCGCGTCCTCGCCGAGGTATTCGAGGAACGCAGCGCGCATCCCATGGCTCGTCGAGCGAGCCGCAAACGCCCGCTCGGCCGAGATGAGATCGTCGAGCGCGGAGCGCGCAACGCCGCGGGACGATGGCGCCGGCTCGGGGGTGGCGCCCGCCCCGGGTTGTCCCGCGCAGCCGCCGATCGCGAGCGCGACCACGAGGACGGCCTGTCGTCGAATGGTCATCGGCCGCGAGCCTCCACCGGCCAGCTGGTCTCGACGCGCTCGCCGCGTATTCCGTGCACCACGTCGTTGAGGTGCACGACGATGCAGACGTGGTTGGGGATCACTCGGACCTGCTCGCCGACGCGTGGGGTCCAGGCCGACTTTCCGAGATCGAGCATTCCGTGCTCCTCGGACATCGCGCGCACGAACACGTCCCGGTGGGACAGGAGCACGCCGAACCCTTCACCGCTTCCCGCGCGGAGCGGCTCGCGGCCAAGCGCCTTGGTCCCGGCGTCGATGACCGCCTGACCCGGCACCGCGGTGCTGACGACGGTAGCGAGCACGGTCAGCGCGCAGTCGTCCCAGCCGCAGGCCCCGACCTCCGCCGTCGTCCGGTCGTTGAAGACATAGGTGCCGGGCCGGAACTCCGTCACCGCCGGCAGCTCGTGCGTGCTCATCATCGTCGGCGTGGATCCGCCGCTGACGACGCGTGGAGGGAGGCCCGCGGAGACCAGCGCCGCGATGACGCCATCGAGCGCTACACGGAGTTCGGCAAGCGCTGGCGCCTGCGCACTCACCGCCTCCCGGATATGGCCCGGATAAAACGTCAATCCGGCGAAGTCGAGCGAGGGCAGCGATGCCACGAGTCGCGCGAGCGTCGTCACCTGCGCCGCGGTCCCGAGCCCTACACGGTGCATGCCGAGATCTGCCTCGACGTAGACACCGACCAGTCGCCCCGCCGCGGCCGCGGCCGCCGACAGTTCCGTCGCCGCAGCGGCGGAGTCGAGGGCGACCGTGAGGCGCACATGCGAGGGAAGCGCCATCAGGCGGCGGAGCCTGGCTTCACCAACCGGCGGATACGCGACGAGAATGTCATCGCATACGGCGCTCATCACCTCGGCCTCTCGCGGAGTCGCGCAGGTCACGCCGGCGGCGCCTCGCTGCAGCTGTGCGGCGGCGATGATCGGCGACTTGTGCGTCTTCACATGGGGACGCAACGCGAGTCCGTGAGCCCGCGTATAATTGGCGAGCCGGTCGAGATTTCGCTCCATCCGGTCGAGGTCGACGAGGGGGACGGGCGTTTCGAGCGCGGAGAGGTTCATCGTGCCGGTCGGTGAGAGGGTCGACAATCGTCTCCAGAAGCTAACGATCGTGGGCCTGACCCGTGCGCTGGTTGCGTTGACACCGGATGCCGGGGCACGTACGTTCCGATACGTGCGCGATGCCCGTCCGCGAGCGCCTCACGAGGGGAACCCGGCAGCTGCCTCGGTTCCCTTTTTTGTTCCACCCGCCGCACTGGCGGTGACCGGCCCGGTCGCCCTCGGCGGTGCCCACGATTTCAATCATCGAAAGGAGTGTATGGCGAAGGAAGAAGCGATCGAGCTCGATGGCACGGTTACGGAAGTCCTCCCGAACGCGACCTTTCGCGTTCGCCTCACCAACGGTCACGATATGCTGGCGACGATCGCCGGCCGCATGCGCAGGTTCCGGATCCGCGTGCTTGCGGGCGATCGCGTCACGCTCGAGGCATCGCCGTACGACCTGAGCCGCGGCCGCATCACCTTCCGGCACAAGAGCTGACCGGCTGCGCCCACTGGCGCACCCGTCCGCACGCGCTCGCGACGGCTGTGGCGCGCGGTCAGGAACGAGGCGGCCCCGGGGCGCGAGGGGCGCAATGCGTTGCCCTCCCGGGGTGAGAGGAGTCTTACCGGCGGCCGATACCGGCTCCCCTGTCATCCCCAATGGATTCTCTCGCCGTCGCCCGGCATTTCGCTCGACTCGTCTGGCTGCTCGTTCACGATGTCGCCAACATCGATGAGCAGAAGCGCGCCCTTCGGGCCGTCGTCGCCAGCGGAAAGTCGCAGCCGACGACACTGACTCTCGATGAGTGGCGCGTCGTCGTTGACGGCCGGCCGAGCGCTGAAAGCGGTGCGGAAATGGAGACGCTCGCCGCGCAGCTGATCGGCCACGCGGTTCGCGAGCTTCGGTTCAGCGCGGCGCCCGTCGCGGCGCACGTCCTCACGGTAGCGCGCGCGCTCGCCGGGGAGCCGCGGCCGGGGGGAGGCGGCAAGGCGATCACGGATGCCCTTCGCCCGATCGAGGCGGCGACGGTGTCAACTGAGATCGAGGCGGCGGTCGCAACGCCCGAGCCCGCCCGCCCGGTCGCCCCCCCGCCCGGACAGCGTCGCCCGAACCCCCGGCTGAGCGGCAGTTACCTCGCGTTCGCCGCACTGTCGGTCCCGAAGGGCTCGCTCGCGGAGATGCTCGTCGAGCTCGAGGGCGCGACGGCCCCCGAAGAGGCGACGGTGCTGCTCGAGGGCATCGTCATGCTCGTCAACCGCGCGGCGGACGAGACGAAGGGCGACTCCGTGGCGGACGCGCTCCGCTCGCTCGCGGCGGGTGAGGAAGCGCGCGCGGATGCGCGCGTGAAGCGCGCCTATACAATGGCGCTGCGCCAGCTCAAGACTCCGCGGCTCATTCGCCTCATCGCAAAGCTGCTTCCGCAACGGGCGGGCAATGCCACCGAGCTGCTCGGCCTTCTCGGACGATGGGGACAGGACGCGACCGACGCGTTGATCGAGGAGCTCAAGGTCGCGGATACGCTTGCCGAGCGCCGGACACTCTTCGACGCCCTCGTCACGCTGAGGGCGTCGATTCCATCGATCCTCCACATGCTCGAGGACAAGCGCTGGTTCGTGCAGCGCAACGCCGCGGAACTGCTCGGCGAGCTCCCGAGCCCCGAGGCTGAGGCTCCACTCGCGCGGCTTCTGAAGCATTCCGATGAGCGCATCCGTCGGGCAGCGGCAGTGTCGTTGGGAAAGATCGCGACCGGCAATGCCTTCGCCGCGTTGCGTGTCGCGCTGCGCGACGACTCTGCCGAAGTCCGCCTCGTTGCCGCGACAGCACTCGGATCGTGGAAGCGCCGGACCTCATCGCACTCACTCGTCGTCGCACTCGACGGGGAGGAGGACGGAGACGTGCAGCTCCAGATCATCGCGACGTTGGGGCGGGTCGGCACGCCGGACGCCGTCGAGCGGCTCGTCAGCATCGCGGCGCCGGGTGGAACGCTCTTCAAGCGGAAGGCGGCAGCAGTGCGGCTGGCGGCCGTGGAGGCGCTAGGCCAGGCAGCGACGCCGGAAGCGCTTGCGGCGCTCAAGACGCTGCGCGACGACAAGGACCAGATGATCCGCGACGCCGCCCAGCGACTCGTGAAGGGGATCCGCCAGGGCGGGTCGGGAGAGTAGGCCGACGGACGCGGTCCTACGGACCGGACGCCGTCACGATGTCCACGATCCGCCGCACGATTCCCATTGCCTTCTGCGATCCCGCCGTATCGCCGCGCCGCGCCAGCATCTCGGCTGCGAGGACGCCCGTTCCTGCGTAATGGCGCGGGATGCTCTCGGACGCGACATCGATCCAGCGGCCGCGTGCGAGCAATGACTCCGGCGCAGTGTAGACGTCGTTCCAGAGCGCGATCGTGCGCTGGGGATCCACGAAGCCCGCGCCCGGGACATCCACGACCCCAGGCCGCTGCGCGACGGGGGTGTTGACCAGCCGGTCCACGAGCCCCTGCCGCAGGATGTACTCGCCGAAACCGAGCTCCTGGGCGTAACCGCCCCCCGAGAAGAAGAGCCCGCGATCGGGGAACGAATCCCGAATGAAGCGAAGTACCATCACCTGGTCGCGCGTGAGGTACGGTGCCGGGGCGTTCGGGTCATTGCGACCGGTGATCGTCACCGTCATGCTGTCGTGCCGGAACTGCTGTGGTCCCGGCAGCATGACGAACGAGGGCACGGAATCCGCCTCATCAATCGTCATGCGGAGCGGCGGTGCCGTCGGTTTCCGCCACGCGGTATTCCGGTAGATCGATGGCCCACGCGCCGCGTCGTACTCGTAGATCGGACGGCGGATGATCTGCCGGACGTACCAGTCGGTGCCGAGGAGCGACGTTACTGCAACGGTGACATCGCGCCGTATCCCTTCGACGTCCTGCGCGTACCAGAGCGGGAAGGTGTCGTTGTCGCCGTTCGTGATGAGGATTCCGTAGGGCTCCACCGAATTGAGGAGGTCCGTCGCCCAGTCGCGCGTGAAGGTGTCGCCCGCGCGGGAAGCATCACGAGCGTTGGAGACGAGCGGCAGCAACGCGACGAGCATGACGGGCGCGGCCATCAGCCATCGGCGCAGCGGTGCCCGTGTCGCGACGCCGCGGGCGGGAACCACGTCTGCGCCAGCGAGCGCGCGCCAGATCCACGCGAGTCCGAGGGCAGCCCAGACGCCCCATGCGGAGAAGCTCCAGAGATAGAAGTAGTCCCTGTCGCGCACTTCGGTCGTCGCGCCATCGAACGGGAATCCGAAGCGCAGCGCCTGGCTGTAGCCGAGCTTGAAATTGAGGTAGAAGATCAGCCCCAGCGTCAGCGTCAGCATCAGCGGGCCGAAGTACCAGAACGAGCGACGGTGATTGCGCCAGTGCGCGTAGCCGCCCGCCAGCCCGAGCGCGAGGAAGACGAACGCGATGCCCTGCTGCACGGGTGCATTGCCCTGCGGCCCGCCGAGCCACTGCCAGCGGAAGTACAGCCAGTACATCCCCCACTGCTCGGGGAACGACGCCTGACGCTGGAACAACGGAATCTTCGGATACTGCTCACGATTCAGGTTCGAGCGAAAGCGCTGGAGCGTGACGGCGCTCAGCGTGCAGTCGAGCGCGAGCCGCTCGACGCATCCGGTGGGCTCCCCGGTGTTCAGCGCGGGATGGTTCGCTGCGCGCAGCGGCTGGCTCAGGAAGGGCGTCAGTCCGAGGATCAGCGCGACGAGCGAGAGGCCGACGAGCCGGCCCCGCAGCAGGATGCGCGGGCGCCGTGCAATGACCGCGACGATGACGGCCGGTGCCGCCAGCATTCCAGCCATGTGGTTCGCGTAGCCAAGCCCGAGGAGGTACGCGATGAGCAGCAGGGTGCGGTCGGCACGCGGACCGTCGGGGGCATCGAGCCAGCGGATAACGAGCCAGGAGATGATCGCAAGGCCGGCCAGGGCGACCGTGTACACCTTCTCGTTGACGACCGACTGATGCCAGACAGTAAATGCGGTCGCACCGATGACCGCCGCAGCCGTCGCCGCGCCGAGACGCATCCACCGATCGGCGATCCACGTCGCTACGACCTTGTGAGCGACGAGAAACCAGACTCCTGCGGCGACAGCGCTCGACAGCGCCGCGAGAATGTTGACCCGCTGTGCAGTCGTTGGCGCGATGGGGAGCAGGGCAAACACACGCCCGAGAAGCACGAAGAACGGATTGCCCGGGGGGTGCGGGAGCCCGAGTCCGTACGCGGCCGCCATGTACTCTCCCGCATCCCACATCGATGTCGTTGGGGAGAGCGTCAGCAGGTACATCACCAGCACGCAGGCGGTGACGATGCCGGCAGCCTTGTACGGCGGCGGCACGATCTCGGCGGAATTGATGGTGGTCATGGGCTCGGGTCTCGCGCGGGCGAACGATGGTCGGCGGGACAGCAGTCCCGCCGAATGGACGGCGTGGTGCAGTGGTAGTGCGGCGCGGTCCTACGGCGACGCTACCCTTGCGGGAGAGGCGCTGTCAAGCGGCGGGGTATCTACATCGCACCCTCGATGTCCAGGCGCCCAAGGTCCCTTCGCACGCGCATGGCAACCCGCACGATGAGCGTCAGGGACACGGTCGCGAGCCCGACGACGAGTCCCCACCACAGCCCCTCCGCGCCCAACCCCGCTCGCAGCCCGAGGTACGCGCTTGCCGGAACTCCGATGAGCCAGTAGCCGATGGCCGCGATGATCATCGGGGCGCGCGTGTCGCCGACACCGCGCAGCACGCCGATCGATACGACCTGGAGGCCGTCGAACACCTGGAAAACGCCGGCGATCGGGATGAGCAGTGATGCAAGGGCGATGACAGATGCATCCGTCGTGAATCCCCGCGCGAGGAGCTCTGGAATCGTCAGGAAGACCAGCGCGCTGATGACCATGACGCCGGTGCCGATGAGCAGCGCCGCACCGGCCGAGCGGCGCGCCCCGACGGCATCGGCGCGGCCGACTGCCCGCCCGACGAGCACCGCAGCTGCGCTCGAGACGCCAAGCGGCACCATGAAGGTCAGCGCCGCGAGACTGAGGGCAACCTGGTGTGCACCCATCTCGACCGTGCCGAGGTAGCCCATCACGAGCGCGACGATGATGAACGCTCCGTACTCGAGCGAGTGCTGAAGTCCGATCGGCGCGCCGATCGCTGACATCCGCAGCAGCGGCCCCCACTGCAGCGCGTCACGGCGGAGCGGCCGGAGGTGATGGCGCAGCACTGGCCACCCGGCGACGATCATCATGCCCGCGAGGAACCAGCGGCTGATGCTCGACGCGAGACCGGCGCCGACCGCGCCCATGGGCGGCGCTCCGAGCCGGCCGAAGATCAGCATCCAGTTGAGCAGGATGTGCACGAGGTTCGCCACGATGATCGTAACGACGATCGGGCGGAGCCGCCCCATCGCCTGGAGGCTCTGTCGCAGGACGATGAACGCGAAGAACGGAAAGATTCCCGGGATCGTAGCCCATGCATAACGCGCAGCCGCCGGAACGAGCTCGCGCTGCTGCTGGAGCGCGGTGAGAATGGGAACCGCCGGCACGAGCAGCAGTGACGTCGGGATGGCGACGAGCGCCGCAAGCAGCAGCCCCCGCTGGATACCTCGCGCGACCGCGGGCTCGTCCCCCGCACCGACGGCCTGGGCGATCACCGGATCGAGCGCCAGCAGGCCGCCCATCCCGAATCCCACGGCGAAGAAGAAATACAGGTTGCCCAGGGCGACCGAGGCCAGGGCCTGTGCGGAGACGTGGCCCACCATGATGATGTCCACCGTGCCCATGGCCATGAGCCCCACCTGGACGATGACGATGGGCGTGGCCAGCCGAAGCATCTCCCGCAGGTCGCCCCGCGTGGGAACGAACACCCTGACCGTCACGTGCCCCTCGCCAAGCTTCGGTGGACCGGCCCTCTCGCCATCGATCCCCGCAAGTTATCGTGGTGTCGGAGCGCGCATGCACGTATTCCCGGAGCAATCATGGACGAGCATCACCTCGCGGTGCGCCGGAGCGCGCGCTACTACACGCTGGGTCCGCGCGACGGAAGCGCGTCACAAGTGTGGATCGTGTGTCATGGCTTCGCGCAGCTCGCCGGCCGGTTCATGCGTCACTTCGCGGCGATCGACAACGGGCACCGCCTCGTCGTCGCTCCGGAGGCGCTCAACCGGTTCTATGTCGAGGCGACGCCGTCCGTCCATGGACCGGACTCGAAGGTCGGCGCGACATGGATGACGCGCGAGGACCGGGAGCACGAGATAGAAGACTACGTTGGATACCTCGACACTCTCGCTGACGCCATCTTCGATGCGACCCCTCGCGATCGCGTACAGCTCACCATCCTCGGTTTTTCTCAGGGCGTCGCGACGGTCGTGCGCTGGGCCGTGCACGGACGGACGCGTCCGGACCACCTCGTGCTCTGGGCGAGCCCGCTTCCTCCGGAGATCGATGCGCACTCGGGACGTGACGCGCTCGCGGCGATTCCGCGCATCTCCGTAGTCGTGGGCGCCCTCGACACCGGCGCGCAGCGCGCCGTACCCGCCGAGCGCGAGCGCATGAACCGCCTCGGGCTCGACTACACCCTTCACACCTTCGAAGGCGGGCATCACCTCGACGGGGAGACACTGCGCCTCCTCGCCGGAGATCGGCCATGATTGGATCGGTCGCAGCGGCCACGATGCCCGCTCCACGCGAAGCGGTGCAGGTGCGCGAGTTCCCGACGCCGGACCCGCAGCCCGGCGGAGCCGTCATCCGCACGATCTACTCGGAAGTCTGCGGCACCGATGTGCACCTCCACGAGGGACGGCTCGCGGGCGTACCGTATCCGCTCATCCCGGGACATGTCTCGGTCGGCATCCTCACCGACATTCGCGGAACGGTGCGCGACGTCGAAGGCGTCGCGTTCCGCGAGGGCGACATCGTCACCTTCCTCGACGTCCACGAGACGTGCAACAGCTGCTACCAGTGTCTCGTCGCAAAGCAGTCCACCCGGTGTCCGCACCGGAAAGTCTATGGCATCACCTACGGCGCGAACGACGGGCTGCTCGGCGGATGGTCGCAGAAGATCTGGATGAAGCCCGGCGTGAAGATCGTGCGCATGCCGAAGGAGCTCCCGCCGGAAACCTTCATCGGCGGCGGATGCGGACTGGTGACCGCCCTTCACGCGGTCGACCGCGGCGAGATCCGGCTCGGCCACTCAGTCGCGGTGCTCGGCGTTGGGCCCGTCGGCCAGTCGGCGATTGCGCTCTCCGCGCTCTCCGGTGCCGGCGAGATCGTCGCCGTCGGCGGGCCGAACGACCGGCTGGAGTTCGCCGAGCGCATGGGGGCGACGCTGACGCTCGGCCTCGACATGTCCGCGGAGGCGCGAGCGCAGACCGTGCGGCGCCGCACCGGTGGCCGCGGCGTGGATCTCGTCATCGAGGCGGCAGGCGC
>JANPKQ010000045.1:0-20808 GCA_031426115.1 Gemmatimonadaceae bacterium | reverse complement strand
CGCCCGCGAACTCGCCCTCGGCCACGTTGGCCTTGGTCGGGCCGAGGCAGAGCTCGCCGACCTGCTGCCAGTGAACGTCGGTGGGCGAGCCCATCCCCACGCCCGGGATGGCGAGGATCTGCGCCCGCAGGCTCGCGTCCTGCGCGACGGCGCCCTTCGGCATCCCCAGCGCGGCGAGCGCCGCGGTCCCTGCCGCGCCCTGGAGCAGGCGGCGGCGCGACAGAGCGGACCGCATGGCCAGCTCGAACAGTTGCGTCTTCATGTGTGTCCTCCCTCGTGACCCGGCGGCCCCGTCGCGACGGACCGCCTGCACCGGCCCGCGCGCCCCGTTCCGGGATCTGTCGCGGGAGGGCGTGGTCCATCCGGGCCGGCTCGGACGCCAGAGACGTCCCACCCGGGGCCCCCCGAAGTCAAGCACTGACATGCTAGCATGCGGGCCCCTTCACAGGTCGACGCCCCTTCGCTACGACTCGGCACGACCAGGGGAGAGAGCATGGCCGACGTCGCGATCCGCGAGCTGCGAAAAGCCTATGGCGGGCTCGAGGTGATCCACGGCGTCTCGCTCGACATCCCCGACGGGCAGTTCGCCGTCCTCGTGGGGCCGTCGGGCTGCGGCAAGTCCACCCTGCTGCGGATGATCGCGGGGCTCGAGGGCATCTCGGGCGGGACCATCGCCATCGGCGAGCGCGTGGTGAACAACCTGCCCCCCTCCGAGCGCAACATCGCCATGGTGTTCCAGAACTACGCCCTCTACCCGCACAAGACCGTCGCCGCGAACATGAGCTTCGCGCTGCGCATGGCGCGGATGCCGAAGGCCGAGATCGACGCTCGCGTGGCGCGCGCGGCCGACATCCTGGGGCTGAGGCCCTATCTCGCGCGCTACCCCCGCGCCCTCTCGGGCGGGCAGCGCCAGCGCGTCGCCATGGGGCGCGCCATCGTGCGCGACCCGTCCGTGTTCCTCTTCGACGAGCCGCTGTCGAACCTCGATGCCGGCCTGCGCGGACAGATGCGCATCGAGATCGGTGTGCTCCAGCGGCGGCTCCACACGACGACGATCTACGTCACCCATGACCAGGTCGAGGCCATGACGCTGGGCGATCGCATCGTCGTCCTGGCGCAGGGCAGGATCCAGCAGGTCGGCCGGCCGATCGATCTCTACCGGAGCCCGAAGAACCGCTTCGTCGCCGGGTTCATCGGCACCCCGTCGATGAACTTCATCGACGGAAACGTGCGCAGCGAGAACGGCACTGCGGCGTTCGTCGCCGAGGGCGTGCGCATCGAGCTGCCAAGAGAGCGCCTGGCGGCCGCGTCAGAGCCCCGATCGATGGGCATCCGCCCCGAGGACCTGCGTATTATCCCGGCGTCTGGTGCGGGCACCGAGGCACCGGGAATGACGGGTCGCGTCGTCCTCGTCGAGCGGCTCGGCGGCACGAGCCACATCCACTTCGACGTCGGCCCCCACCGCCTGCTCGCGCTGGTCTCCGGCGAGACGCTTCCGGAGGTCGGGGACGTCATCGGCGTTCAGGTGCCCGGGGCGCGGGTGCACCTCTTTGGAGCCGATGGTCAGACCGCCTGAGCTGAAAATCAACAGCAAGATCAACAGCCTGGAAGAACGATAGAACGGAAAAGGCACGGATACAGCGGATTTTCCGAGCCTGATCCATTTTCATCCTGCCGAGAAAAAACCAGGATGTAATGGTATTTGATCCCACGCGGATGAAATCCGCTTGATCCGTCGCATCAGCTTTATCGTTCTTCCCCGCTGTTGACGTTGACCTTGCTGTTACCCTGAAAGTGCAGCCCGTGCTCAACGAAAAACGGGGGGACCGCGCGAAGCGATCCCCCCGTCGTACGTCGAGCAAAACGTCGATCAGTAGCCGGGATTCTGCGTGATGCTTCCGCCCGACTTGTCGATCTCGCTCTGCGGGATCGGATAGAGATAGTTGTGGTCCTGGAAGTTCTTGCCGAGCGCCGTGAGGACCTGCTTGGCGATGCCCCACCGCTTCAGGTCGTTGAAGCGCTGCGACTCGAAGCCGAGCTCCACCTGCCGCTCGTGCATGATCCAGCCCATGATCTCGGCCTTGTTCGTTGACGCCGGCCGGTTGGGCAGCGTGCCCGCCGGTAGCGGGGCTCCGTTGATCGTGGCGCCGGTCCGCGCGCGCGTCCGGATCTGGTTGAGGATCGCGATCGCCTGGGGATAGGCCCCGAGCTCGTTGTGGGCTTCCGCCTTCCAGAGCAGGACGTCGGCGAAGCGAATGTAGATCTTGTTGCCCGGCGCATCGTCATTGCCGATGTACTGCCGGGTCGTCGAGCCGAGGAGCTTGTAGACGGCCTTGTCCGCCACGTTCACCGTGTAGGCCAGGCGCGGATCGTTCGCCTCGAACTCCGAAAGGAAGTCGGCGGTCGGAGCGATGAAGCCCCAGTCGAGCGGCGCGCTGATGCCGTTGCCCTTCCGCGGGGTGCGTCCGGTCTGGTGGTCGTAGGCGAAAATCACCTCGCTCTCGTTGAACTCCCTCGTTACGGCGAAGGCGTCGAAGTAGTTCGCGTTGAGGCTGTAGAAGCCCTTGCCTTCGAGCTCGGTGACGAGGGTGACGACTTCCGCCCAGCGCTTGTTGTACAGCGCGACCTTGGCCTGCATCGCGATGACCGCGCCCAGCGACACGCGCCACGGCTCCGCTGTATCCGAGTACTTGCTGCTCGGCAGCAGTGCCTTGGCGGCGGTAAGGTCGGCGCTGATCTGCGTCCACACCTTGTCCTTCGTCTCGCGTCGCGCGACGCCGTAGGCTTCCTGGAAGCTCTTCAGCGGCGTGAGCAGCAGCGGCACGTCGCCGAAGTTGTTCACGAGGTCGAAGTAATAGAACGCCCGGAGGAAGTACGCCTCGCCGAGGAGCCGATTCCGAACGGCGGGTGCCATGCCGATCTTCGCGATGACCGCCGCGTCCGTGAGGTAGCTGATCGCGAGGTTGGCCCGGGAGATTCCCTCGTAGTCGTACGTCCAGAGGCCACCGAATGCCTGGTTGGACGCGGTGAAGTTGAAGCTCTGGACCTGGTCCATCCACGCCTGGTCGCCGTCCGGATTCCACTTCTTCTGCACCTCGTCCCCGGCCATGTCCTGGACGACGACGTCGTTCCGGAAGACCGTGCCGAGATCCCAGCGCCACTCGTTGAGCAGGTTCAGCGTGCTCGCGAGCATCTGGTACGACGAGGTCACCGACGACGTCACCGTGTTCAGCGTCGGGTCGGTGTTGATCTGTTCGGGCGTCAGCAGTCCGATGGGATCATCGTGCAGGTCGGTGCAGCTCAGGACCGCAACCATCGGAAACAGCGCGACTGCCATATGTCTGATTTTCATGCTCCCCTTTCCCCTCGGTAATTCGCGAAACTCGATAGATGGCTCATGGATGGATCAGAACTTTACGGTGGTTCCGAACAGGAAGGACCGCGACTGCGGGTACGTCCCCCTGTCCAGGAGATCGGTGGATTCCGGATCCAGTCCGGTGTAGTCGGTCGCCGTGAAGAGATTCTGGCCGGAGACGTACACGCGCGCGTCCCCGATGTTCAGGCGCGACATGGAGCGCAGCGACCCGAGCGAGTAGCCGATCTCCATGTTCTTCAGGCGGAAATATGACGCGTCCTCGACGAAGATGCTGGACTTCTTGCTGCTGCCGTTGTCGTTGAACGTCGTCCGCGGAATGGTGTTGCTGGGGTTTTGCGGCGTCCACGCCTTCAGCACAGCCGTGCTGCGGTTGAACGGGCGGGTGTCGTAGTCCGTGATCTGCTTGGCGTCATTGTACTTGTCCACGCCCTGCACGCCCTGGAAGAAGATCGAGAGGTCGAAGCCGCGCGACGCCCCGTTCAGGTTCAGGCCGTAGGACAGCCGCGGAATCGGATTGCCGATGAAGGTCCGGTCGTTGTCGTTGATCCGGCCGTCGTCGTTGAGGTCCTTGAACCGGATGTCACCCGGAACCTGCGCCGGATTCAACGTCCCATCGAGCTGCGCGGCGATCTCCGCCTGGTTCTGGTAGATGCCCTCGAACACGTAGCCGTAGAACGACCCGAGCGGGTGCCCGACTGCCGTGCGGTAGACGTCGCCGACGATGTTGGGGAGGTTCGGGTGCAGCTTTTCGACGTTGTTCCGGACCGTCGCGGCGTTGGCGTTGATGCCGTAGGTGAATCGCGGGCCGGCGTTGCGGTAGGCCACCGCGACCTCGACCCCCTTGTTGCTCACCTCACCCGCATTGACG
The DNA here is from genome assembly GCA_031426115.1 of Gemmatimonadaceae bacterium. Classification (GTDB taxonomy): domain Bacteria; phylum Gemmatimonadota; class Gemmatimonadetes; order Gemmatimonadales; family Gemmatimonadaceae; genus JANPKQ01. Next base: position 16,564 of record JANPKQ010000045.1, on the reverse strand, counting down.
ATGGTCGGCGACACGTTGCCGACGATCGAGGGCAGCGAGATCGGCAGCAGGATGTCGGAGGTGTTCTTCGTGAAGACGTCCACGGAGAAGTAGAGCTTGTTCTCCATGACGCCGAAGTCCACGCCGATGTTCTTCTGCGTCGTGGTCTCCCACTTCAGGTCGGGATTGCCGTAGCGCGAGACGATGTACTGGTCGCCACTCCGGCTCAGCAGCGTCAGGAACGCGTAGTTGTCGATCTCCTGATTCCCGAGCTTGCCGTAGCTGGCGCGGACCTTCAGGTCCGACAGCCAGGTGACGTCCTGCATGAACTCCTCGCCTGCGAGGCGCCACGCGGCGGACACCGACGGGAAGTAGCCCCACTCGTTGTTCTCCGCGAACCGCGACGAGGCATCGGCGCGGATCGTCCCGCTGAGCATGTACTTCTCGTTGAACGCGTAGTTCGCCGAGCCGAAGAGGGAGAACAGCGCCCACTCGGAGGCAGACCCGCCGTTGTTCTGGTTCGTCGTCCCGCCGTAGTTCAGGTACTGGAAGGGCGCGCTGACGAAGTCGAACCGCTGCCGCGACGCGCCGATCGACGACGAGTAGTTGGTGATGTACTCGGTGCCGGCCAGGGCGGTGAGGCCGTGCACGCCCATCGTCCGGTTGAAGTTCAGCGTGTTGTTCCAGGTGATCGTGCGCGCCTCGCCCCGATCCTCGGCGAGGTTCGTCGGGCGATTCTGGCGGCCCGTTCCGGCGTCGAGTCCGCTGCCGCCGCCGTTGTTGTCGCCAAAGTTCTGCGCGAGAGCCTTGTTGTGGGTCAGCCCGAGGTCCACACCGACATTGCTCTTGAAGGTCAGCGACGAGTCGGGAAGTATGGAATACTGGGCGTAGACGCTTCCGAAGGTCCTGAAGTTGTCACGGCGATCGTTGGTGAAGTACGCCAGGGCCACCGGGTTCGCGGCGAACTCGTACCGGTTCGCGTTGTTGTCCCACGGCGTCCTGAAGAACGGCAGGTCGGTGAACGGGTCCCGTTCCGAGTAGGTCGGGTCCGTGGGGCTCTTGTACACCGCGATCACCGGCGGCCGGATGAGCGCGTGGCGAATGATTCCCGGGGCGTCGCCCTTCGATGACAGCTTGTCCTGCTGCGCGTACGAGAGCAGGAGGTTGGTCCCGACGGCGAAGCGGCGGCTCACATCGGCGTTGATGTTCGTCCGGAAGTTGAGGCGCCGGTAGGTGTCGTTGTCGTAGACGACGATACCATCCTGATTCTGTAGGCCGCCCGCGATCATGTAGCGGACGCGCTCACCACCGCCGCGGGCCGACAGGTCCACGCTCTGGGTGCGACCCGCCTCGAACAGCGCGCCGAGCCAGTCCGTGTTCGCCAGGTCCGTCCGGGCCTTGTCGGCGGTATACGGATTGGCGCCCGTATAGCCCGAGTTGTTCCAGGCCGTTTCGACGTTGTTCAGGTACTGCGTCGCGTTCAGCATGTTCGGCAGGTTGGCCGCCTGCTGAATGCCCGTGTAATAGTTGACGGCAAACTGCGACTGCCCCGTGAGGCCGCTCTTCGTCGTAATGACGATGACGCCGGCCGATGCGCGGGATCCGTAGATCGCCGCGGCTGCAGCGTCCTTGAGGATCGTCATCGACTCGATGTCTGCGGGATTCAGGAACGCGATGTCGCGGGAAGGAGTGCCATCCACGATGAAGAGGGGGCTGTTGTTCCCGATCGTGCCTTCACCGCGAATGCGGATGCTGATCTCCTCGCCCGGTGCGCCCGTGCTCTGGGTGACCTGGACACCGGCGACCTGGCCCTGAAGGGCCTGCGCCACGTCCACGACGCGCCGGGACTGAAGGGCCGCGGTATCGATCGTCGCGACGGCGCCCGTAATGGTGGATCGCTGCTGCGACCCGTAGCCGACCACGACCATCTCCTGGAGGATCGCTGCCTGGCGGGTGAGGGCGAAGGTCACGGAGACCGTCGCACCGCTGGTCACCGTCACGTTCTGGCCCTGCGTCCCGAAGCCGATCCGGCGCGCACGAACCACGTGCGTGCCGGCGGGAACGGCGGTGATCGTGAAGGAGCCGTCAACGCGTGTGACCGTACCACGCGACGTGCCCTCGACGACGACGGTGACGTCGGCCAGGGGCTGTCGGGACGCGCTGTCAACGACCTGGCCCGTGATGGTGCCGGCCGGTTCCTGCGCGCGGAGGGAGGTAAAGGGGGCCGCGACGCACGCGAGCGCGCCGGCGAGCAGGAGCACGAAGGGACGGGCCATTGGCATGGGGCAGGACTCTTTACGGGGAATCGCGAGGGGATGAAGGCTCACTCGCACCGCGGCGCTGAAGGGAGGGAACTCGTGCGGTCCCCGACTATTCGCCCCGGACCCGCCAATGTCAAGAAAAGCGTGTAACCGGTTCCATACCGGCGGGGGATGACCCGGCCGGGCGAGGGGGCACGCCGCTGCTACCGCCCTCGCCGCCGCGCCGTGACCAGCACCGCGATCTCGTCGGGCCGCGGGTTGACGAAGTCCAGCCGCACCCGACCGTCCGCCATCGTCGAAACCGTTGCCGGAATGGAGCTGTTCGTCAGCATCCAGCCCGCCGGCAGCACCACCGCATTCGTCGGCCGGCCGAAGCTCCGGTCCCAGACGAGCTCATCGCCCACGAGCTTGTAGCGGGCGGTATCGGTGTACGTCTCGAACATCCGCAGGCGCACCGACGCGCCCTCGGCCACCGCCGGAAAGCGGAACCCCACCACCTCCGTCTCCGGCGTGACGTTGGCGACCTCGAGCTTCGCGGCGGTGATCGCCGCGCCCTTCAACACCTCCCACTTCAGCTCCTCCCCGGTGTCCAAGTTCCGCGCACGAGGATTCGACACCGTGCTCCCGGCCCGCACGATGTTCAGGTAGGTGCTCGTTCCCGGGCGGAACTCGGTATAGTCGTGATAGAGATCGAATGCCCCCGTCTGCGGCTCGAGCAGGTAGTACACGATCTCCCGGTTCTGGCGCGCACGCTCCCCGAGCCGGCTGGCCATGCTCGAGCGCGCCGCCCCCGCCGAGCGCCGGCTCGGCAGCGCCCGCATCGTCACCGCTGCCTCGCTCGGTGTCGCGTTCCAGAAGCTGATCCCCACCCGGCCATCGCTCTCCTCGAGGATCTGCGCCGGGAAGCTCGACGACACGAGCTCGTAGCCCGCGGGCAGCACGACCGCGTTGCGCTTGATCCCCAGCGGCCGCGTGAACACCAGGGTGTCGCCGCGTGTGAAGTAGCTGGTCGAGTCCTGATAGGTCTTGAGGATGAGCACCCGCGCCTCACCCCCGTCGGGAGGCACGGGGCGGGCGAGCGTCGCGCGGATGTATTTCTGGCTCGTGTCGGAGCTTCGCACGCCACCGGCGCGCGCTTCCGTCACCCCCACGATATCGAACCGCAGCGGCTTGCCCGTCGCGCGATCCACGACGCTCTCGTCCGTCGCGACGCTGCCCTGCCGGATCGGATTGAAGTAGTGGGTCGCCCCGGCCGTGGTCGCGGTCACTTCATAGATGATCCGAAACTTTCCGGAGCCGGGAGCGAGGAGCTCGTACCGCGTGTAGGCATCGGCTTCGGTTTGCCGCGGCGGAGTCTGGGCGGCGAGGGTCGCGGCGCTCGCGGCGATGACAAACGGGAGGAGGAGTGGACGCATGGGGGCGAAGATGAGCCATCCCTGCGCTTTGCGCCACATGAGCCGCGGTTCTATCCTACGCCATGGACCTCATCAGCACCGCCCGGACGGACGATGCGCCGCATCGGCACGACGCGATCCTGAAGGCGGTGTTCGAGGCAGCGTCGCGCTTCCTTCGAACGGTCGACTGGCAGGATGACATCCTCGAGGTCCTCGGCCACCTCGGCGAGGCGGCCGGCGCGAGCCGCGCGTTCCTCTTCGAGATGGCGCGCGACGACGATGGCGTGAACTGGGCGACCTGGCGACAGGAGTGGGTGGCGCCCGGCGTCGGTCCCTCCCTCTCGGAGCTCTCCACGGCGCGCTTCGCGGTCGTCAGCGCGGGCCTCGAGCGCTGGGGCATCATGGCCACTGGCGCGGCCATCCACGGTCCGGTGCATGGGCTTCCCGAGAGCGAGCGCGCGTTCTTCGGCGCGCTCCACGTGCGGTCGATCGCCGTCGTCCCGGTGTTCGTCGAAGACTCCTGGTGGGGAGTGCTGGGCTTCGCGGATGACGCCACCGACCGCGAATGGGAGGAGGCGGAGATCGACGCCCTCGCCGCGGCCGCGGCGACGCTCGGGGGAGCGCTCTTCCGCAACCGGACCGAAGAGCGGCTCCAGGAAAGCGAGCAGCGCTTCCGCCATCTCGCCGAGGCTGCCGTCGAGGGAGTCGTGATCCACGACAACGGCGTCATCCTCGATGGCAACGAGAGCCTCGCCCACATGTTCGGATATACGCTGGCCGAGGTGCTTGGCCTCAACATCTTCGACCTCATCACGACGCCCGAGTCGCGCGAGGCAGTGGTCCAGCGGGTCGCGGCAAACTCCGAGGAGCGCTACGAGGTCGAGGGCTTTCGAAAGGATGGGACCCGGATCGTCGTCGAGGCGACTGGACGGGCGATGATGTACCGCGGCCGGCGTGTGCGTGTCGCGGCGCTCCACGACATCACGGAGCACAAGGAGGCCGAGGTCAGCGCGCGTCGCCTCATCGAGGAGCAGGCCCGACGATCAGTCGCGGAATCGGCCGAGCGCCGCGCGACCTTCCTCGCGGAGGCAAGCCGGGTGCTCAGCGCGTCGTTCGACTATCAGACGACGCTCTCGAACCTCGTGCACCTCGCCGTTCCCGGGCTCGCCGACTACTGCATCGTGGACGTCATCAGCGAGGACGGCGACCACCTCGAGCGCGTCGGGGTCGCGCACGCCGACCCCGCAAAGGAATCGCTGCTTCGTGATGTCGTCCGATTCTGGGGGATCGGCGATCGCGAGCACCACTTCCGGCGTGCCGGCGAGTCAGTGCTCATCCCCGAGATCACCGAAGAGATGGCGCGGGCGTCCATCGTCAGCGAGGAACACGAGCGCATCGCCCTCCAGATCTGGCCGCGGTCGGTGGCGGCCGCACCCCTTCGCGTCGGGGAGCGAACCCTCGGCGTGCTCGCCCTCTACTGGTCCGACACCGACCGCCATTACGGCCCCGAGGACCTCGCTCTCGTCGAGGAGCTCGCACGTCGTGCCTCGCTCGCCGTGGACAACGCCCGGCTCTTCCACGATGCGACCCAGGCGACGCGCGCGCGAGACGAGATGCTCGGAATCGTCGCCCACGACCTCCGCAACCCGCTCAACACGATCACCATGGGGGCGACCCTCATGCTCGAGCTCATCGAGCCCGGCTCACGCGTGCGACAGCAGGCGCAGATGGTTCACCGCGCCGCCGAGCGGATGAATCGGCTGATTCAGGACCTGCTCGATGTGCGGCGGATCGACTCGGGACGGCTGGCGGTCGAGGCGAAGCCGGAGTCGGTTCAGAGCCTGTTGACCGAGGCCACGGAGATGCTCCGGCCGCTTGCCTCGGCTGCATCCCTGGAGCTTTCCTGCGGTGTCGATGGCGGCGTTCCGTGCGTGGCCGCGGACGCGTCGCGCATCCTGCAGGTGCTCTCGAACCTCGTCGGCAACGCGATCAAGTTCACCGCCGCCGGCGGCAGGGTGCGCATCCACGCAGAGACGGGCAGTGCCGAGGTACGCCTCACGGTCAGCGACACCGGCGCCGGCATTCCCGCCGATCAGTTGCCGCACATTTTCGGGCGCTACTGGCAGGGCGCGCGGGCCGACCGCCGCGGAATCGGCCTGGGCCTCGCGATCGCCAAGGGAATCGTCGAGGCGCATGGAGGCCGGATCTGGGTGGAGAGCCAGGTCGGCGTCGGGAGCAGGTTCATCTTCACGCTGCCCGTTGCCGCGGAGGGCGCCGGCGTCGGCGCCTCAGCGCCAGCGGTGGGGCCGGCCGCCGCGACGTAGAGGTCAGCCGCGGAGCGAACGCATCAGCCTGGCGTGTACGTGCCGGGACCGGCGTCGGGCCCCCGAGTGTCATCCTGGCCGGGCTCCAGCGCCGCATCCCGCTCCGCTTCCTCGCGGTTCCGCTGCAGTCGATCCTCGCGCTTGGCATCCTTCTTCGCCTTGCGATCCATCTCCTTCTTCCGCTTCTCGAAATCGTAGTTGGGCTTTCTCGCCATGTGCGGAGGCTCGGCTCCGGTCGTGCCACGAAGGGTGATCTGCATCGGAGGAACGCTCCGCCGAAAGCTACCACATGTTCGGCGCGGGGGCGGGGATCGGCAAGTCTCATCGGGCATTGCCGCGGCACCGGCGCCAGCACCTGCAATTCCCTACATCCAGCTAACGGGCGTCAGCAAGGGATAACACCAAGGGACAAGTCGATAGTAACTCAAGCTCGATAGTCTACGAGGCTCAGAACTCGGGACCCTCATGTGTCGAGCGACGGTACGGCGTACGGCGCCATGGTCCGGATGCCCGAGGCAAAGAGGGTCCCGAGTTGTGAGCCTAGCGACTATCGCGCTTGAGTTACTGGCGACTTGTCCCTTGCCCTTATCCGTTGCTGTCGTCTGTCCTACGCAGTTGAGCAGTTGAGCAGTTGAGCAGTTGAGCAGTTACATCCGCAGCAGCGCCGCGATTGTCCGGATGCTGGTGAAGAACTGTCCCAGTCGGATGTTCTCGTTGTCGGAGTGCTGGTTGTTGTCGAAGTTCACCGTCGGTACCACGATCGCCGGAAAGCCCATCACGCCGACGATCTCGGCGATCGGAAGCGTGCCGCCCATCGTGCGGACGATCACCGGCGGCTGGTCGAACGCGCCGGTGATCGCGGCAATGACGGCCTTCGACTGCGCCGATGCGGGATCGGTGCGGTAGCCCTCCGACCCGCCCGATCCAGTGACGCGAGCGAGCCGTGGATACCGCGCGCGTGTCGAGTCGTCCGGCTCGGTCTCGACGAGATGGTAGCCCTGCGCACGAACGTGGGCCCGGACCTTCTCGGCCAGCGCGCGTGCCGGCGTCTCTTTCACGAGCCGCACGTCGATCGACGCCACGGCGCGATCAGGGATCACCGTGCGCGCCGCCGCGCCGACATCCGCGCTGGCGAGGCCACGAACGTTGAGCGTCGGGAGTTGCAGCGCCTGCTGCAGTGTCAGCCCCTTCCGCTCCGGCGCCGAGATGCCGAACAATTTCATCAACCCCGCCGGATCATCGGGCACCGCGGCGAGCATCCCCTCTTCGGCTGGCGTCAATGGCGCGATGCCATCGTAGAAGCCGGCGACGAGCACCTTGCCATCATCATCCTTCATCGTGGCGAGCAACTGCGCGAGCCGCATCGCCGGGTTCGCTACCCAGTTGCCGTAGTGGCCGCTGTGCAGCTCCATCTTCGGCCCGTAGACCGTGATGCTCATTCCGAGGTTGCCGCGCACGCCGAAGTTGATCGTCGGCCGCCCACTCGGATGCGTCGGTCCGTCGAAGAACAGCATCAGGTCCGCCGACAGCCGATCGCGATAGCGCTCGAGTGCCGCGGGCAGGCTCGGCGACCCGGATTCCTCCTCGCCGTCGAGCAGCACGCGCAGGTTGGATGTCGGCGCGAGGCCATTGGCCTTCAGTGCATCGATCGCGGCGAGCATCGCGACGATCGGCGCCTTGTCATCGGAGGCCGAGCGCGCGTACAACCGCCAGTCGGGCTCGAAGGTCGAGCGTGTCCGGAAGTCCGCGATCTCGCGCGCACCCTCCTCGAGGCGGCCCGTCCGCATCGTGGGGGTGAATGGCGTCGGCTGCTTCCACGCCGCGGGATTCACCGCTTGCCCGTCGTAGTGCGCGTAGAGAAGCAGCGTGCGTGTTGCGCCCGGCACGCGCATCTCGCCGATCACGAGCGGTATTCCCGCGGTCGGCACGGTCTCGGCGGCGAAGCCGCGCTTCGCCAGCATTGTGCGCAGCGTCTCGGCCGTGCGCCGCAGCCCGGCCTGGTCCGCACGCACGTTGGGAATCGCGAGCAGGTCGGCGAGCTCGCCGATGATCTCGCGCTGGTGCGCGGCGACGTGGGTCTCGACCTGCCGCCCGAGCCCCTGGGCATCGAGCCCCGTCGCACTGACGACGACGAGCGAAAGGCCGACGAACGCCCCGATCCTGAATGTCATGCGTGATGCTCCCCGGATTCTGGTCTTGCCGAGGCTCGCGTCGGAGCCCCTCGGCTTCACTGACCGCAGCTACGAACTGAACTTCACTGCTTACTGCGCACGCACTACGTACTCGCTACTGCGCACGGGTGCATGAGGGCGTCACGGGCGGCAGTGCGTAGTCGTGCGCAGTCCCAGTAGTCGCCTCCGGGAGGGAAGGAACGGTACACCGGTCGCCCGCTCCGCTCGGGCGGTTGCCCGGATTCCTCCCAACGCCCCGCCGTTCCGCTTGCCGTGCCTGTCCCGCCCTGGCGGTGTGTACGGAGTACTACTTCGTACGAAGTGCGTGCGCAGTAAGCAGTGCAGATCCGTACGTAGTCGCGTTCAGTCGAGCGAACCGCTGATCGCTAACAGCTCCGCGCCGGAACTTCCGCGCCGGGTCACGCAGAGGCGATCTCGCCAGCATGCGTTACATGCTGAGGCGTGTGCGAAGGATGTCGCCGATGCTCTTCTCGAGTGCGCCGGTCGACGTACAGCTGCGGTATTCCCCCGACTGCGACACCGGACGTCCCATCGATTGGAAGGTCGTCGTCACGGTGGTGTTGTTCGGGGTGGGCGACTGGAGCTGGCTGTGGATTGTCAGCAGCACCTCGTAGCTCTCGGCGCTCGGGGCGCCCTGCGTGCTTCCGCAGTCGATGTACTTCGTCAGGTTCACCGTCCCGAGCCGTCGGCGGATCTTCAGCGAGGGGTTCCCGATGATCCTGCCCGCGCGATCGACCGTCGACACGTCGATCCCCAGCGCGGCATAGACCGCGACGAGCTCCGTCCACACCCTGTCCATCGGTGCGGCCAGCGTCACGATGCCGACGTTGGGCGAGGAGCTCAGCTCGACGGACGAAGTGCCGGTCGTCGCCATCCCGGCGGCACCGGTCGTCGAGATGCGAACCGTCTCTCGCGCCGGAGCGGGGGGCGCCGGCTCGTCCGATGCCTGTGACGACGCGCAGCCAGCGAGCAGTGCGAGGGAAAGCATTGAAACTCCACTGATGGTGCGCATCGTTCCTCCGGAGGTGCACTAGTGGCTTCCCGCAGACTCCGACATTCTCACGCCATGCGCAGCGAGCGGATGCGGAGCGCGGATGTACCGCCACGGGGTATGGTTCTGTCGTGAAGGTAACGCCGGCTGAGCCCGTCGCTAGGCTTGGTTCGACCCCACTTCCGTTGTCGCACGGTGCAAATGCTTCTCACGCTTTTCCCGTTCGCGCTCCTCCTCCAGGCGCCGGCCACCGGCCCCGGCTACGCGACCGAGTCGCTCCGCGACCTCGTGCGAGTCGCATCGGAGACCAATGCTCGCGTCCCCGACGGGCTCGCGTCGTACACCGCCATCGCGGAAACCGAGGTCGCAGTCGTCGGCGTGGATCAGCGCTCGCGCGAGCAGACGATCCTGCTCGAGCAGATCGCGCAGTCGCTCGCGTGGGATCGTACGGGACAGCTCGACCAGCGCGTCGTTGGCTACCGATCACAGGCCTCGGTGCTGACGACGCTCACTGCCCTCAGCCTGCCGAGCTGGGTCGTGCCCGTCCTCTACGGCAACCGCTTCGTCCTGATGTTCGGCGCGGCGCCCGCGCGAAAGCGGAAGCCGACCGACAAGCCGCCGCGTCCGTCGGACTCTATCCATCCCCTCTCGTCCCGACGGGATGAGATCTATCGGTTCAGCGGTGGCGACACTGTCGCGGTGGTTCGTCCCGGGGGACGATCGATCCCGGTCGTGCGCGTGCGTGTCGAGCCCGTGATCGCGCCGGTGATCGCGACGACTGCGCTGCGCGGCGAGCTCATGGTGGACGCGGTGAGTCATCACCTCATCTCCATGCGTGGCGAGCTGCTCGAGGTCGGTGGTCGTTCGTCCATCGTCACCCGCCTGCGCGAGGGTCTCTTCAGCGCCGTCGGCTACATCGATCTCCAGGGCAGGGAGATCGACGGGCGCTTCTGGCTCCCGGGAGTGCAGCGCATCGAGCTGCAGATCGCTTCACCACTCGCCGGCGATGGTCGCGCGGTGTGGCGGTTCCAGACGCGCTACGATGACATCGCCGTTACCGTGCTCGACTCGATCGCCTCGCCGGGCGGTGCAACAGACACGCTTGCTGCGCGGACGCGAAGGCTGGTGATGGCCAGCGATGCCGCGCTCGCGAGCTATCCCGAGTGGCGCTTGGGCCTCGGTGAAGCCACCGCCGATCTTCGTGTCGACGACTTCGGGGACATCGAGCAGATCCGTCTCGACGCGCGCGGTCCGCGCCCCGTCGTCGAGCTTCATGCGCGCCGCTTCGATGACATCTTCCGCTTCAACAAGGTGGAGGGAGCGTTTACCGGCGTCGGGCTCCGAGCGCGCCGCGGGAATCGCAGTGACGGACCGGCCCTCGGCGGATTCATCGGGCACGCGTGGAGCGAGGAGACGATCCGGGGCGGTGCGTTCGCCGAGTGGAGCGCGCCGCGGTGGCGGCTCTCGGGAATCGGCGAGCGGTCGCTGGAGACCACCAATCGGCTCGGGGGCACGCCCCGTCGCGGCGACTGGGCCGGGGCGCTGATCGGGTCGAGCGATGACTTCGACTACCTGGACCGCCGGGCATTCGGCGCCATACTCGAGCGCGACATGTCGCTCGCGCGTGGACGGGTGGTGGCGGAAGCCGGCATCGCATCCGAGCGACCGGTGCGCACGACGATCGGCCACGGCCTGTTCGCCTCCGACTCGGCGTTCCGCCCGAATCGTCCGATCGATCCCGGCGACTACGGGGTGATGTCGCTATCCGCAACGCTGTACCCGGACATCACCGGTGAGTCGATCCGGTCGGGGTGGACCGTCGGCTCGCGGATCGAGTACGCCGCCGGCGATCTCGATTGGACACGGGCAGAGGCGAGCGCGGGGTGGCGGTGGTTCTACCACCGGATCAGCTCGACGGGACGGCTCGACGCCGCCATGGTGATGGGCGACCGCGCGCCGCTTCAGCAGCTGTTCGCGATCGGCGGCGAGTCGGACGTCCTCGGCTTCGACTACAAGGAGTTCGGTGGGGATCGCGCGGCGATCGGGCGAACGTCGCTGCGGTTCGCGCTCCCGGTGCTGGAGCGTCCATTCCGGCCGCCCTTCATGCGGTCGTCACGCGCACGCGTTCCCGGCATTGCGCCCGCGCTTGCCGTGGGAGTTCGCAGCGTGTGGGCCGATGCGTCGCGGCCGGCGACACGGGATGCACTGTCGCGCTTCGGGTCTCGCAACGACACCGGTCTGCTCGCCACGCGTCCGACGCGCGGGGCACCTGCCGCGGCCTCCGGTGGCATACTGCTGTTCGGCGGGGCGTTCTTCCTCGGATGGTCGCGGCGGCTGGACTCGCGGAGTCCGTGGACATTCACCTTCGCGAGCGGGACCGCGCTGTAGCGGGCCGACGCAGTTGCCGCGTCAGGACGCAGCCATATCGATGATCGTCTGCCATTCCTTCGGCGTCACCGGGGTCACCGACAAACGCCCGATCCGAACGAGGGCCATCTCCGCGAGCTCTGGGCGCGCCTTGATCTCGGCGAGCGTCACCGGACGGGGAAGCGCTTCAACTGCGCGCAACTCCACGGCGTACCAGGTCGGATCCGCGGGATCGGACTTCGGATCGTGGCCGTCGTGCGTCGCGTCGAGCGCCGTGGGATCCGGATAGCCTTCGCGCACGACTTCGCAGATGCCGGCGACGGCCTGCGGCTTCCCCATCGAGTGGTAGAAGAAGACGCGGTCGCCGCGCTTCATCCCGTCACGCAGGAAGTTCCGCGCGGCGAAGTTGCGGATGCCATCCCAGCCGGTGGTCTTCCCCGGTGCCCTGGTGAGATCGTCGAAGGAGAAGACGTCCGGCTCGGACTTCACGAGCCAGTAGCGGCGCTCCCCCTTCGTGCGAGGTGCGAAGGCCGCGGCCCATTTGCCGGTGTCGTAGGAGTCCGAGGATTGCGCCATCGTCGTCGTTGTGGCGCTCAGGCCCCGACGGTCTGCTCGTCGGCGGTCCGGTCCCGCTGCCAGAGGAGAACGCCGAGGAGTCCGGCGCCGATGACGACGCCCATGTCGGCGACGTTGAAGATCCAGAAACGGTAGGTTCCAACGCCGATGTCGATGAAGTCCACGACGCCTCGCTCGGATCGAATGCGGTCGATGAGGTTTCCGATCGCGCCGCCGGCGATGAGGGCGAGTCCGAGTGCGAGCCAGCGGTCGCTCGGAGTCGCCTTCCGGTACATCGATCCAAGCATGGCGAGGATGATGATGGCGATGATGGTGAAGACCGGTCGCGACCATGCCCCGGCGCTGATGCCCATCGCGGCATCCGGGTTGTACGCGAGCGTCAGGCGGACGATGTCACCCAGCACTTCGTGCGGCACGTGCTCCGGACGCAGGTGCTCCTCCGCGAGCCGCTTCGTCGTGCAGTCGGTGAGGAGGAGGAGCGAGAAAAACGGCCAGAAGACACGTGCCTTTCGGGGGATCATCGCGAACCGGTGGTCAGCCAGGAATGTCCGTCTGTCGTCGCAGGGGAAGCGAGTCGCCGACGGCGTCGTAGTCGGCCGGCTGGGCGCGATCGAGGAGACCCATGAGCTGGCTGTCGGTGTACCGATCCCAGTCATCCGGCCAGTCCTCGAGGTCAAGCACGATCGACCCGGACAGGAAGCGTAGCACCGTTCCCGGCGAAGTGGAAATGCGCCCGCCCGGTTCGATGGCAGGCGGGACCCTGTAGAGTCCCACGAAGAACGTGCGGCCGCGGGAGTCCGTGAGCGTGCGGGTGCGGGCCGTTTCCACGCCACTCGCCGGCGTCATGCGTCCGGCATCGGGCCGGTTGGGCGCGCGCGGCCGCTCTACATCGGGCGCGGGTGCCGATGCTGTCCTGGGGGCCGGAGTGCGCGTGAACTCCCCTGACGCCTCGCCCGGCATGCGGCGCTTTACCACCTGCGACCGCCCGAGGAGCGCTTCGAGCTCGCCCTCGGCGAGCTCCTCCCAGCCGGGTGGGAAGCTGGCGAGCCGCCGCCGGTGCTCTGGCGATTCGAAGCACAGCCACCCGTCCTGCCACTCGCGCATGTAGTCCTCTGCCGCCGTGCGCTTGTCGAGCGCGTCGGGCGTGACGCTCCACACCTTCCACTGCACGCCCTTGCTGTCGCGGAATTCCCGTAGACCCATGGTGCAAAGCCTCCTGGTTTTGCCGCCGGCGCTCGCCGATCGGACGACGCTCAAATGCAAGAGCTCGACCAGTTTCATTCGGGATTCCTACGGGGTGCGCGCACCGCAATGCGCGGGGTCCTTCCGCTCCGACTTGTCATAGGTCGATCTCCACCTCGTGTTCGTGCGTGATGCGACGTGATCTTCTCATGGAAGACCGGCGAACAGGTGACACCGTGTTCACACTCGGAGTGGGAGGCGGGAGGGGACAGGTCCACCTTCGCGGCGCATCACGGAGCCACTGGGTGTGCATCGCGCACGCGTCAGCGCGTACGGGGCAGGGGTGTGCTCCCCTCCGCCAGATGGTTAGATAAGGCTTACAGGGCCGGAGGTGTACACGGCCCGTGGGTACGCGCCGGGGTATGCAGTTGTCCAGGGAGAAAAGGCGGAACGACTCCTGAAGGACATCTATGACAAAGGGTGTTCCGATGGCGCGGATGCAACGGATGAAAGGGCAACCGCAAACAGATTCAAATGCGGACGGCCACTGCCCCAAGGTTCATGGGAGCAGTGGCCGTTGTTGTTTGAAAAACAAGAAGCGGAGTGCTGTGACTCACTGGTCAGCCACGGAGACACGTCGATCGGCCTCTCACCGGAGCCGCACTTTCATCCGTTGCATCCGTGTGATCCCATCAACCTTTGTCATAGATGCCCTTCGAGCGCAGTTCCGGCGTTGATCCCGGCCACTACCGCGCCGACCGGTAGATCATCTCGATGACCTCATCCGGTATCGCGCCGCCGCCGCCGTCCCGGTCTGCCGCAGCGACGCAGTGCCGCGCATGATTCCGCACGACCTCGCGCCCCACCGCGCGCAGCGCCTCATGGACCGACGACACCTGGGTGAGGATGTCCGCGCAATAGCGATCCTCCTGGATCATTCGCTGGAGCCCGCGCACCTGGCCCTCAATGCGTCGCAGGCGCTTCAGGTTGCGGTCTCGCACCGCCGGGTCCACGCCAAGGGCGCCAGGCATATCGACGGACGCATCGCCGACACCGCACCCACATGCGGGCCCCACGTGTCGCACGGGCTCGGATTCCGGCACGATCGTCAGGAACTCGGGGGCAGACGAAGTCTGTTGCATGGACGGAGGGACTGGAGGGTGGACCAGCGTGCGCCGGCGGCGCGGACGGCCCCGCGTATAGGGGGCCAGGTAGGACGACCTCACCGTTGCCCAGGGGGTCACCCGTATCGTATGGCGCCTCACCGTCACCCCCGAGCGCCACTCGTGCCGCACGAGTCAGTACCACTCGCGCAAAGCGTCGTCGAGCCCGACTTTCGCCCGGCCAGGCACCTACCGGAGGGCGGTAGACATCTTGCACTTGCGGCCGCAAACCGCAGGCGCGGACGAGACCGACCCCGTCGGGATCGTCGCCACGCCCGACCCGTTTCCCATCGCCCGCCGCCGCAGCATGCCCGACTCACCAGCCCCAACCGCACCCCCAGCACCCGCCGCCCCCGCAGCAGCAGCACCCCCGCCCGCCCCGGCCCCGCACCACACCCTCACCGGCGACATCCGCACCCACGAGGCCTTCCACTCCCAGCACCTCCAGTACGATCACACCCTCATCGTCTTCCTCCCACCGGGGTACGACGCCGACCCCAACCGCCGCTATCCGGTCCTCTATCTCCACGACGGCCAGAACATCTTCGACCAGGCCACCTCCGTCGGCCAGGAATGGCGCGTGGACGAAACCGCCCTCGGCCTCATCACCGCCGGCGCCATCGAGCCGCTGATCATCGTCGGCATCTACAACACGGGCGAACATCGGATCGATGAATACACTCCCACCGCCGACCCGGAGAAGAAGCACGGGGGCAAGGCCGATCAGTACGGCCGCATGCTCGTCGAAGAGATCAAGCCGTTCATCGATCACACCTACCGGACGCACCCCAAAGGCGAAACCACCGGACTCGGCGGTTCCTCCCTCGGCGGCCTCCTCACCCTTCACCTCGGCATCCGCCACCCCGAGGTGTTCTCCCGGCTCGCCGCCCTCTCCGCCTCCGTCTGGTGGGACAAGAAGGTGATCCTCCGCGAGGTGAACGAGCTTCCGGGAAAGCTGCCGATCAAGATCTGGCTCGACGCCGGGACCCAGGAAGGCGCCGAGGTCATCGCCGATTCCCGCGCCCTCTGCGACGCGCTCATCGCCAAGGGATGGGTCCTTGGCCAGGATCTCCTCTATATGGAAGCGGAGGGGGCGCAGCATAACGAGGCATCGTGGGGCTCCCGAGTTGACTCGGTCCTCAAGTTCCTCTTCCCGGTGCCCCACGGCTGACCACGGACCACAGACCGGTGGGTGACGCGCATCACCCCCCGGTCCGCTTGTTGCCAGCCTTCGCCGGACTCCCTCCGTCCACCCCAAATGCACCGCGAGCACGCCCGCTGGTTCAGCCCATCACTCGGCCGCGACATGGACCTTTTGATTTTCGGCCATGCCGGAGCAAGGGTCCTCGTCTTCCCGACGTCGATGGGACGCTTCTACGAGTGGGAAGACCAGGGGATGATGGGGCCCCTCGACGAAGGCCTCGAGCGCGGATGGTTCCAGCTCTTCTGCGTGGACAGCGTCGATGGCGAAAGCTGGTACGCAAAGCAGCGGCACCCCGCGGACCGCGCGCGACGCCACAGTCAGTACGATGCCTACCTCGAACGGGAGCTCGTTCCGTATACCCAGCATCGGAACCCGAACCCGTTCCTCATCGCGACAGGAGCGAGCTTCGGCGCGTACCACGCGGTTGCCTTCGCCTTCCGGCACCCCCACCTTGTCGGACGGGTCCTCGGGATGAGCGGGATGTACGACATTCGCGGGATGACGGATGGCTACTCGGACAACGACGTCTACTACGCCAATCCGCCGGACTTCATCGCCCACGAACGCGACCACGGTCGGCTCGAGGCGATCCGCAGGATCGATATCATCCTCGCCATCGGCAGGGACGATCCGATGTACCGGGACAATGAGGGGCTCTCCGGCGCACTCTGGGGCAAGGGCATCCCGCACGCCTTCCGCGTCTGGGATGGTTGGGCACATGACTGGCCGTACTGGCAGCGCATGATCCGGCAATACATCGCTGGCCACGATTGATCGGAGGACTCAAGAAATGATTGCGAAAGTCGGCCTGATGGTCGGACGGGAATGGTCCTTTCCCCCGGCCTTCATCGAGGAAGTCAACCGGCGCGACGCGGATGTCGTGGCCGAGTTCGTGAAGCTCGGCGGTACGCGCCAGGAAGAGCCTCGCGAA
>JANPKQ010000044.1:0-5423 GCA_031426115.1 Gemmatimonadaceae bacterium | reverse complement strand
CGCCGTCGAGCGACCAGCAATCAGCGTCTGTCAGCGGTCGGCGCGCAGCGCGCTCCTGAGCCCACATGTACCGGCAGTTCGACCTCGCCGAGGTGCCGCTCCCATCACCGATCTAAATCTTCTCCCCCGCCTTCACCTCGTCCCAGATCGCATCCAACGCGTCCAGCCCTGCCGTCCCGACGTCGATCCCCCGCGACACAGCCACGGCTTCCATCCTCGCAAAGCGCTCCGCGAACTTCGCATTGGCCCGATCCAGCGCGAGTGACGCGTGCACGCCGGCCTTTCGGCACAGGTTGACGCACGCGAAGAGCAGGTCTCCAAGCTCGGCTTCGATCGCCGCTTGGCGCTCATCGAGGATCGGCGCCCCGGCGGGACCAACGTTCACAGGCCCATGCGCGATCTCGTCTCGCACCTCGCCAAGCTCCTCAGCAACCTTGGCCATCGGACCCTCGACATCGGGCCAGTCGAAACCCACGCCCGCGGCGCGGTCCTGAAGGCGATGGGCGCGGTGCAGGGCAGGGAGCGAGGCGGGCAACCCTTCCGAGATCGAGCGCCGCTTCGTCGCCTTCATCTTCTCCCATGGCACCTTCTCTCCGCCCTCATAGAGGTGCGGATGCCGCGCTCGCATCTTTGCGATCAGCGCGCGCGGAACGTCGTGCGCCGCGAACGCACCCCGCTCCTCGGCGATGACTGAGTGGAAGAGCACCTGGAGGAGGACGTCGCCGAGCTCTTCGAGGGTGTGCGCGTCGTCGCCTGAGCGGATCGCGTCCTCGAGCTCGTGCGCTTCCTCGATGAGGTAGGGGCGCAGGGAGTCATGGCTCTGTGCTGCATCCCACTCGCATCGCGTGCGAAGGTCGCGCATGAGAGCGAGTGCATCTTCAAGTGTCGTTTCGTCTTGCATGGCCTCGCCAGGGTGCCTATACTACCCGCCCGAGAATGAACCGGACAATGGAGAGCGGACTGACACGCGCCTGGGTCGATATCGACCTCGGCGCGTTGCAACGTAATGCCGTTGCGATCGCGGCCAGAGCGGGTGTGCCCGTCCTTCCCATGGTGAAGGCGGATGCGTACGGCCTGGGCGCAGTCGCGGTCGCGCGTGCGCTCGAATCCATCGATCCGTGGGGATTCGGCGTGGCGACGGTCGATGAGGGGGCCGAGCTTCGGGCTGCGGGGATCGAGCGGCGGATCGTGGTGTTCACCCCACTGGATGACGACGACCTCGTCCGCGCCCACGAGCTCGATCTCACGCCAGGATTGTCGCGTGCCGAGGCGATTGGCGCGTGGCGGCGGCGAAGCGCGAGGCCCTGGCAGCTGGCGATCGATACCGGGATGAGCCGCGCGGGCATTCGGTGGGACGCGGTGCGCGGCATCGCGGATGCGCTTCGCGCCGCCCCTCCCGAAGGCGCCTACACCCATTTTCACTCGGCCGACCGCAACGATGGCTCGGTAGAGGTCCAGGAAGGCCGGTTTCGCGAGGCAGTCGCGGCGATGCCCGCACGACCGGAGCTCCTGCACGTGGACAATGGCGCAGGAGTCGAGCATCGCGGTCGATCGGCGTGGAGTCTGGTTCGCCCCGGCATCTTCCTGTACGGCGTGGGCTGCGGCGGCCCCATCGTCCCCGAGCCGGTTGTGCACCTGCGCGCGCGCGTCGTGGATCTCCGCACCCTGCGCGAGGGGGAGACGGTGAGCTATCTCGCGAGCTATCGGGCAGTCGGCACCCGCACCATCGCGACCCTGGCGATCGGCTACGCAGACGGCCTGCGGCGAGCGCTGAGCAATCGAGGGTCGGCGATCATTCGTGGACGCGTGGCGCCCATTGCCGGCATCGTGACGATGGACATGACGATGGTGGACGTCACCGATCTGCCCTGTTCGCTCGGTGACGTTGCGACTCTCATCGGCCGCGATGGCGCGGCCCAGCTGGATGTCGCCGCCGTCGCCCAGGTCGGCGACCTCTCGCCGTACGAGCTTCTCACCGGCCTGCGCAGTCGCGTGCACCGACGCTACCTGGAGTCGGTGGCGTGACGCGACGCGCGGCGATCATCGTGCTCGACGGCGTCGGAATCGGCGAAGCACCGGACGCGCGCGCCTACGGCGATGAAGGCAGCAATACCCTCGGCAACCTGGCGACGGCCCTCGGCGGGCTGGACCTCCCGAATCTGGCCGACGCTGGCCTCGGCAACATCGCCGCACTGCGTGGCGTGCCCCCGACGGCACGTTCCTCCGCTGCCTGGGGCGTGATGCATCCGCGATCCGCCGGGAAGGACAGCACGACCGGGCATTGGGAGATCGCGGGTATCCATCTCGCGCGCGCCTTTCCGACCTTTCCGGATGGCTTTCCGCCGGCGATCATCGAGGAATTCACCCGCCGAACGGGCCGGCGGGTCATCGGCAACTGCGTCGGGAGTGGCACCGACATCCTCGATCGTTTCGCCGCCGAGGCAGGGAGAACCGGCGCCTGGATCGTCTACACGTCCGCGGATTCGGTCTTCCAGGTCGCGGCCAACGAGGATCAGATCCCGCTCGAGGAGCTGTACGCGGCGTGCGACGTGGCGCGGGCGATCCTCGTTCCGCCCCACGATGTGTCCCGGGTGATCGCCAGGCCGTTCCGCGGCTCGGAGGGGCGCTATCAGCGCACGGCCAATCGGCGCGACATCTCGCTCCAGCCGCCGGAAGAGACGCTTCTCGACGCGCTCGCGACAGCGGGAATCCCGCGCGAAGGTGTCGGCAAGGTCGACGATCTCTTCGCCGGCCGCGGAATCTCCTCACGCCACGTTGCCGATAATGCCGAGGGTACGCGGAACATCCTCGAGTGGCTCCGGGGACCTCGCAGTGGGCTCCTGTTCTGCAACCTTGTAGATTTCGACCAGCTGTACGGGCACCGAAACGACGCTCCGGGGTTCCATCAGGCGCTGCAGGCGTTCGATGCCTCCCTTCCTGCGCTGCGCGCATCCCTACGTGAGGACGACCTGCTGTTCCTGACCGCCGACCACGGCAACGACCCGACGACACCATCGACCGACCACGCTCGCGAGAATGTTCCACTGCTCGCGTTCGGGCCGCGCGTCGTACCATCGTCGGTCGGGACCCGTGAGACGTTCGCCGACCTTGGCGCGACGGTCGCCGAGTGGTTCGGGATCGGCTATCGGGGGCGCGGGACGTCGTTCCTCCCGGGGCTGCTCGCGACGTGACGGGACGGACGCGCGGGGCCCCCGGCGGTCGCGGTATCGACGCGAGGGAAGAGGAGCTCCGCGACGCGGCCTTTGCCGCGCTCGAGCGAGCGTATGCGCCATATTCCTCCTTCCGGGTCGGCGTGGCGCTGCTCGGGGCGGAGGGAACGGTGGCGGTGGGCTGCAACGTCGAGAACGCGTCCTATCCCGCCGCCATGTGCGCGGAGCGCGTCGCCGTCGGAACGCTCGCCGCGCAGGGGGTTCGCCGCTTCGACCTCCTGGTGATCGCGACGGAGGCAGACAGCCCGACCCCGCCGTGCGGGTTCTGCCGGCAGGTGCTGGCGGAGTTCGCGCCCTCGTTGCCGATCATCAGCATCACGCGCTCCGGCGCCGAGGCGCGGTGGTCGCTCGCGGAGCTGCTGCCCTCACCATTCACGCCCAGCTTCCTGCACCACTCATGAAACTCGGACGCATCGTGGGCACCGTCGTCGCGTCCCGGAAGGATCCATCGCTCGACTCCCTCAAGCTCCTCATCGTCGTCAACCTGTCGACGACGCTGGAGCGGGAGGGGGGCTACGTCGTGGCGGTGGACAGTGTCGGCGCAGGCGTCGGCGAGGTCATCCTCTACGCGACGGGCAGCTCGGCACGGCAGACCGCGGTCACCAAGGACCGCCCGGTCGATGCCGTGATCATGGCGATCGTCGACAGTTTCGACATCGAAGGACGGAGTACTCGGCTTGCATAAATGGTCTGTTCGGTTGCTGGCGCTGTCGGCATCACTCGTTCTCGCGGCCTGTGGCGAGCGCCTCGAAAGTGGCGCGGCCTGTCCCGCACTCTGCTCCGGCGAGACACTCGCGCTGAAGGATACGACGATCGATGCCGTGATCCTCGACACGACGCTGATCGGGTTTCCCCCGCGCGGTTCCGCCAATTTCGCGACGCTCACCAATAGCGGCGACACCGCCGAGGTTCGCTACGTCGTTCGGTTCGACACGCTCATCAGGAACTACACGTCCGGGACGGCGACGATCCCGATCGCGGTCGTGGACAGCGCCTACCTTCGCCTGTCGATCGAGGAGGATCTGTCTCGCTTCTCGGCACCGGTGACCTTCGAGGCGTACGACGTCGATACGACGGCCGTGGACTCGATGACGAGGGCGGTGCTTCCGCTCTTCCGGCCGGGCCAGCTCATCGGGACGGTGACCGTCGACAGCGCGGCGCTCAAGGATTCCGTCGTCCTCTTTCTCAACAATGCCGCTGTCGCCGGAAAGATCGCGACGGGGCAGCGGCTCCGGATTGGCATCCGTGTTCGGAGCGCGCAGCCGGTGCGCATTGCCGTGCTGACCGCAAACACCGGCGGAAGCCAGCCGCTGCTCCGGTATGATCCGGCTCCCTCCGACACCGCGATTCGCAGCGTCACCGTCGTGCCGCAGTCGCTGACGCCGGTCGGGGAGCCGCGCATCGCGCTCGATTTCGTCGATTACAACGTGGTCGCTGCGGGCGCCGCTCCGCTGCCCGCGGATGTCATCGGCGTCGGCGGACCGCGCGGCTACCGCGCGTACCTGCGCTTCGCGATCCCTGCGAGGATCACCGATTCGACGACCGTGATCCGGGCAACGCTCGTGCTGACGCAGAAGCCATCATCGACGTACGGCTTCGCCGACAGCATCATCGTCGCGCCGCAGGTCGTCATCGCCACCCGCGAGATCACCGACCTCTCGAAGGCTGCGCTGATCACCGACACACTGCCCGGTCAGGTGCCACCGAGCATCTTCCGGCTGCCATCCCTGCGCTTTCCCCCCAACGGCAACGTCGAGCGCCGTTTCGACATTGCCGACGTGGTTCGGCGCTTCTGGCTCAGCGCGTCCTCGGAGCGCGTTCCGCAGGCGATCGTGCTGCGATCAACCCTCGAAGGCATCGGCCCGGTCGAAGCGCAGTTCTATTCGCTCGAAGCGCCACCCGCGCTGCGTCCGCGATTGATCATCACTTACCTGCCACGCAGCGAGTTCGGAATTCCATGACGTCCTTCCACGCATCGGCGCGCCCTCGCCGCGCTGCCGTCATCGCCGTCGTCGGGCTCCTCGCGATCGCCTCGCGTGGCGGTGCCCAGGGCTCGATCAGCGGCCTCGGGTTCGGCTACCCGACCGGCCAGCTCGGGTCCCGCTCCCTCGCGCTCGCAGGCTCGACGGGTGAGCTCGACCCGGTGACGCCGAGGAATCCCGCGGCGCTGTCGTCCTGGGGACGGTCGGGACT
>JANPKQ010000043.1:0-6738 GCA_031426115.1 Gemmatimonadaceae bacterium | reverse complement strand
TGACGGCGCGGCTCCGGGAATTCGCGTAGCCGGCGGTGGAGTCGGTGGCATGCCCCTTTGACTGACACTGCCCACGTACAGTCACCAGCTCTACTGACCGCGACTACGTACGGACGTGCATTGCGTACTGCGCACGCACTTCGTACCGAGTATCGAGTACCCACCGCCACGGCGGGACGGGCACGGCAGGCGGAACGGCGGGCGTTGTGAGGAATCCGGGCAACCGGCCGAGGAGGAGCGGGCGCCCGGGGCGAAGTACATGGGTCCGTGGGCGACTACCGGGACTGCGCACCCCTCCGCACTGCCGCCCGTTACGCCCTCATGCACCCGTGCGCAGTAGCCAGTACGTAGTGCGTGCGCAGTAAGCAGTGAAGTTCAGTACGTAGCTGCGTTCAGTGAAGCGTGCCCTACATCTTCTTGCCGTCGAGCTGCTGGATGGTCTTCGTGGACGGCGTGCGCTCCCCCTGGAGCCGCTTGGCCACAACGTCGGCGCGCTCGAGCACGCGGAGGATGTTCTCGCCAGCGAGCTTCCGGAGGTCCAGCTCCGTCCAGCCGCGACGGGAGAGCTCGGCGAACAACGCAGGGTACGTGGAGACATCCTCGAGCCCGACGATGACCTCATCGATTCCATCGAAGTCGCCGCCGATGCCGACGTGATCCGGGCCGGCCACGCGCTTGATGTGCTCGATGTGGTCGGCGACCTGGGCCAGCGTCGCGCGGGGCGGGCGGTGGGTCGAGTCCCACGCGGCGAGCTCGCGGTTGCTCGCGATGGTGTCGTTGGGAAAGCGTGTCCGGATCTCGGCGCCGCTGATCTGGCGTCGGCCGGCGTGCGCGACGATCTGCGGGGAGATGAATCCCGGGACGAAGGTGACCATTACGACGCCGCCGTTGGCCTTCATCCGGCGAAGGATCGAGTCGGGGACGTTGCGCGGCACGTCGGCGATCGCCCGTGCCGACGAATGCGAGAACATCACCGGCGCCTCCGCGACATTCAGCGCATCGCTCATCGTCGCGGGCGAGACGTGCGACAGGTCCACGATCATTCCAATGCGGTTCATCTCGCGGACGACTTCCTCGCCGAATGGCGTCAGGCCGCCGTGCACCTGCGCACCGGTCGCCGCATCGGCCCAATCCAGCGTGACGTTGTGCGTCAGCGTCATGTACCGCACACCGAGATCGTAGTAGACGCGAAGCGCGCCGAGCGAGTTCTCGATCGCATGTCCGCCTTCGACCCCGAGCAGCGATCCGATCTTCCCCGCGCGGAAGGCAGTGCGGATCTCCGGCGCGGTCAGCGTCCACTGGAGCTGCGGGTACTTCGCCACGATCCGGCGACCGATGTCGATCTGCTCGAGCTGCACGCGCGCGAAGCCCGAGTCCTTCATGTCGCCGGGAATGTAGACGGACCAGAACTGCGCGCCGAGCATTCCCTTGCGAAGTCGTTCGAGGTCGGTGTGGCCCGGCGTCGTCTTTCGGAGATCATAGGCATCGACATCGAACGGCGCCGCGGCACGACGGATCTCCCAGGGGAGATCGTTGTGACCATCAACGAGGGGCGTCGAGCGAAGAATGCGGCGGGCGCGCTCGAGGTGCGACTCCGTCGCCTGGGCACCCAGCGTCGGTGCGATGAGGGCGATGGAGAGGAGGGCGGGAAGAAGGCGGGTCATCGGACGAGACTCCGAGGGAGACGTGAAGACAGGGCGCGGGTGGCCTGTGCCGGGTAGTGCTCGAGGGGGAACGCTTCGAGGCGATTCCCTTCGTATAGTGCGTCGCGGCCGGGCAGCGCGATAGCGGTCGGGCAACGCGCGTCCCGGCTTGGACCAGCGTTCGGGACCGGAACGCGCCTCAGCGATGACGCATGGCGCGCGTCAGCACCCGGTCGAGCGCCGACGCGAAGGCCTGCTTGTCCTTCGGGGAATAGGCCTTCGGCCCGCCGGTCTCGACTCCCGCGCCGCGCAGGCCGTCCATGAAGTCGCGCATCGACAGGCGCTCGCCGATGTTCTCGCTGGAGTACTGGTGGCCGCGTGGATCGATGACGATGACGGCCTTCTCGACGAGCTTCGCGGCGAGTGGGATGTCGGCGGTGACGGCGACGTCACCCGCCTCGGCATGCTCGGCGATGTGCGCGTCGGCGACATCGGGTCCGCCAGCGACCCACACCGACGATACCGTGGCGTTGCCCGGAGGGATCGTCACGCGCTGATTGGCGACGAGCACGGTATCCATCTTGAGGCGCGTGGCTGCGCGGAAGACGATCTCCTTCACATCCCGCGGTGCTGCGTCGGCGTCGATCCAGAGCTTCATGATCCTTCCGTGCAAAGTGGTGACACCCAACGCAGGACCCCATGCAACGGCTACACGGCCATCACCTATGCACGGCTCGAGCGTGCCGATGGTACGCGCGCGAGCCTGACCCTCCGCCAGGTGGACGGGCTCGATAGCTGCATTAGGGCGAAGTGCGTGAACGCTTCACGCGGGCGGTCCGCCTGGGACCGACCTCGACATTCGCGAGAGCACGCTCTCGCATTCGCAAATCGCCAGTTCTGGAGGATAGTCCGTGGAACTCGACTCGCTGGAAAAGCTGTACGTTGACGAGCTGAAGGATCTGTACAGTGCCGAGACTCAGATTCTCAAGGGATTGCCGCGTATGATCAAGGCGGCATCGAGCAGGGAGCTGAAGCGCGCATTCACCGACCACGAGCGCGTCACGAAGCGTCAGGTGAAGCGCCTCGAGCGCATTTTCAAGGAGCTCGGTGCGAGCCCGCGCGGAAAGAAGTGCGTCGGCATGGAAGGACTGATCGAGGAGGCGAAGGAGCTCATCAGTGAGAAGCCCGAGCCGGATGTGCTGGACGCAGGGCTCATCTCGAAGGCGCAGCACGTCGAGCACTACGAGATGGCGGGCTACGGAACGGTGCGCAACTACGCCAAGGTCCTCGGCTACCGCGACCAGGCAGCGCTGCTCCAGGAGACGCTCAACGAGGAAGGCGACGCCGACAAGCTGCTGACCCAGATCTCGGCACGCCTCAACGTCGAGGCGGTGGACGGCGGAGACGACGACTAGGTTCGATAAGGAGTCGCGTGCAGAGACAGAAGGGTCCCGTTGGTTGGGACCCTTTTGTTTTCCCGGACGGCACGGCAGAGAACAGAACAGAGGACAGCAACTGATAAGAGCGAGCGACAAGTCGCCAGTAGCTCAGGTTGGCAGTCTTCCAGGCTTGGAACTCGGGACCCTCTTTGCGTCGGACATCCGAATCATGGTGTCGCCGGGCTGCGAGACATGAGGGTCCCGAGTTGTGAGCCTAGCAGACTATCGCGCTTGAGTTACTGGCGACTTGTCCCTTGCTCTTATCAGTTGCTGATGTCTCGCATTTCTACCTGGCCGGAATCACTCCGACCGTAACGCAACCATGGGATCCACCAGCGTGGCACGTCGAGCCGGGACGTAGGTGGCGACCAGCGCGACGATGCCGAGCAGGGTGGCTGTGCCGATGAACGCCACCGGGTCCGCGGCACTCGCACCGATGAGGAAGCTCGAGAGCAGGCGCATCACCGCCCACGCGATCGGCAGTGCGATCGCCACGCCGATGGCGACGAGCATCGTGCCCTGACGGACGACGAACCAGCGTGCGTCCGATGGCCGTGCACCGAGGGCGATGCGGACGCCGATCTCGCGGGTGCGGGTCGCCACGGAATAGGCGACCACTCCGTAGACGCCCACCGACACCAGCAGCAGTGCGACGAAGCCGAAGATGCCGAGCACGGTGCCGGCGATGCGCTGCGGAAGAACGGACGACCCGATGTGCTGCTCCATCGTGCGGGCGTTGGCGACGCTCCATGTCGCGGCAACCGCCCCGAGCTCGCTGCGCACTGCCGGAAGCATCTTCAATGGATCGCCCGAGGTCCGGACGAGAAGGATCGTCCCGGCCGGCTGCTGGAGCGCTGGCAGGAAGATCGACGGTGGGGACTGATTGGCGAGCGAGAGGAAGCGGCCATCCCGCGTCACGCCGACGACAGTGAGGAACGGGCCCGCTGCGCCGGTGATGCTGATGCGCTTGCCAAGCGGGTCGGCGCCGGGCCAGAAGCGACGCGCGAACGCTTCATTGACGACGATGGTGCCCGGCGCACCCGTACGGTCGGCGGCGGTGAAGCCACGGCCGCGCGTCAACGGAATCTCCATCGTCTCGAAGTAGCGAGGCCCGACACCGTAGTTGTGGACCTCCATGTCTTCGCCTTCGCGTGCGGTGTAGCCCTCCACCCGCACGCCGCTCCGCGATGATTCGAGCGAGAGCGGGAGTGCACCGGCCCAGCTCACCGACAGCACGCCGGGCAGCGCCGCGAGCCGCTGCTGGGTCTCCTCCATCACCCGGCCCGGAGCAATCGGCTGTTCGCTGCCAGGGCGAGGTTCCGCTTCGGCGACGAGCAGGCCATCCACGCGGAAGCCCGGATCGATCGACGCCGCGTTGCCGAGTGCGCGCGCAAAGAGCACCGCTGCCACGAGCAGTATCGCGGAGATCGTGACCTGGCTGACGACGAGCACGTTCTGGAGCGTGAGACGGCGGCCACCGAGGTTGATCGTCGTGCTGTCGGATCGAAGCACTGTGACGATGTCGGGCCGCGTCACGCGCAGCGCCGGAGCGAGCCCGAAGATGAATCCCGTCGCCAGCGACGCCATCGCGGTGAACAGCAGCACGCGCAGATCGAGCGACAGGTCGAGTCCGACGCGAAGCGGCAGCGGAGGCTGGAACGACGCCAGCGCCGTCGTGAGCCACACGGCGAGCAGTACGCCGAACACACCGCCGAGCGCCGCGATGACGAGGCTCTCGGTAAGCAGTTGGCGGACGAGCCGCCGGCGGGATGCGCCGAGCGAGAGTCGGATGCCGATCTCGCGCCCTCGGGCGGCTGAGCGGGCGAGCAGCAGGCTCGCGACGTTCGCGCAGCAGACGAGGAGAACGAGACCGACGGTCCCCATGAGGAGCGCGAGAAAGCCGAGCGCCGGTTTCTTCACCTGCGGAGGCACGCGGGCGTCGCGCTCCCCGACCAGCGTGATGCGTCGCCCCTTTCCGGAGACGTCGTTCCACTGATCGGGATAGGCCGCGGCGAGCCGGCGCGCGAGGACGTCGACGCGCGCCTGTGCCTGGCTCAGCGTCGCATCGGGTCGGAGGCGCGCCATCGTGAACATGGAGCGCCCGCCGCGGTTCGAAAGATCATCACCCAGCTCGCCGATCGCGGACGCGGATGACAGGGGAACCCAGACATCCTGAAGGAAGGGTCGCATGGCGCCGATGAAATCCGGCGGTGCGATGCCGACGATGGTGAACGCACGCCCGTTCAGCATGATGGTTGTGCCGACGACCGACGCGTTGGCCCCGAAGCGCGATCGGAACATCCCGTCGCTGATGACGGCGACCGGCGCCGCCCCAGCGCGCCCCTCCTCGACGAGGAAGAAGCGTCCGAAGGCAGGCCGGACTCCGAGCACCTGGAAGTAGTTGTCGGATACCAGCTCCATTCCGGCGCGTTCCCGCTGGTCGTCGGGACCGACGCTGACGGAGCGCGGGGCGAAGACCATCACACCCGCGAAGACATCGTCGAGCTTGCGGAACTCCTCGAAATCGGGCACCGACGACGCCCCGAACGGCGGGCCGCTGTAGTCGCTGGTGTAGACCGACACGAGCTGCTCAGGATTGGCCACCGCGGCGGGTGGCCGGAGCAGGATCGCGTTGATGAGCGTGAAAATGGTGGTGTTGGCGCCGATGCCGAGCGCGAGCGTCAGCGCCGCGGCGAGGGTGAATCCGGGCGACCGGAGCAGCCGGCGGCCGGAGTAGCGGAGGTCCTGGAGAAACGTGTCCATCGCGGCGCGCCCTGGCAGGGGAGGGGGGGGCAGGAGTTGGTACTACCCCAAGGGAAGCCCCGTGCCAGACAGGTCAGACCGCCATCCCGTTGCCATGCCACGACTTGCCAGTTGTAGCGTGCCGTCGGTTGTCCGCGCGGTGTCCGATTCCGGGACGCCGGATAGCCGATAGCGGACGGGCTACGTGCTCTAGACCGCGCGCTTCAGGATGATCTCGGTTCGCGCATCGAACCCGATGTCGCCGATCCCGACGACCTCCCAGCCATCGCCGCCGAGGGTGTTGAGGAGCAGGGGGAGGTGGTCGCCCAGTGGCTGGCGCATGTCGCTGGCGAGGTACCAGACGACGCCACCGGCTGCCTTGGGATCGTTCCTGCCAATGAGGATTTCGTACTCGAATGTGGCCACGTCGGGGAGCTCGTCAGCGGATTCGGGAGGAGGGCGGCGTGCTCTCCTCGACCTTCTTCATGATGTCATCGGTGCTCGGAGGTATGGGCTGACCGAGCGCACTTTCGACCGCCCGTTGCAGCTCCGTCCGAACCTCGGCAGCCTGCTCCCCGCGCTGGCGCTGCTGCTCGTGGACATCGTGCACGGGGCGGAAGACCCGGTCGGCTCCCGAGCGAATGGCGAGTGTCGCGTTCCACGCGGCGCCTCCGATCGACGTCTCCCCGACGGCCGCGACGGCGGTGTGCACGGGGCGCGGGGTGACGCGCTTCGTCGCGGCCCATGCCTCCTGGACGCTCGTCGATTGGGAGATCATCACCTGCAGCACGACGTACAGAAGCACGAACTTGATCGCGGGGCCGGCGACGTGCGAGAGAATGGGGAAGACATGGTTCTCGAGCGGCGGAATGACCCGATGGCGCACCCCGGGCGGAACGAGCTCGGCAATACGG
>JANPKQ010000042.1:0-1803 GCA_031426115.1 Gemmatimonadaceae bacterium | reverse complement strand
ACCCACTGCCGCTGCTCGCGATTGCCGGCGACGTACTGCTTGATCGTCCCCGTGCCGTAATAGTCGCTGTAGCGCTTCAGCACCGTGCGCGCGTGCTCGAGGTTGCGGAAGTTCTCACCGCTGAACACGCCAGGACCCGTTGACAGTGCGCGCGGTCCGAGGATCTCCCCGGACTCGATCATGTCCTCGTACGTGAAGATGTCGGTGCTGCCGGTCTGCGGATCGCGGGTCGTCGTCACACCATAGGCGAGGTTCGCGGCGAACGACCAGACCTCGCCACGGTGAATCGGCTGCGGCACCCGCAGGTGCGCGTGGGTGTCAACGAAGCCGGGCGTGATCGTCTTGCCGGCGACATCGATGACCTGCGCGCCGTTCGGCACCTGCACGCTGCCGCGCGCTCCGATCGCGGCGATGCGGTTGTTGCGAATGAGAATGTCGGCGTTCTCGATCACTTCATCCCCACGCATCGTCACCACCCGCGCCCCGCGCAGCACCGCGCTCGACTGCGGAATGTCGCGCGGCGCCTTGACGATGATCCGGAACTCGACCGGCTTGTAGGCGTTTGCCGCGCGTGTCTGCGGCGCGGGCGCATTGGCTCGCGTGGAATCGTCGGGATCCACGGGGCGGTTGGGCTGCCGCGGCGGACCGGCGGTGTCGCGCGCCGTCGTGTCGCGCGCCGGACGGTTTCGCGCCGCGAGCCGAATGGAATCATCGACGACCTTCGCGCGCTCGAGATCGTAGATCGCGTGCGCGTTGCCCATCGAGTAATGCACCTTCTTCGAATCGTAGCTCCACGCCGGGAAGGCACCGCCGATCTCGGTCAGCCTCCGGCAGGGGAAGTTCGGCGTGTTGCCGCAGTTCACGGTCGGCGTCGTCCCTCCGACGACGGGCACGGTCGCGACATAGAGATCGCTGCCGATCACCGCCAACGCCTGGTCGCCCTCGGGCGCCATCCTGATCCAGCTCGCGCCGGCACCGCCGCCACCGCCGCCACCACCCGCGCCCGCGGGTGCCGGCACGGTGATCCGCACGTGCTCCACGATGTCCGTCCCGTCCCACCGCATGGAGAACAGGCCGCGCTGACCGGACGATGCGAACACCCGATCGTTGTTGCCCTTCACAAAGTGCGGATTCTGAGCGCCGTCGGTCGGCGCGATCAGGGTCGTCGCACCACCATTCGCACTCACCCACACGAGGTCAGTCCCGCCGCGCTGGGTCTCCTCGGCGAGTGCGGGCGCGCTGCCGCGGATCGCGACGATGCGCTGGCCATCCGGCGTAAACACCGGCTGCTGGAAGGCGCCGGGATTCTGGGTCAGCCGCACCGGCTTGCCTCCGGCGACGCGCGACTTCCAGAGATGCCCCATCTCGGCTTCGGTCCAGCTCGTGTAGGCGAGCCAGAGGCCGTCGGGGGACCAGGTCGGATGGAACTCGAGACCGGGCGCGTCGGACACGCGCTTCGGTGCGCCGTTGGGCAGGTCCATCGTGTACAGCTTGTCGAGCGCGGTGAACGCGAGCCGCTTGCCGTCGGGCGATGGCGTCGCGTTGCGGATCTGGCGCACGGTGAAGGTCGCCGAGTCGCTGAGGGGATAGTCGAACTTGACCTCGGGTCCGAGGTGCTGCTCGACATCCACCGAGAACGCGATCTGTCGCGGGGCACCACTGACCGCGGGAACGCTCCAGATCTTCCCGCTCCAGGTGACGATGAGATTCTTCGAATCGGGCGTGAACGACATCCCCGGGTAGACATCGCGCGATGCGCGCGACTCCTGGTCATCGCGCTGCACGGGATACGCGAGCCAGCGC
>JANPKQ010000041.1:0-11448 GCA_031426115.1 Gemmatimonadaceae bacterium | reverse complement strand
CGTTCGTACTTGAGCGGGTCGAACCGGCCTTCCGTCTGGAGCTCGGGGTTCTGCATGAGAGCTGGCGGCGGCATCATCTTCGCCGCGGCGACGATCTCTTCCTGGGTCACCCCTATTCCGCGCCGCTCGTACTCCTCCTGGAGGAGGATCTCCGAGACGAGCTCGTTGAACGCACGGTCTTCCAGCAGGTTGACCTCGTCGAGGCTGAGCCCGCGCCCCTGCTGCTCGGATTCCTGCTGGGTCAGCGCCTGGACGCGGGCGGCCCACGTCGTATAGAGAATATCACGGCCGTTCACTTCGGCCACTACCGTGTTCGGGGTGACTCCGGAGCCGGTCAGGAGTCCCGAATTATCGAGCAGCACATACCCGACGATGAAAAAAAACAAGAGGAACCACCAGATGTACTTGGCGGAACTGCGCATCGATTGCAGCACGGCAGGGAGATCCTCAGCGGGTAATTGATGTCGATTGAGAGCCAAGCAAAGTACGGCCCGAGTTGGGCTAAAATCAAGAGACAGTGACACTTCTGATTGACTTCGCTCGCGAGCGCGGTGTATCTTCACCGTCCCCGCGCGACCCGGCCCGACGCGCTTCGAGACGAATGAATGGCTAACTCCGCCCGAATCGACGAGCTGGAAAAAAAGTTCAGCGAGAACGCTCGGCGCTATTTCGCGCCGCTCGCGAACGAATACCGCAAGGCGGGCGATCTCGATCGGGCGATCGAGATCTGCCGCGCGCATTTGCCCCAGCAGCCCGGGCACATGAGCGGTCATGTCGTCTACGGACAGGCGCTCTACGAGTCGCGCCAGTTCGATGAGGCCAAGACGGTCTTCGAGGCCGCCCTTGCCCTCGATCCGGAGAACCTCATCGCGTTACGCCACCTGGGTGACATCGCGCGTGCCAACGGGGATACCCCGACGGCTCGAACGTGGTATGTCCGGGTGCTCGACGCCGACCCGCGCAACGACGAAGTCGCCGGAATGTTGGCCGAGCTCGACGCCTCGTCCCAGGAGGCCGCCGCGGCCGCGCCGCCCGCCCCCGCTTCTACGTCTGTCGGCTGGGGTGATATCAATCCGGAGCGTGGAGCGGACACACCGACCCCGGCGCCCGACCTTTCGGCTGAATCGGAAGCCGATGTCTTCGATGCCGCTGAGCCCGCTGATGGCGCGCCATCAGAGGTCGATGACGCAGTCAGCGCACCGGCGGAAGGGTCGCGAGGCGCGGCAGCCGAGGCAGTGAAAGCGCCAGCCAGCTCGGAGCCGGCGCCGACGGCCCTGCGCGGGGATTCGCCTGACGCGGCGCTCTTCGCGGAGGAAGCACCCGCGAGCGGAACGCAGTCGCTTGACCGAATGCTGAACGACGCCTTCGCTGCCGATGCGGATACCCAGGAGATGGAGGCGCCGACGGCGCGCTCCGCCAGACCGGGACAAACTCCACCACGGCTCTCCGTTGAGCTCGACACCGACACGTTCGCCGAGGTGGACGCCCTCTTCGACGAGATCGCCCCGCCTCGGCCTACGGGCAGCCAGCGCGCCGTACCGGGGAGCGAACAGGCCGCGGGCGCGCCGAAGCGCCCGGAGGCAGGTACGCCTTCAGCGGCTTCTGGTGATGCCTTCTTCGGTGACGACGCAGGCGAAGATTCCGGCGCGAGCTCGCCCCTGCCTGGCCTCGAAACGTCGGAGTTCGTCTCCCCCGGCCGCGAGTCTGGCGGAAAACGTCGCGATACCGGCTCGATGGCCGTGACGGGCCTGACATCCTTCGACCAGCCGACCGACGAGGACTCGAGCACTCGAGCGGCCTTCGTCACGGAGACGATGGCGGAGTTGTATCTACAGCAGGGGTTCGCCGCCGAGGCGCTCGACATCTACAGGCAGCTCCTTGCAAAGGATCCGGACGACGAAAGCCTTCGCGACAGGGTCGCACAGCTCGAGCGCGGGGGGCGCACCAGCCTCAGCGTTGCCGCCGTATCGTCGGTGGTGATCGAGGCCGCGCAGCAGCGACATGCGACGCGGCAGGTGCGGACCGTCCGGTCATTCTTCGGCCTCATTGCCAGCCGACGCGCGCCGCATCGTTCGCTCGACGAGGAATCGGCAAATGGGGCACCGGCTGGCGAACTCCCGGTCGCGGAGGCTCCGCACACGGAGACCGACTCGGCGCCTGGGACCGCCTTGCCGGAGCCGCTGGACTTCGTTGGCGGGCTGTTCGAAGACTCCGCGGTGAGCGAAGAAGATGAGCGCGCGGCATCGACGCTTGCGTCCGCTTTCGCCGGGCGCGCGATGCCTGATGAGGCAGCCGACATCGTACCGCCGTCGGGGGGCCCGTCGGCGGGAACGGGGGGGCGCGCTGCGCACTCGGGCGGAAGCGAGCTCTCCCTTGACCAGGTCTTCCGGGATCCAGCGTCGCGCAATCCAAGGAAATCCGGCGCGTACTCTTTCGATCAGTTCTTCTCCGACGGGACGCCGACCACGGCGGGCGCGAATCAGCAGGGCAACGCTTCATCCGGAGACGCGTCGGAGAGCCCAGAGGGGGACCTCGAGCAGTTCACCGCCTGGCTCGAGGGGCTCAAGCGCAAGTGAGGATCGCCGTTCTCAACGGCCCGAATCTGAACCTGCTTGGAGTCCGCGAGCCCCACATTTACGGGACGACGACGCTCGCCCAGATCGAGGACCGCCTCCGCTTCGTTGCCGCGGAGCTCGGGGTGGACGTTCACTTCGCACAGTCGAACGCCGAGGGCGCCATGATCGAGGCGATTCATGGCATGCGCGGGACGACGGACGGGGTGCTGATCAACGCCGGAGCGTATACGCATACCAGCCTTGCGCTCCGCGATGCGCTCGCCGGGGTCGGTATCCGGTACGTCGAGGTGCACCTGTCGAACATCTTCGCTCGCGAGCCGGAGCGCCGGCACTCGACGCTTGCGAGCGGCGCCTCGGGAGTGCTCTGCGGCTTCGGCGCCTACGGGTACGAGCTCGGTCTCCGCGGACTCGTCGCGTCGCTCGCACGTGGTTGACAGGCGCCCGGCGCGAGTGGCCGCGCTCCTCGATTCGCTGTCATCGGCGCATCTCGACGGACTCGTGATCACCAACCTCGCCAACGTCCGCTATCTCACGGGCTTTTCCGGAACGAGCGCGATTCTGGTCGTGGCACGGCCACACGTCATCCTCATCACCGACTTCCGATACCAGACGCAGGCGGCGGCGGAAGTGGGCAACGCTGCGCGCGTGCTCATCGAATCACAGAGCCTCTGGGCCGGTCTCTGGAAGGTCCTTCCGGAAATCGACTCCCTCGTCGTCGTCGGCTTCGAGTCGGCGAACCTCGTGCACCGCGATTTCCAGCGGCTGCTGGACAGCGGGGCCCGGTGGCAATGGCGGCCGACCGCGGACCTGGTGGAGTCGCTGCGCGAACGAAAGGATCCCGACGAGGTTCGCCAGATCTCGGAGGCGGCCGGCGTAACGACTCGCGCCTTGGGGAGAGTCCTCGCGGATGTTCGGGTCGGCATGACCGAGATCCAGACCGCGGGGCTCCTTGAGAAGGCATTGCGCGACGAAGGGACGGAGGGGTTTCCGTTCCCATCGATCGTCGCGTCAGGGCCTCGCGCCGCCCTACCGCACGCGCGCAGCTCCACGCGCGCGATCGAATCCGGTGACTTCCTCCTCCTGGACTTCGGTGCCGAAGTCGGCGGGTACTGCGCGGACCTGACGAGAACGGTCGTGGTGGGGCGGGCCAGCGACGAACAGCGCGAGGTCTACGATGTCGTGCGGCGGGCGAATGCCATTGCGTCCAGCGCAGTCCGGCCTGGGATGCGGGGACGGGATGCCGACGCCCTTGCCCGCGACTACATTGAGCGGTGCGGTTTCGGGGAGGAGTTCGGCCACAGCCTGGGCCACGGGCTCGGCCTGGAAGTGCACGAGGCTCCGAGGCTGGCGAAGACGGCGGATGGGATTCTCGCCGAGAATTCCGTGGTGACCATCGAGCCGGGGATCTACCGGGCGGGGTGGGGAGGCGTACGAATCGAAGACGATGTGCACCTGGCATCGGGAGGCCCCGCGCTGCTCACCCACTTCACGCGTGAGCTTCTCGAAGTCGGGTAGCGACGAATCGAAGCGCATCACCAGAGGCGTATGATCGACTTACGGTACATCAAGAAGCTCATCGACATGCTCGACGGATCGTCCGTCGACTCGGTGGAGATCTCCTCGGACAAGGGGATGAAGCTCCGCATCTCGAAGAGTCCGCAGCAGCGCGGGACGGTTCAGATGACGGCGCCCATGCAGATGCCGGCGCTCATGGCACCGCCGTCCACCGGGCGGATGACACCGGCCGATGGGACCCCTGCGCTGGGGGACGGGGACAACGGACTCAAGGCCGAAGCCGCCAAGCCCAAGCTGCTCGAGGTCACGTCGCCCATGGTCGGCACTTTCTACGGCGCGCCTGAGCCGGGCTCGAAGCCCTACGTCGCGGTTGGCTCGAGAATCACGAAAGGTCAGATCCTGTGCATTATCGAAGCGATGAAGATCATGAATGAGATCGAATCCGAGTTTACCGGGGTGATCAAGGAAGTCGCAGCGTCGGACGCCCACCCCGTGGAGTACGGGCAGGTCCTTTTCCGGGTCGATCCCAATGGCTAATCCCGCCGCCACCGCTCCGGCGCCGGCACCGGCTGCAGCGTCGCCATTCAACTTCAAGGCGATCCTCCAGGAAATGATCAAGCAGAACGCTTCTG
The DNA here is from genome assembly GCA_031426115.1 of Gemmatimonadaceae bacterium. GTDB lineage: Bacteria > Gemmatimonadota > Gemmatimonadetes > Gemmatimonadales > Gemmatimonadaceae > JANPKQ01. The sequence goes on along the minus strand of JANPKQ010000041.1, from coordinate 6,725 downwards.
ACCTGCACCTCAAGGTCGGGCGCCCGCCGACGCTTCGCGTCAATGGCGACCTGACACCGTCGCAGTTCCCGGCGATGCGGCCAGAGGACCTAAAGTCCCTGGCGGAGCAGGTGATGACACCGAAGCAGGTGAAGGAGTTTGCCGAGCACAAGGAGGCCGACTTCGCGATCGGCGTTCCGGGCATCGGGCGTTTCCGCGTCAACGTCTATCAGCAGCGCGGAACAATCGCCTATGCCATGCGGACGATTCCGTATCAGGCGCTGACAGTCGCCGAACTGCACCTGCCGCCCGTGGTCGAGCAGGTTGCATTGCGGCCACGCGGCCTGGTCCTCGTCACCGGGATCACGGGCTCCGGAAAGTCCACCGCCCTCGCGTCGATGATCCAGTACATCAACGAGAAGCGGAAGGCGAACATCATCACGATCGAGGATCCGATCGAGTTCCTGCATCGCGACCTGAACTGTCACATCAATCAGCGCGAGGTCGGCAACGACACAGGGAGCTTCACCCAGGCGCTTCGTCGTGTGCTGCGCCAGGACCCCGACGTCGTGATGATCGGCGAGATCCGCGATCTCGATACGCTCGAGATCGCGCTCAAGGCCGCGGATACCGGGCACCTGGTCTTCTCGACACTCCACACGACTGACGCGACCCAGACGATCAACCGGGTCATTTCCTTTTATCCGCCCCACCAGCAGAACGAAGTGCGGTTCGCCCTCTCGAGCGCACTCCAGGCGGTCATCTCGCTACGTCTCGTGCCACGGTCCGACAAGCCGGGCCGTGTGCCGGCTTGCGAAGTCCTCATCAATACGGCTGCGGTCCGCGACCAGATCCGCGACATGACGAAGTCCCTGAACATCCCGGATCTCATCCGGGACGGGACTGTGCAATACGGGATGCAGAGCTTCGACCAGTCGCTGATGCAGTGGTACTCCCAGGGCGTCATCTCATACGAGAGCGCCGTGTTCTACGCCACCAACCCGAGCGAGTTCGCGCTCCGTGTTCAGGGTGTCGCCGGGTCGAGCGACAACAGCTGGGAGGGTTTTCAGACTGACGCGAACTCCTGACAGCGCCAGCGCATCGCGGACCTAGCAGCATGTTCAAGAAAGTTCTCATCGCGAACCGGGGCGAAATCGCCCTTCGCGTCATCCGCGCCTGCCGCGAGCTTGGCGTGCAGACGGTCGCTGTCTATTCCGAAGCGGATCGTGAGTCGCTGCACGTCCGGTTCGCCGACGACGACGTTTGCATCGGGCCGGCGCCGGCGCGCGAATCCTATCTCAGGATTCCGAGACTGATTGCGGCGGCGGAGATCACCGGCGCCGACGCGATTCATCCGGGCTACGGCTTTCTCGCGGAGAATGCCGAGTTCGCGGAAACCTGCGAAGCATCCAACATCACGTTCATCGGGCCCACTGCCGACCAGATTCGCGTGATGGGCGACAAGGCCGCAGCGCGGAAGGCGATGACCGCCGTCGGCGTCCCGATCATTCCGGGAACGCCGGGCCCCGTCGAGGACGTCGACGAGGCACTCGGGTTCGCTCGCGAAATCGGCTTCCCGGTGATCATCAAGGCAGCCGCCGGCGGCGGCGGGAAGGGCATGCGCGTCGCGCGCGAGCCTGACGACTTTGCCCGATCGTTCCAGCTGGCGCGCTCCGAAGCGCTGTCGGCGTTCGGGAACGGCGACGTCTACGTCGAGAAGTATCTCGATCGGCCCCGCCACATCGAGTTCCAGATCATGGGGGACAAGCACGGCCACGTGATCCATCTGGGCGAGCGGGACTGCTCGGTGCAGCGGCGCCACCAGAAGCTCATCGAGGAGGCCCCGAGCCCCGCGATGACCCCCGAGCTTCGTGAGGCGATGGGCGAGGCGGCCGTCAGGGGCGCAAAGGCGATCGACTACGTCGGTGCCGGGACAATCGAGATGCTGCTGAACGAGGATCGCTCGTTCTACTTCATGGAGATGAACACCCGCATTCAGGTCGAGCATCCCGTAACCGAGATGCTGACGGGGATCGATCTCGTGAAGGAGCAGATCCGTGTCGCGGCGGGGCATCCCTTGACCGTGCGTGAGCTTCCCGCCCTTCGCGGCCACGTCATCGAATGCCGCGTCAACGCCGAGGATCCCGCGCGCAACTTCCAGCCCTCCCCGGGCAAGATCGAGATCTTCCATCCACCCGGCGGACCGGGCGTGCGCCTCGACACACACGTCTATGCCGGCTATACCGTGCCGCCGTACTACGACTCGCTCCTCGCGAAACTCATCTGCCAGGGGCGCGATCGCCAGGAGGCGCTGCGAAGGATGCAGATGGCGCTCGAGAGCTTCATCATCGAGGGAGTCACGACGACGATCCCGTTTCTCGCGCGCGTGATGATGAGCAAGGCGTTCCAGGCGGGCGACGTCGACACGAAGTTCCTCGAGCGCGAACCCGAGCTCATGAAGGAGCCGGTGGCGTGAAGCTCGATGTTTTTTTCGGGCATCAGCAATCGACACCGGGCGACATCTCCGGGCGTGTCGTGGCCGTCATCGACGTGCTACGCGCCTCGACGACGATCGCTGTGGCGCTGTTCAACGGGGCCAAGAACATCATCCCCTTCGACAGCCACGAAGAGGCAGTCACGCGGTCGAAGTCCCTCGCGCGATCGAGTGTCCTGCTGGCCGGCGAGCGCAGGATGCTCGCGATCCCAGGCTTCGATCTCGGTAACTCGCCGCTGGAGTTCACGCCGGAGGGGGTGGAGGGAAAGACGATCCTTCTCTCCACGACCAACGGAACGGGGGCCCTCGTCGGGCTTCAGGGCGCACGTGACGTTGTCGTGGCGTCATACGTCAACTTCTCGGCCGTATTGGCCATGGTCCGAGGCGCCGGGCGGGCCGGTACTGACATCTCCATCATCTGCGCCGGTCGCGAGCGGCAGTTCTCGCTCGAGGACGCCGCGTGCGCCGGACGATATGTTCGCCACATCGCAAAGCGCCTGCCCAGCGCGGAGATGAATGACGCCGCCCGTGCCTGCGCGATGCTCGACCGTCGCTACGGCGACTCGCTCGACCGATTGTTTGCAGAAGCGTCGCATGGACGCGCCCTCACCGAGGCCGGATTCGCGGAAGATCTGATCATCTGCGCGGCCGTGGATGCCTACCCCGTTGTCCCGATCTACCAAGACCGCCAGATCACGAAGCTCGGCCCGGACCGCGAGCGGTAAGACCCCCCCGCCGCCGACGCCAGTAGCGCCGGCCGTCGCGTTCAAGCGGCCGCCATCGCCGCTGCGGCGCGAGCTGCTCGGCATCGCGCTGCTCCTGTTCGCGGTGTTCGTCGGTGGAGCGCTCGCATTTGGAGCTGACCCCGCTGGCGCCTGCTCGGCCGCCGGGGGCCTGTTCGGTCCGGCGGGCGCCTGCCTGCGGCGCTATGCGCTGGCCGCCATCGGGGGGCCCGCCGCTGTGCTTCTCCCGCTGATCGCTGCGATTCATGCCCTGAGGCTGTTCGGCCGGATGAACGCGTCGACGGACCGCTCCTGGGTCGTGTTCCTCGGCGGAGCGGCATTGCTCGCTCCGGTGGCGATCGCGCTGACGCGGATCGGACTGGATTTGGCCGCGCTGTCACCGGTGGAAACCGACCCCTGGACCGGAGTGTGGGGAAGCTTTGCGGCGTTCTACTTGACGAAGGGATTCGGGACGGTCGGGGCGTGGATCGTGACGGCGCTGGCGGTGAGCGGGCTCATGGCCGCGACGCTAGCGTGGAATCCCGTTCGCATGATCGTCGGCTCGCGTTCGTCGGCTGCGCCCCCCGTGACGTCGGTTCCGTCCGGGGAGCGCGGTTCGGACGGCCTGCAGCTCGTCGGGGCCCCGCGTGCGCTCCTGCTCGAGCCGTCACCGGAGGAGATGCCGGCACTGGACCCGACGCTGTTGAATGACGACGACCCCGATGTGATCCCACTGTCCGCGGCCCGGCGGAAGCGGGACCGGAAGGGGAAGGATGCGAAGGAGGTACAGGTCGCCGATCGTGACACCGCCGTCGTCGCGGCCATCGAGGCCGACCTCGATGACGTCGCGATTTTCGCGAGCGATGAGCTCCCGACCCCCGACCTGCTGACGCCGGCACCGCCGCGCAACGTCGAGCTCGGAAAGCGCGAGCTCGACGCGATGGGGGTAAAGCTCATGGACGCCTTGCGGACGTTCCGCGTCGAAGGGGATCTCATCGGGCGGACGACGGGTCCCGTCGTGACGCAGTTCGAGATCGCGCCCGCGGCTGGCGTGAAAGTCCGGCAGATCGCGAACCTCGCCAATGACCTTGCCCTGGCCATGCGAGCGCCGAGCATTCGGATCGTCGCACCGATCCCCGGCCGTGGCGCCGTCGGCGTCGAGGTTCCGAATCCGACTGCGGAAATGGTAGCGTTCCGCGAACTGATCGAGTCGCGGGAGTTCACCGGCGCCCGCGCGGCGCTGCCGATCGCGCTGGGCAAGGACCTGGAGGGACGTCCGGTCATCGCGGATCTCGCGAAGATGCCGCACCTCCTCATCGCGGGAGCGACTGGATCCGGAAAGTCGGTGTGCGTGAATACGATCATCACGAGCCTCGTCTATCGGCACACGCCGCATACGCTGCGGTTCCTCATGGTCGACCCGAAGATGGTCGAGCTCTCGGTGTACAACGTCCTTCCGCATCTCCGGCACAAGGTCGTGACGGACAACCGCGATGCGGCCGCGGTGCTGAAGTGGGCCGTCATGGAAATGCAGGAGCGGTACGAGCTCCTGGCCGCGAACCGCGCCCGCAACATCCAGGACTTCAACAAGCGCGTGCAGGACGGTGCCGCGCTGGCGATGCCGAAGCGTCCGAATGTCGGTTTCGAGGACCTGACGTATAGGGGCGGCATGCTCCCGTACATCGTGGTGGTGATCGACGAGCTCGCGGACCTCATGATGACGGTCCAGGGAGAAGTCGAGAAGCCGCTCGCGATGCTCGCGCAGAAGGCGCGGGCGATCGGGATCCATCTTATCCTCGCGACGCAGCGACCCAGCGTGAACGTCATCACGGGGCTGATCAAGGCAAATTTCCCGAGCCGGATCGCGTTCAGGGTCGCGTCACAAATCGACAGCCGGACGATCATCGACGGGATGGGGGCCGAGTCGCTCCTGGGGAACGGCGACATGCTGTTCATTCCCCCCGGGAAGTCGGAGCCGTCGCGGCTTCAGGGCGCGTACATCTCGAGCGAGGATACCGAGCAGCTCATTGGGTGGTACGAGGCGCAGCGCTCGGCGCGGAAGGCGGCGCTGGAGGCGAAGGGTGTCATCGTCGACGAGCCGGTGTCGAGCGAGCCGGACATTCTCGAGGCAGTGCGGCAGCGAGAGGCCGTCGAGTCCGGGCCGGTCGATGGGGACGGCGAGGGCGAGGGAGCGGGCGATCGCGACAAGCTGTTCCGGGAAGCGGCCGAGGTGCTCATCGCGGCGCAGCATGGTTCGACGTCGCTGCTGCAACGGCGGCTCAAGGTCGGGTACGGTCGTGCGGCGCGAATCATCGACCAGCTGCAGGCGGCGGGAGTGCTGGGTCCGCCGGACGCGTCGAAGGCGCGGGAGGTGCTGGTGGGGATGGAGGATCTCGACCGGATCTGCGGGGGCCGACCCTAGCACCCTGTGCCCAGTCGACCGCAGCTAATCCTCTGCCGTCCGGATATGTTGAGCGCGATTGCGTGGCCGCCACGCATTCGCACGGCCCGATCGCGTGCAGGGAGACACGACGCTCGATCGGTACAACATCCTTTACGGAGACAGTCCGTTGGGTTCCGAACGGCATTTCGATAGATCGGACAAGGCTCCCGTGGCGGGAGCAGCGCGCGCGCACTGGTTGATGCTCGGCATCTCGGCGCTTGCGTGCGCGGTGCTCTGGAACGGGGAGCACGTGCTCGTGGCCGGTGGCCTCGGGTGGGACGGCCTGACGTACGGCAAGATCGTCATGGATCCGGCGATGGCGCTGCACGACAAGTACTACCTCCATCGTGCCCTGCCGAGCTGGATCGTTTACGCAGGGTTGCGGCTGTTCCGCCGACCACTCGAAACCGCGCAGATCATCGGCGGTTTCCTGGCGCTCAACTCGTTGCTGGTGCTTGCAACGACGGCCCTGTGGCGCCCGCTTGCCGATACGTTGCAACTCAGCGTGAGAGCGCGCTGGCTCGGTTTCGCGGGCCTCTTCTGGAACTTCGCGCTGCTGAAGATGCCGTTCTACTACCCGGTGTTTACGGATACCTCGGCCTTCGCACTCGGGGTGCTGATCGTCTTTGCTTCGTTGACTGGACGCCAGTGGTTGCTCGCGCTCGCCATTCTTGCGTGCACCTTCACCTGGCCGCTCGGAAGTCTGCTGGCCGCGCCGCTCCTGCTCTGGCCGCCAGGTCAAGCGGGTCCACCACCTCGTGATGCGCCTGCGCTGCTACCCTCTCTCGCGGCGTTCGGCGCTGCAGGTGCGTTCCTGGGCTGGTTTGTCTGGATGTATGTCGTGCGAGGCCAGACGATACGTGCCGCAGCCAACACCACTCCGGTGGTGCCCGGCGTCGTCTGGATCGGCATCGCTGCCGCGGTCGCCTATACGATCGTTTCCGTCCGTTCCGTGCTGGCAGGCGTGACCCTGCAATATGTCGGCGCTGCCCTCCGCAGGATAAACGTAGCCGGACTCGGACTGCTGATCGCCGCCATGCTGCCGGCGCGGATCATCGTCGCGCTCTGGGGTGAAGGTCAGCCCATC
>JANPKQ010000040.1:0-7533 GCA_031426115.1 Gemmatimonadaceae bacterium | reverse complement strand
GAGCGTTCTCGCTGAACTTTTTTTCCAGCTCGTCGATTCGGGCGGAGTTAGCCATTCAGTCGTCTCGAAGCGCGTCGGGCCGAATCGCGCGGGAGGGTGAAGATATACCGCGCCCGCGAACGAAGTCAATCAGAAGTGTCACTGTCTCTTGATTTTAGCCCAACTCGGGCCGTACCTTGCTGGGCTCTCCTTCGACGTCATTTACCCGCTGAGGATCTCCCCGCCGTGCTGCAATCGATGCGCAGCTCCGCCAAGTACATCTGGTGGTTCATCATCTTCTTCTTCATCGTCGGCTACGTGCTGATCGATACCTCCGGACTGCTGACGGGCGCAGGGGTCACCCCGACCACCGTCGTCGCGGAGGTGAACGGCCGCGACGTGCTCTACACGACGTGGGCGGCGCGGGTTCAGGCCCTGTCGCAGCAGGAGTCGGAGCAGCAGGGGCGCGCCCTCAGCCTCGATGAGATCAGTCTCCTCGAGGACAGGGCGTTCAACGAGCTCGTCTCGGAGATCCTCCTCCAGGAGGAGTACGAGCGTCGCGGAATAGGGGTGACCCAGGAAGAGATCGTCGCGGCGGCGAAGATGATGCCGCCGCCGGCCCTCATGCAGAACCCCGAGCTCCAGACGGAAGGCCGGTTCGACCCGCTCAAGTACGAACGCTTTCTCGGGAGCCCGGTGGCGACGCAGTCCGGGCTGCTCGTACAGCTCGAGGCCTACTATCGCGGGGAGATTCCCCGGCAGAAGCTGTTCGAGCAGATCGCGGCGGACGTGTACCTCACAGACGCCAGGATGTGGGACCTGTGGCAGGATGTGCACGACTCCGCGCAGGTCTCGTTCGTCGCCATGACCCCCGACGCCATCCCGGACGCCTCCGTTTCCGTGACGGACGACGAGATCCGGGCGTACTACGAGGCCAACAGGTCGAGCCTCAAGCGGTCAGGCCGTGCCGTTGTCTCGCTGCTGACCATTCCCCGCTCCGTCACTGCCGCCGACACGGCAGCGGCGCGTGCGCGAGTCCTGGCGATCCGCAACGAGATCCAGGGCGGGGCAAAATTCGAGGACGTTGCGGCCCGGGAATCGTCCGACACCATCTCGGCAGCCAACGGCGGCTCGCTGGGCCGCGGAACGAAGGGCCGATTTGTCGAGGAGTTCGAGCGCGCCGCGTTTGCCCTGCGCGTCGGCGAGCTCTCGCAGCCGGTCCAGACGCAGTTCGGGCTCCACCTCATCAAGGTCGACGAACGGAAAGGTGACACGGTCGCACTGCGCCACATTCTCGTCCGATTCAACCAGAGTGACTCTACGGCCGCGCTCACCGATGCCCGCGCTGATGACCTCAGTGGGCTGACGGCCGGTGCGACATCGCCGTCGCAGTTCGACAGCGCCGCCGCGAAGCTTGGGGTTTCGCCCGTGCGCGCGATCGTAAACGAGGGGCAGCCGCTGACGATCGGGAGCACGTACATCCCGAGCGTGTCAGCATGGGCCTTCAGGGGAGCCGCCCCGGGAGAATCAAGTGACTTGTTCGACTCTCCAGACGGGTACTACGTCGCGCGGCTCGACAGCCTCCAGAAAGGAGGAGAGTCGAGTCTGGACGATAGTCGCGCCGATATCCGACTGCGACTCGCTCGCCAGAAGAAGGTCCAGACCCTCCTTCCAAAGGCGCGCGAGCTGGCGGCGAAAGCTGCGGCGGCCTCCCTAGAAACCGCGGCAAGCGAGCAGGGCCTCGAAGTGACGAAGTCCGAGCTGTTCAACCGGATCGGCTTCGTGCCTGGTCTCGGCCAAGGCAACCGGGCGATCGGCGCAGCCTTCGCCCTCGCGACCGGTGCAGTCAGCGCACCGGTGGAAACCGACGACGCCGTGTTCGTCATGCGCATCGATCGCCGGGTCAACGCCGACCGTACGAAATGGGAAGCCCAGAAGCAGGTGCAGCGATCGCTCCTCTCGCGGTCACTCCGCGAGGAACGCGTGCGGACGTACCTCGAGGACCTGCGTGCCTCCGCGAAGATCGAAGATCACAGGAAGGAGATCGACGCCGCCGCCAGACGGGTCGCGGAGTAGCGCCTGCCCGCTGCGGTACCGGTAGCTGGCCCGCCCGAGGTGCCTCGCGTCACGTGGCACATCATTACGTGCGAGTACCCTCCGCAGCTTGGCGGAGTAAGCGACTACGCACGGTTGGTCGCCGCCGGCCTCGCCCTCCGCGGCGACGCCGTACACGTTTGGGCGCCGCGCGCGACTGTTGATCGGCCTCGGGATGAGGGAGTCGTGCTCCACGACGAGCCAGGAACTTTCTCGCCCGCCGACCTGACGAGGCTCGATGAGGCGCTGGATCGATTTCCTGGTCCACGGCGCCTGTTCGTTCAGTGGGTGCCGCACGGCTACGGCTACAGGTCGATGAACGTGGGGTTCTGCCGGTGGGTCCTTCGGCGCGCCCGCAGCCATGGCGACATCGTCGACATCATGGTGCACGAGGCGTTTCTGCCATTCCGGAAGGACCGGATCAAGGAGAACGTCGCAGCAGCCGTGCATCGTGTGATGACGGTAATTCTGCTCCGCGCGGCGCGCCGAATCTGGTACTCGATTCCCAATTGGGAGACCCTGTGGCGGCCGTATACCTTGGGCCGAGCCGTTCCGTTCAGGTGGCTGCCCTTGCCGAGTACGATTCCCGCGACCTTCGATGCGGCGGAGATCCGGCGAGTCCGGAAAGAGTTAGGCGCCACTGACAGACTGCTTGTAGGCCATTTCGGGACCTTCGGACGTGACCTTCGAGACCTGTTGATTCGCGTCCTTGCGACGCTTCCTACGACGCTCAGCGACTACTCGGTCGTCCTGATCGGACCCGGTGGCCCGGAGGCGGCAGCGGAACTGATCGCACTGCGGCCCGACCTTTCGGGGAGGGTCAGCGCCACGGGCCCGCTGGCGCCGGAGGCGGTGCCGCCGTACCTCCACGCGTGCGACGTACTGCTCCAGCCCTATACGGACGGAGTGTCAACACGGCGAACATCGTTCATGGCTGGCCTGTCGCTCGGGCGGCCGACGGTTACCACGCTGGGCTTCGCGTCGGAGCCGTTCTGGAAAGACAGCGGAGCCGCAGTGTTCGCGGCCCCCGATGACACCACCGGCCTTGCCGGCGCGGTGGCGGACCTACTGACGGACGCCTCAGCGCGAGATCGTGTCGGCTCGGCGGCGCGTGAGCTCTACCGTGCCCGGTTCGACATCAGCCACATCATCGAGACGCTGCGCGCCTCGTAGCTGCTGCCGCAGAGCCGCTGCCTAGTTCAGCAGCCGCTTCGGCTCCGGCAGGGCCTCTTCGTCACGAGCGACAGCGGGCGCCGCGTCCGGTCGCTCGCGCGGCAGGTCGGCTCGTTCTTCGCGATCGATCTCCGTGACCGATCGATTCATGTCGTTGATGCTCTTCTTGAACTCGCGGATTCCCTTCCCCATCGAGGAGCCAATCTCCGGGAGGCGCTTCGCCCCGAAGAGGAGTAGCACCACGACGAGGATGATGAGAATCTCGGGCATTCCGATATTGCTGAACATGGCCTTCTCCTAGAACAGGGAGCGAGCGATCAGGTAGGCGACGAGAACGCCCACGAGGCTGAGGAGCGAAACGTCGAGTGCCACCGGACCGATCGCGAACTTCAGAATGATGAGGTCGATCGGCAAGGGGCCGATCGAAGGTACCACGTACCCTTCGGTGAAGAACGACTTCACTGCGCCTGCAGGAAGCACGTTCCGTGCGAACACCTGGAGGAACCCACCAACAATGAATCCGATCACCAGCACTATTACATGAAACACTGGCCGGTGCTTCGAGGATCCCGTCGCCATTAAGCCCGCCTGTCCATGACGTAACCGATAGCATCGTAGAGCGCTGCCCGGGCCGGGCTTTCCGGAAGGGTGCTCAACGCCTCTTCAGCCTGCTGGGCAAACAGCTCGCCCCGCCTTCTTGCATAGTCGAGGCCGCCATACTCCGTCACAATCGACACGACGTTGGCGATCTCGGTTTCGGCAGGTTCAGGCGCGGCGAAGAGGGCATCCACGCGGGCACGAGCCGACGCCGGCATCTCCCGGAGGGCCGCGATGAGCGGAAGGGTCACCTTGTGCTCCCGGAGATCGAGACCGGCAGGTTTACCCGTCATTTCCTGGCCCTCGGTATAGTCGAGAAGGTCGTCGGCGATCTGGAAGGCCATTCCGAGACGCTCCCCGTACGACTTGAGCGCCGCCCGGTGAGTCTCTGCCCCCGATATCGCTCCCACCTCGCAGGCCGCCGAGATCAGCGATGCCGTCTTGGACCGGATGAGCTCATCGTAATCCGCCTCCGAGAACGCCAGCGCGTCCACCGCCGCCAGTTGCCTCATCTCACCGACAGTCATCGCAATCGTCGCTCTCGTCATCACGCGTAGCGCCTCGAAATCGCTTGCCGCGACCAGTTCGGCCAGGGCGCGTGAGTACAGATAGTCGCCCATGATAACGCTGATCTGGTGACTGAACAGGGCGTTGATCGTGGGCATTCCCCGCCGAAGGGAGGAATGATCGACGGCATCGTCGTGGACGAGCGTCGCGAGGTGAATGAGCTCCACGACGGCGGCCAGCGTCACCGCGCGGGGCGACCGGTTCCCTTCGACGCTGCTGGCGAGCAATACGAGCGTCGGCCGGAACATCTTGCCACGCATAGCGAGGAGGTGGTGGTTCACGTCGTCGATGAGCGGAAAGTCCGCCGCGACAATGCGTGTCAGCTCCTCGGCGGCGCGATCGAGCTCGTCGCGCACCGGCGCCTGAATCTCCTGGAGCGCCGGAGGAACGCGCGTTGTGACGCGAGCCGTCGCGCTCACTGTGCGACCCGCTCGAGCGCGCGAATGCGGTCCGCGACGTCGCGAAACTGGATGTCCACGGCGAAGACGCGTTGATAGTAGGTCAGGGCGTCCTCGTAGCGATCGAGCGCCTCCGATGCATAGCCCAGGAGATTCAGGACGCCGACGAGCTGCTCATCACCGACCTTCCCATCGGCGACGGCCCGTTCGAGGATCGTGACGGCGACGTCGAACTGGGATCGCTCCATGAAGCACTGACCCAGCGCTTCATAGGTTCGAACCCGCTGATCGGACGCTCGCAAGGCTTTCTGGAACTCGCCAATCGCCTCATCCAGGAGACCCATCTCCTTGAATGCGACACCGAGGTCGTAGTGACTCTGGTGATCCTCCTCGTCCACGTTCTCCGCGATCCCGCGCTTGAACCGCTTCAGCATGTCGCGGAAGTCGGCCTGCTCGTCGCCGCTCGGCGCCTGTTCCTCGACCACCATGCGCGTCGACTTGGGCACCTCATCGTCGCGGAGAAGGTCGCCGAGGTTCACGAACTCATCCGCATTCGTTTCCACGCGCACGGGTCGGACAGCCTTCGCAGGCGCGGGAGCCGGCGCGGACGCGCGCTTGGTGTTCGCCGAATAGCGACGAAACGCTCCTGTGTTCGACGGCGCGGGCGGGGCTTTCGCCGGGGCCGAATCGACGAAGGCGCTCAGCGCTGCCTGCGCGCGGATGTCGTTCGGGGCAAGCTCGAGCACGCGTTGATACACCGTGTGCGCCTTGTCTCCCTGTCCACCCCGGAAGAGAGCGTCCGCGAGCTCGAGATAGGCCTCCACCAGCCGGGGAGTGTCGTTCGCCTGAAACGCATACTGGACGCGCTTCTGGTGATGCCGAACGGAGTTCGGATCGAGACGAATGATCTCGTCCGCGACCGAGCGCGCGCTCTCGTAGTCGGCGCTCCGCTCGAACCCTATCATCGCCATCTCGAGCTCCTGCAGCCCGCGCTCGCGCTCGCCGCGCTCGAGCAGCGCTTCCCCCAGCCGTCGGCGCAGGGCCGAGTCGCCTTCGCGTGAGGCCAGCTCGGCAGCGAGCGACTCTACGCTCTCCGCGAGGGGGGTGCTTCCCGAAATTCGCCGTCCTGAAAGTGCGGCGGTCGGGGACTCGGTCGACAATGAGCTCAGCGGATCCGGATCGTCGGCCTCCGCGGCCACGTCAGCCTCACCATCAGGTAGCGACAGCAGGGCCGAGTTGTCCTTCTGGATATCGAAGTCGAACCCGGTCAGCTCGATCAGCGGCGGATCGAGTTCAGCCATGACCTCGGTGCTCGGCCGCCGGGGTGGCATGGGGTCGTCCGGCATGATGAGCGGAATGTCCGGGCCACCGTCCACCGCCCCGAAGTCGGGAAGCTCGAGCAAAGGGAGCTCGCCCGGCAGCGCCAGATCATGCTCCGGTCGCACCACAGTGTCCTCGAGGGCGGCGTGATCCGCGACGTCGAACGTCGTGAACATCCCGCCGTCGTCGGGCCGGGACATCCCGCCGAGGGTGGAACTGTCGAACTCCCCGCCTACTGATGTGCGCTCGAGGCCAAGCAGCGAATCCCCCGCAGGAGGCGATGCGCCGAGGTCGGAATCGAGCCCGGCGAGGCTGGTCTCGAAGCCGGGGATCGGGGCTGTCTCGGTCGGCTCGTCGAGCGGCGGGAGGTACACCGGCTCATTCGCGACCCCAGGCGGAGGAGCGAAAGCCACGCTTTCGGCGACTGGTTCGGGGGCGCGCTCAACGACCTCTGGCTGAGGGCGCGAGGGCGCCACCGGCGGGGGCACCGGTCTCGTCGGTGCAGCCGCTGGCGCCGGCGCCGCAGACTTGGGACGCGGGGGCGCCGGAGCGTCCGCCAACGGGTTCTTCCCCGATCGGCCAGGCTTTCGCACGGGCTCGTCGCCGTAGTCCACATCGAGAAAAACCAGCTCGCCCGCCTTGGGCGCTCGCTCGGACTGCGATGGAGCCTTTGGCTCGGCCGCGGGATCGATGGCGCGCATCCGGTCGGCGGTGGCGCGGGCCTCCAGCTCGCGCCCCTCGGCCTGGAAGCGGTCATAGAGGGTCTGAAGCTGCTCCATCGCCTCGCCCTTGCGCTCGCGCTTCGTAAGCTGCTCTGCCAGCATGAGCCGCACATCGTCCTGGTCAGGGCAGAGGTCGGCAAACTCCTTCAGCGCGCGGAACGCCTCGTCCATCTGGCCGGCCTTCTGCATCCGGTCGGCGTACTCGAGGAAGTTCTGCTTGGCGTCACTCGCAAACCCCTTCTTCGCGCTGATCTTGCCCAACTTGTAGTAGATCGAGTTACGGCCGGGGGAGTTGCGCAGGATCTTGTTGCAGAGCGCGATGGCGTTGTTGAAGAAGCCGCCCTCTGCGTAGAGGTCGACGGCCTTCTCGTAGTAGTTCAGGGCCTCGGCCACCTTGCCGTGGCGGAGCATGAGGTCCCCGACGCGATTGAACAGGGCGACATCGGCGTCGTCCTTGTCATCGGACTCATCCAGAATCTGGACGTAAAGCGCCAGCGCCTTGTCGAACTGCTTCTTCTGCTCGAACTCAATTGCCTTCTTCTTGAGTTTCGCGACGTTGGACATCAGCGCGGTACGCTCCGGGGAGAGAAGGCACCTTCCGAGACGCGGAGGCGGCCGGGGTTAACTTACCCCTAACTCATATTGGTGACAAGGTTTGCCGCGTACCCACGAACCGCGGCAAC
>JANPKQ010000039.1:0-1710 GCA_031426115.1 Gemmatimonadaceae bacterium | reverse complement strand
GTTCTTCTGCGACTACGGCGCGCACATCGCCCTTGGAGCAAATGTCTTCATCAACTTCAACTGCGTCCTCCTCGACTGTGCGACAATCACGATCGGGTCGCTCACTCAACTCGGGCCGGCGGTGCAGCTCTACACGGCGTCGCATCCGATCGACGCGGCCGCTCGCACGGCAGGCCCCGAGCTCGCGCACCCGATCACCATCGGTCGCCGCGTGTGGATCGGTGGTGGTACCATCGTTCTTCCCGGTATTTCCATCGGCGATGATGCTGTCATCGGTGCGGGGAGCGTCGTCACGCGCTCGGTGCCTCCCTCGGTGGTCGCTGCCGGAAACCCCTGCCGCGTGCTCCGGCCAATCGAGCCATCCAGCGCGGAGCGCGTCGGTGCGTGAGGTTGGAGAACCGTGGTGGACACGGCTCATCCTCGCGCCCCCCGTGGCCACGCGTTTTATTCTTCGCCCACACAGCGGCCCCGGTTCGTCGCAACCGTTGGCATCGCCCTGACCCTTCACGTGACGGAGAAGTTGCCGTGAACGAGAAAGCGCTCTTCACAAAGTTCTGGACGAACGAGTCGAAGACGACGCGGAACGTCCTCGCGCGGATCCCCGAGGACTCGGACTACCGCCCCGACCCGAAATCCCGCACGGCGAAGGAGATCGCCTGGCAGGTCGTGTGCGAGGAGACAATGATCATCGAGGCGCTCGAGACAGGAAAGGCGGAGTGGGCGCCGCCCCCGCTGCCGGCGACGATGAAGGAAGTCCTTGCGGCCTACGAGAAGCAGAGTGCGGGCTTGCCCGCGCGGTGGGCGGCGCTCCCCGCCGCACGGTGGGACGGCAAGCTCGAGTTCTTCGGGAGCGAACGGCCCGCCTCGCCGATGGCGTGGAGCTTCCTCTTCGACATCGTTCACCACCGCGGTCAGATCACGACCTACCTGCGCCCGATGGGATCGACCGTGCCCCAGATCTATGGGCCTAGTGGGGACGAGCCCTGACCATCACGGGTCCTCGTCGATCGGGCCTGGAGCAACTCCGCGGTGCGTACAGCGCAGGCGGACGCGGCGCCGTCGATCAGTGACAGCGCCGCGGCAGTTCGCGTGAGCTCGGTCGGACTCGTCGGCGGTCTCGGACCCGAGTCCACGATCGACTACTACCGCCGACTTCTCGAAGCGTGGAAACACGACGATCCGGCGACGGCGCCGTCGATCATCATCGACAGTCTCGATGTGCAGCGGGCGCTGCGCCTCGTCGCGAGCGATCGACCCGCGCTCATCGAGTACCTGCTGGCATCGCTCCACCGCCTCGCGGGAGCCGGCGTCAGCTTCATCGCGATGACGGCCAACACTCCCCACATCGTGTTCGACGACCTCGCTGCCCGATCGCCGGTGCCGCTGGTCAGCATCGTCGAGACCTGCGCGGATGAAGCCCGACGCCGGGGACTCACCCGGTTGGCGCTCCTCGGCACGCGATTCACGATGGACGGCAGCTTTTACCCCGAGCTGTTCGGCCGGCGAGGGATCGCCGTGGTGCCTCCGACCACCGCGGACCGCGCGTGGGTGCACGAGCGGTACATCGGTGAGCTGCTCGCGGGACAATTCCGGGATGCGACTCGCGACGAGTTCCTCTCACTCATCGCCCGTCTGCGGGATGAAGACGGAATCGATGGCGTGATCCTCGGGGGAACCGAGCTGCCATTGCTCCTGCCGGCGCCCGTGCTC
>JANPKQ010000038.1:0-22258 GCA_031426115.1 Gemmatimonadaceae bacterium | reverse complement strand
TCACGATCGTGAACGGTTCGACATCGCCGCCCGCCCGCGTCGAGCGCGAGGCGTCGGCGACGAAGGCGCCGTTCGCTTCCCACTGCGCGTACCGCTGGGCCTCGCCGAGCGTCTCGTCCGGCGATTGTGTCGTGGCTGGAGTGGTCATCGTGCGGAAGGGTGAAGCCGTGTCCCCGGCCGTTCACGCGGCGGAGCGCAGAGGCAGCGTTCGACGAAAGCTAACGGGCGTCGCGCTCTCCGGAAACGAGCGACGGGCCGCCCTGGTGGGCGGCCCGTCGACTCGTCGTGCTGACGCGGAAAAGATCGTGCGTCAGCGCGTCGTGTCGGGGGCCGACTCCGGATCCGCGACGTGGTCGGCCTTCGGTACGCCCGACGGCGCGATCGCCGATCCATCAGTGCGCGCGCTGCGGCCGCCCTTTTTCGCTGCCTTCCGCGCGCCCGTCAGCGTGTCCTGCTCCGCATCGTTCGCGGCTTCGCGGATCGCTTCGTCTGCGCTGAGCCAGCGGTCCTCGAGCTTCGGCTTGGGGTCGGCATGACGGTCGAACTCGTCGGACGTGCCCTGGCGACGGCGCCCGGTGCCGACCTGCTGCCCTTCCCAGTGGGCTTCGGCGAGCTCGGGATCGCCCGCTTCGTAGCGACGGACGTTGTCGTCGAACGCGGACTCGATCTCGCCGATCGCAATGCGATTGACGACCGTCTCGACGCCCGGGACGCCGCGCGCGATGGTGACGGCGTGAGCGACCTCGCTTTCGTCATGCACCCAGCCGGCGAGCTCGATGACGCCTTCGCCGATCGCACCGATGTCCACGCCGCGCTCGCTCATGATGGGATCGTTGCGATAGGCCTCCAGCACGCGCTCCTCGAGCATCGCATCGCCGTCCTCGTCGTCCGCATCATCCAGCTCGTCCGAGTCGTAGTCCTCGATGTCGTAGTCATCGTCGATCTCGGTGGCGCCCTGTCCGAGCCGCTCGCGCAGGCGCGCGGTGAGGCCAGCCAGTCCGCCGAACCGCTGCGCGACGACCACGCCGACAGCGAGGCCCGCGACCGCGCCCAGCGCGAGCGTGAGCAGTCCGTTGCTGGATGACTCCCTGTCTTCGTAGTGGAATGACATAGACGACCTGTGGCGGAGGATGTAGCCGAAGGATAGCTTTCGAAGGTCGCACACGCGAGCATCGCACGCATGAACATCATGCTCGGGGTGCAAAAACAAGGCCACCTACCGACTCCGCGGGAGCGTGCATTCCATGACTTCTCCGCCCCCGTCGCGCACCGATCGCGGCCAGACACGGCGGCTCGTTCTCTGGGGTCTTGTGTTCGCCGTCGTGGTCGCCGGCGTCGTGCTCTTTTTCCTCTACGGCACTCAACCCGTTCCACTCATCGAGCAGGTACGCTGACGTGAGCGATGTCATGCAGGACGAGATGATCACCCTCACGCTGCCCGATGGCTCCCCCCGGCATGTGCCCCGGGGAACGCGGGGGCGCGACGTCGTGGGATCGATTGGACAGCGCCTGTTGCGCGATGCCATCGCCGTCGAGGTGAATGGCGAGGTGCAGGATCTCATGACGCCGCTCCGCGCCGGCGGATCGTTCCGCGTGCTGACGGCGAAGGATCCGCGCGCACTCGATGTGCTGCGGCACTCCAGCGCGCACATCCTGGCGACCGCCGTCCGGCGCCTTCGCCCGGATGCGAAGATCGGATTCGGCCCGTCGATCGACGACGGCTTCTACTACGACTTCGAGGTCGCCCAGCCGTTCACCCCCGACGATCTCGAATCCTTCGAGAAGGAGATGGCGTCGGTGGTCGCCGCGAGCTTTCCGTTCGTGCGCGAGGAAGTCGGGATGAAGGACGCCGCGGTTCGCTTCGCGGATGATCCGCTGAAGCTGGAGCGGCTGGCAGAATTCCCGGACGACGAGATCATCTCGACATATACAGATGGTCCTTTCGTTGACCTCTGTCGTGGACCGCACGTCCAGGACACCTCGTACGTCAAGCACTTCAAGCTCCTGCACACGGCAGGCGCGTACTGGCGCGGCGACGAGAAGCGGCAGATGCTCCAGCGCATCTACGGCACTGCCTGGTTCTCGAAGGATGAGCTGGAGGCGTACCTCCACCGCATCGAGGAGGCGAAGCGGCGCGACCACCGCGTCATCGGGAAGGATCTCGACCTCTTCTCCACCGACCAGCGCGTGGGCCCGGGCCTCATTCTGTGGCATCCACGCGGCGCGATCATCCGCAACGAGATCGAGACCTACGAGCGCGACCTCATCCAGCGCCACGGCTACGACCTGGTGTACACACCGCACATCGTCAACGAGAAGCTGTTCGAGATCTCAGGACATCTCGTGAGCTTCAAGGACGGGATGTTCGCCGCGATGGATGTCGAGGGTGCCGCGTATCGCCCGAAGCCGATGAATTGTCCGGGACACATCTGCATCTTCCAGTCGCGCTCGCGCTCGTACCGCGACCTGCCCATCCGGTTCGCCGAGTTCGGCACGGTGTATCGCTACGAGCGGAGCGGCGTGCTCCAGGGGATGATGCGCGTGCGCGGCTTCACCCAGGATGACGCCCACGTCTTCTGCACCCCCGACCAGGTACGGGGCGAGATCGTCCGGTTGCTCGAGCTCGTGGACGAGATGCTTCGCACCTTCGGATACCCCTATACCATCGAGCTCTCGACGCGGCCGGAGAACGCGCTCGGCAGCCCCGAGGTGTGGGAGAACGCCGAGCGCACCCTCTCGAGCATCCTCGATGAGCGCGGCCAGGCGTTCATGATCGACGCGGGCGGCGGCGCGTTCTACGGGCCGAAGCTCGACTTCAAGCTCATCGATGCGATCGGACGCAAGTGGCAGGGGCCGACGGTGCAGCTGGATTTCAACCTTCCCGAGCGCTTCCAGCTCGAGTACACGGGCCCCGACAACGCGCCGCACCGTCCGGTGATGCTGCATCGCGTGCTCGTCGGGTCGATGGAACGCTTCGTCGGCGGCTTGATCGAGCATTTCGCCGGCGCGTTCCCGGTGTGGCTGTCACCGGACCAGGTACGCGTCCTCCCCATCACCGAGGAAGTGGGTGGTTTCGCCGCGCATGTCACGGAGAAGCTGCGAGCCGCCGGCGTTCGCGTGCAGCTCGACGCGCGCTCCGAGACGCTGAAATACCGCATCGCGGAAGGTGCGCGGATGAAGACGCCGTACATGGCCGTCATCGGGAAGCGCGAGGCCGAGTCGGGAACGATCGCGATCAACGTGCGGGGAGCGGGGCGCGAGCAGAAGCCGCGCGCGGTGCCGGTCGACCGCTTCGTAGCCAACGTCGCCGAGGAGATCCGCTCGCGCGCACTGACGCTGACAGCGCACGAGGAACCGGGCGGCCCGGTCCCTGCTTAGTTTCTCGTCGAGCCCAAACGACCGTACGCAGTAGCGAGTACGAACTGCGTGCGCAGTAAGCAGTGCAGATCCGTACGAAGTCGCGGTCAGTCCGTACGAAGTCCAAGCAGTATTCCCCTTTGCTCTCGGTTTCCGGATGTCTGATCCCTCTCGTCAGGCCGTCATCGTCTCCGCAGCTCGCACGCCGATCGGCAAGTTCCTCGGCGCGTTGAGCGCCATGTCCGCACCGGAGCTCGGCGGCATCTCGATCAAGGCAGCGCTTCAGCGCGCCGGCGTCCCGATCGAGGATGTCGAGCAGGTGATCATGGGCAACGTCGTCCAGGGCGGCGTCGGCCAGGCGCCGGCGCGGCAGGCGTCGCTCAAGGCGGGCCTGCCGCCGGCCGTCTCCGCGCTCACGATCAACAAGGTCTGCGGATCCGGGTTGAACGCCGTGATGCTCGCGGCACAAGCGATTCGCGCGGGCGACGCGCGACTGATCGTCGCGGGCGGCCAGGAATCGATGTCGAACGCGCCGTACTACGTCCACGGTATGCGCAACGGCGTGAAGCTCGGCGACCAGCAGATGGTGGACGGTGTCATCCTCGATGGACTCTGGTGCGCGTCGTGTGACGTGCACATGGGCGGCCATGCCGAGTACACCGCGAAGAAGGCGGGCATCAACCGACAGCAGCAGGACGAGTTCGCCGTCGCCTCGCACCGCAAGGCAATCGCCGCGATCGAGGCCGGTCGCTTCCGGGACGAGATCGTCCCCGTCGAGGTGCCCGGCCGCAAGGGGCCGACGGTCGTGGACACCGATGAGGGTCCGCGGAAGGATACGACTGCGGAGAGTCTCGCGAAGCTGAAGCCCGCGTTTCCGGGCAAGACCGGCGCTAGCGCTGATCTCAGCGTCACCGCAGGCAATGCCTCGAGCCTCAACGACGGCGGATCTGCGCTCGTCGTCGCGTCCGAGGAGTACGCACGCGCGCACGGGTTGACGATCCTCGCGCGCATCACGCAGTACGCAACGGGCGGAACCGCACCGCAGGATCTCTTCTTCGCACCCATTCAGGCGGTGCAGAACCTGATGAAGAAGAGCGGCACGCGGATCTCCGACTACGACCTCGTGGAAGCCAACGAGGCGTTCGCCGTGCAGGCGCTCGCCAACGGCCAGGGCCTCGGCTGGGACTGGGACCGAGTCAACGTCAATGGCGGCGCAGTCGCGCTGGGTCACCCGATCGGCGCCAGCGGCGCGCGGGTGCTGACGACACTGCTCCACGCGATGCGCGACCGGGATGCGCACACGGGGCTGGCCACACTTTGTCTGGGCGGCGGCGATGCCGTGGCGCTCAGCGTGGAGCGAATGAAGTGATGCGCATCGACACGATGGCAGTGGGCCGCGTCCGGCCGCGGGCGCTGACGGTCGTCGGGACGCTCGGGTTCGCGGCTGCGCTCGCGGCGGCATCCCAGGTCGCCATCCCGCTGCCCAATACACCGGTTCCGATCACCCTCCAGCCCTTGGTCGTCGTGCTTGCCGGGCTCTGGCTCGGACCGGTGGCCGGCGCGGTGGGCATGATGATGTACCTGGCGGCGGGCGCAGCGGGACTTCCCGTCTTTGCACCGATGGGTGCTCCTGGCCTCGCGCGACTCTTCGGGCCGACAGGCGGGTATCTCCTGGCGTATCCCGTAGCCGCCTTCGTCGCAGGCTCGCTCGCGCCGACCACGGCCGGCTTTGGGCGGCGGTTCGCGGCGGCGGCGGCGGGGATGCTCGCGATCTATCTCGGCGGCTTCGCCCAGCTGGGCGTGCTTACCGGGAGCGTCGAGCGGGCCGCGGTACTCGGGGTGCTGCCGTTCGCCGCGCTGGACCTCGCAAAGGCGATCGTCGCTGCACTGATCCGCCCCGCGCGCGCCTGAGACCGCGCCGTGTGGGCGCGCCGGCTCTGGGTCACGGAGGATGGCACGCTCCGGGCACTGTGGCGAATCGCGCTGTTCACGGTCATCGCGGTATTCGCCGTCCAGGCCGCCACGGCCATCGTCTATCCCGTCGCGCAAACCCTCGCTGGCCTCGCCGGCGAGCGGCTGATCCTCTACGGCTGGCTGATGGTCATCGGGCTGCTCGTCGCCCACGGGATATGTCTCCGGCGGGTGGACCGCCTTCCCTGGTCGGCGGCAGGTCTCGGTCGGAGCGCGGCGCGTCCCGGGTTGCTCGGCTGGAATGCCTTGCTGGGCGCGCTGGCGATCGGCATCCCGTCGCTAATGCTCGCGGCATCCGGCTGGATGCGATTTCAGCCCGACGGCCCGGGGAGCTCCCTCGCCGAGGCCGTTCGCGCGCTGGTCGTGCTCGCCCCGCTCGCCTTCGCCGAGGAGCTCATGCTCAGGGGATACGTTCTCACGGTGTTGCGGAAGAGCCTCGACTGGCGTGTCGCCGTGGGACTGACGAGCATTGTGTTCGGGCTGCTGCACATTCCCAACCCCGGTTCGAGCGCCCTCAGCATCACCGCGGTGGTTCTGGCCGGAGTCCTGCTTGGTGTAGTGGTCGTGGTCACGGGCAGCCTGTATGCGGCGACGGCCATGCACCTCGCCTGGAACTGGATGATGGCGGGCGTGCTGCACACGGCGGTCAGCGGTCTCGCCATTGCGACTCCGGACTACCAGCTCGTTGATGCCGGCCCGGATTGGCTGACAGGCGGTACCTGGGGGCCGGAGGGTGGGATCGGCGCTGTCCTCGGTATGAGTGGCGTCCTTGCGTTTCTTTGCGTTCGGCGGGCTCGCCCGCGAGAGGATCAGCGTGACTGAACGGATAGCGGTGGTCGGGGCAGGGCAGATGGGGAACGGCATCGCGCACGTCTTCGCGGGCGCCGGATTTCCGGTGACGATGATCGACGTCTCCGCCGATGCGCTCGCAAGGGGGCGGGCGACGATCGAGAAGAACCTCGATCGCCAGATGAAGAAAGGGACGCTCGACGCCGCGCAGCGGGAGGCGACGCTCGGCCGGCTGAACACGGCCGACGGGCTCGCCGCCGCGAGCGATGCGACCCTGGTCATCGAAGCGGCCACCGAGAACGTCGAGCTCAAGTTCCGGATCTTCCGAGAGCTCGACGAGATCGCGCCGGCCGGCGCCATCCTCGCCAGCAACACGAGCTCGATCTCCATCACGGAGATCGGCCAGCGGACGAAGCGACCGGAGCTCGTCGTCGGCATGCACTTCATGAATCCGGTCCCGGTGATGAAGCTCGTGGAGATCATTCGCGGGCTCGCGACATCGGATGCGACGACGGCGAGAGTCATCGAGCTGAGTCGCGGGCTCGGGAAGACGCCCGTGGAAGTCAACGACTATCCCGGATTCGTGTCGAATCGCGTACTCATGCCGATGATCAACGAGGCGGTGTATTGCGTCATGGAAGGCGTCGGCACGCCGGAGGCGGTCGATCAGGTGATGACCCTGGGGATGAACCATCCCATGGGCCCGCTCGCCCTCGCCGATCTCATCGGGCTCGACACCTGTGTCGCGATCCTCGAGGTGCTGCATCGCGGCCTTGGCGACCCGAAGTACCGGCCGTGCCCGTTGTTGCGGAAGTATGTCGCCGCCGGCTGGCTGGGCAGGAAGTCGGGACGCGGCTTCTACCGGTACGCCGCATGAGCGCGACAACGGTGTCGCCCTCCCACGGGCTGCTCGGTCTCTCGGAGGAGCAGCGCGAAGTCCAGCGCCTCGCCCGGGATTTCGCGCTGGCGGAGATCGCGCCGCACGTTGCGGCATGGGATCGCGATGCATACTTCGACCGATCGCTCGTGTCGAAGCTCGGCGATCTCGGGTTCCTCGGCATGCTCATCCCCGAGGCGTACGACGGGCTTGGCGTGGACACGCTGACCTACCTGCTGGCGCTCGAGGAGATCGCGGCGGTCGATGCGTCCGCAGCGGTCCTGATGAGCGTGCACAACTCGCTTCCGACGCAGATGATCCTGCATTGGGGGACCGAGGACCAGAAGCAGCGCTTCCTGCGCCCAATGGCACGCGGCGAGATGCTCGGTGCGTTCGCGCTGTCGGAGCCGGATGCCGGGTCGGATGCCGCGGCGCTTCGGGCGCAGGCGACGCGCGACGGCGACGACTGGATCCTCGAAGGCACGAAGTCGTGGGTGACGAGCGGGAGCTCGGCGGACGTCATCCTCGTCATGGCGCGAACGGATTCCGGCGATGATCGAAAAGGGGCGCGCGGCATCGGCGCATTCATCGTGACGCCGGATCTCCCCGGGTTCGCGGTGGGAAAGAAGGAAGACAAGATGGGGCTCCGCGCCTCGCCCACCGTGCAGCTCATCTTCGACGGTATGCGCGTCCCCGCCGCGAATCTCCTCGGCGACCCGTCGCAGGGGTTCATCTACGCGATGCAGTCGCTCGACAATGGCCGCCTCGGCATCTCGGCGCAGTCGATCGGGATCGCCAGGGCGGCACTCGAGGCATCGGTGCGCTACGCCAGCGAGCGGAAGCAGTTCGGCAGGGCGATCCGGGAATTCGAGGCGATCCAGTTCAAGCTTGCCGACATGGCGACCCGGGTCACCGCGGCCCGAGCGTTGCTTCATATGGCCGCGGCCGCGAAGGATCGTGGCGAGACCATCACCCAATTCAGCTCGATGAGCAAGTTGTTCTCGAGCGAGACAGCGATGTACGCTACCACCGAGGCGATCCAGATCTTCGGCGGGTACGGTTACATCAAGGAGTATCCCGTGGAGCGGTTGTTCCGTGACGCCAAGGTTACCGAGATCTACGAGGGCACCTCGGAGATCCAGCGCATCGTCATCGCCAGAGGGCTCAATGCCTCGTGAGAACGGGGGCTCCGTCCCCATGAGTGCGGCCGCACCGGCCGCCGTCAGTCGCGGCGCCACGTCCCGCAGCCCCGGCGCCGCCGGCGCCAGCACGCGAGACGGGTCCATTCCTTCCACCACTGACCTCGACCTCTTCGACACCGTCTCGAAGATGGGCCATGAGCAGGTGGTCCTCTGCCACGATGCGTCGTGCGGCTACCGTGGGATCATCGCGATCCACAGCACGACGCTCGGCCCGGCGCTCGGCGGGACGCGCTTCTGGCAGTACGCGAGCAGCGAGGAGGCGATCGTCGATGCCCTCCGCCTCGCGCGCGGCATGACCTACAAGAACGCCGTGGCCGGACTCAATCTCGGCGGCGGCAAGGCGGTCATCATTGGCGACAACAAGACGACGAAGCGCGAGCTCATTTTCCGTGCGCACGGGCGCTTCGTCGAGAGCCTCGGTGGGCGGTACATCACGGCGGAGGATGTTGGGACGAGCACTCATGACATGGACTTCGTGCACATGGACACGGACCACGTCGCCGGGCTCGCTGGCCGCTCGGGCGATCCGTCGCCCGTCACCGCGCACGGCGTGTTCCGGTCGATTCAGGCTTCCGCGATGTATCGCTGGGGATCCGATGATCTCACCGGCAAGACCGTCACCCTGCAGGGGTGCGGGCATGTGGGCTACTACCTCGCGAAGGAGCTGCACGAGGCCGGCGCGAAGCTCATCGTCACCGACATCGACGCCGAGCGCGTACGCCGCGTCGTCGAGGAGTTCGGTGCGCGCGCCGTGTCCCTGGACGACATCTACGCCGCGAAGGCCGATATCTTCGCGCCCTGCGCGCTCGGCGGCATCATCAACGATGTCACGATGCCGCAGCTAAAGGTCGAGATCGTGGCAGGCGCGGCGAACAACCAGCTGCTCGAGCCGCGTCACGGCGATGAGCTCGAGGAGAAGGACATCCTCTACGCGCCCGACTACGTCGCGAACGCCGGTGGCGTCATCAACGTCTACGGTGAGCTGGCGGGTTGGGACGCGTCGCGCGCGCTGCGGCAGGCAGCGGAGATCTACGACACGGTGCTCCACGTGTTCGAGATCGCGAAGCAGGACGGCATCCCGACCTACCAGGCAGCGGATCGCCTCGCGGAGCGCCGGCTGAAGTCGGTTGGGTCGCTGGTACGCACATGGCCCACGACGCACCGCACGTGATGGCGCGCGCCGAGCGCATCCCGATCGCGGCCGATCACGCCGGCTTCGAGATGAAGCAGAAGCTGGTCGGCGTCCTGAAGAAACTCGGTTACGAACCGGATGATCTCGGCGCGACGTCGCCCGAGCCGTCCGACTATCCGGATTACGCGCACCCTGTTGCCCACGCCATCTCCACTGGCGAGGCCAGGCGTGGTGTGCTGCTCTGCGGATCGGGGATCGGGATGGACATCGCGGCCAACCGACACCCACACGTTCGCGCTGCGCTCGCGTGGAACCCCGAGATTGCGGAGCTATCGCGGCGTCACAACGATTCCAATATCCTCGTCCTCCCCTCGCGCTTCATGTCGGACGCGGATGCGGAAGCGAGCCTGCGCCTGTGGCTGGACACGGAGTTCGAGGGAGGCCGTCACGGGCGCCGCGTGGACAAGATCGACGGGGATACCGAATGACCTGGCCTGAGTGGGATCATGTTCCGCCGGGCGCCGCGCTTCGCCGCGACGACCCGGAGGTCGCACACGCCATCGAGGACGAGCTGAAGCGGCAGCGCGAAGGGCTCGAGCTTATTGCGAGCGAGAATTTCGTGTCGCCGGCGGTCATGGAGGCAATGGGCACACCGCTCACGAACAAGTACGCCGAGGGGTATCCGGGAAAGCGCTATTACGGCGGGTGCGAGTTCGTGGATGTCGTGGAGCGCCTCGCGATCGATCGCGCGAAGCGGCTGTTCAAGGCGGAGCACGCGAACGTCCAGGCTCACTCCGGCGCACAGGCCAACGCCGCCGTGTTCCTCACCTTCCTCAAGCCGGGCGACACCTTTCTCGGGATGGACCTCTCGCACGGAGGCCACCTTACGCACGGCTCGCCCGTCAACTTCTCCGGGCTGCTCTACAAGGCGATCAGCTACGGAGTGCGCGATGACTCGGGGCTGATCGACTACGACCAGATGCGCGATACCGCCCGTCGCGAGCGGCCGAAGATGATCGTCGCCGGTGCGAGCGCATACGCACGGATCATCGACTTCGCCGCCTTCGCGGAGGTCGCCCGCGAGATCGGCGCGCGCTTCTTCGTGGACATGGCGCACATCGCCGGCCTCGTCGCCACGGGCCTGCATCCCTCGCCGGTGCCGCATGCCGACGCCGTCACGTCCACGACGCACAAGACGCTGCGCGGTCCGCGCGGAGGGTTGATCCTCTGTCCCGAGGAGCACGCCAAGGCGATCGACAAGAGCATTTTTCCCGGCATTCAGGGCGGGCCGCTGATGCACGTCATCGCCGCCAAGGCAGTGGCGTTCAACGAGGCGCTCGAGCCGTCGTTCACGGACTACTGTCAGCAGGTGGTCGCGAACGCGCAGGCACTGGCGAACGCGCTGCTCGAGCGCGGCTTCGACGTCGTGTCGGGCGGGACCGACAACCACCTGATGCTCGTTGACCTCCGGAACCGGAACGTCACCGGAAAGGTCGCGGAGAAGGTGCTCGACGCCGCCGGGATCACGGTGAACAAGAACACCGTTCCCCGTGAGACGCAGTCGCCGTTCGTGACGAGCGGCATCCGCATCGGGACACCCGCGGTCACGACCCGCGGTATGCGGGAAGCCGAGATGCGACAGATCGCGGGGCTGATCGAGGGCGCACTCGGCGCCGTGGAGAACGAGTCCGACCTGAAGGCGATTCGTGCTGAAGTGCGCGAGATGGCGCTGGCGTTCCCGCTGTATTCGTCGGGACGGCGCGTGAATCGCCTGCCGCCGACCGGCGTGGACGAGGTGCTCGCGGACTAGGCGGCCCCGTTGAAGGAAAAGGTTGTGATCCACCGTACACTTCTTCATCTTTTGTCGCAGCCGGGGCACCCGGCGAGATTGTGCACACCAGTACCGCGGAGTCGGCTTGTCTGAGCTGGCATTTCGAGACGGGATCATGGAACAGATCAGGTTGCGCGAGCCTCGTTTTCACGAGCGCGCGTACCTGTTCGTGCTCCAGGCCCTCGAATACTCCCAGGCGAGGCTGACAGAACGGCGGCACATCGCCGGACGCGAGCTCGCCGAGGCGTGCCGCGACCTGGCCCTTGAACGCTATGGCCTCACGGCGCGCCTCGTCCTCGACCACTGGGGCGTGCGTTCCACCGCCGACATTGGCGACGTCGTGTTCACGCTGGTGGATCTCGGCCTCCTCCTCAGCCAGCCGACCGACTCGCGCGAGGACTTCAGCGACGTGTTCGATTTCGACCGGGCCTTCGAGAGCGAGTATCCGTGGAGCAGGGCGTACCACGCGTGAGCGATGAGCCGCGTACCGGGCTTCGTTGCCGGTGACTCCCATCCGAGCCGTCATGGATAACGGTCCGCTTCCGGCGTGCCGGAAGTGCAAGGGTGAGGGAACGCTGCTTCCGCTCAGCGACTACGGGCGGGATGGAGCACCCATTACCTACAAGGCGTGGGTGTGCAACAATCCCGAGTGCGGCTTCAACCTCCGTATCGACAACGGCGAGATCTCGATCGGCCGCACGCTCGGACAGTCGAACAAGTAGGCGGGATGCCGCGCGCGCTTCGCGACTGCGGCGCGTGGAGTCGTGCGGTGATGGTTGACGCCAGCTCCTCTCCCAGGTGACGGCGACGTGACGGTGCGCATCACCACCGCAGCCCAGGCCACCGCGGCTGACCGCCGCGCGATCGACGCCGGAATCCCATCGCGCGCACTGATGCAACGCGCCGGTGCCGCGTCGGCCTCCGAGATCATCCTCCGGTATCCGCGTGCAGCCCGCCGCGGGGTGGCGATCTATGCGGGCCCGGGCAACAACGGCGGCGATGGGTGGGTAGTCGCGGGAGCACTCGCCGCCGTCGGGATCGCGGCGCGCGTGCGGCAAGTCGGCGAGCTGCGCACCGCGGATGCACGCGCCGAGCGTGACGGGGTCATTGGCTTGCTCCCGGACGAGGAGCCGCACGGCGGCGAAGAGATCATCGTGGACGCGCTGCTCGGCACCGGCGCATCCGGACCACCGCGGGGGGCCATCGCCGCCGGCATCGCGGACATCAACCAGCGACGCACCCAGGGCGCGCGCGTCGTCTCGCTCGATATCCCGAGCGGCCTCGATGCGACGACAGGCCGCGCGGACGGCAGTGTCATCGCCGACCTCACCCTCACCTTCGGGACGGTCAAGCGCGGCCAACTCATCGCGCGCAGTCATTGCGGACGACTCGTGGTGATCGACATCGGGCTGGGTGCGCATGTCGACGACGGCGCGATGCCGCTGCTCGTCGACTCCGCATGGGCACGTGCGCGTGTCTCCCCGATCCACGCCGACGCGCACAAAGGTGTGCGCCGAAAGCTGATCATCGTCGGGGGCGGTGAAGGGATGGCGGGCGCCCCGATCCTCGCGAGCCGCGCCGCGATGCGCAGCGGCATCGGCATCGTTCGGCTCGTCGTGGCGCCCGCGAACGTAGCGGTGGTGCAGAGCGCGGCGATCGAGGCGCTCGCCCTGCCGTGGCCGACGTCGGATGACGAGGTCGAGACCGCCCTCGTGAAGTGGGGAGACGGGCTGCTCATTGGCCCGGGGCTCGGCAACTCGCGGCACACGCGCACGCTGGTGGAACGCGTGCTGCGGATCTGGCGCGGCCCCGTCGTCGTCGATGCCGACGCGCTGAATGTGTTCGCGGGCGATACGACGGCGTTGCGTGACCTGCTCGATGGCCGACCGGCGCTCATCACGCCGCATCCGGGCGAGTTCTCCCGCCTGGCTGGCTGCTCGGTCGATGAGGTCCTCGCGAACCGCTTCGAGATCGGAGCTTCACTGGCGCGCGCGCTCCGCTGCACGGTGTTGCTGAAGGGCGTACCGACGGTGATCACCGATCCCGCGGGGCGGACGATCGTCAGCGCATCGGGAACTCCGGTGCTCGCCGCGGCGGGGAGCGGAGACGTGCTCGGCGGGATCGCCGCGACGCTGCTCACCCAGACCGGCGACGCGTTCGTCGCCGCGGGGTGCGCCGCAGTCGCGCACGGCCGGGCGGGAGAGATCGCCAACAGGGGCCATGCGGTGCGCGGGGTCGAGCTAGGCGGAGTGCTCGATGCCCTCGCGTTGGTGTGGGCCGAGCGCCATCCGGGGCGACGCCCGCCGGTGCTCGCCGAGCTGGAGCGTCCGGGCGACCGGATGACTTGATGCATCTCACCTCGGTTGGCATCCGCGCGATTCCCGCCGCCGACGCCCACCGCTTCCCGTTCTCCGTTCCGACGATCGCGCATCTCGGGACGCTCGAGCTCACGACGCCCGTGACGATGCTCGTGGGAGAGAATGGATCGGGGAAGTCTACGCTGCTCGAAGGGATCGCCACCGCGACAGGGCTTCCGACTGTCGGCACCGACAGCACCGATCGCGATCCGACGCTCGCTCACCAGCGCAGGCTCGCACAGCGCCTCAAGCTCGTCTGGAAACGGCGGACCCACCGCGGGTTCTTCCTCAGGGCCGAGGATTTCTTCGGCTTCGCAAAGCAGGTCGCGCGGTTGCGCGCGGAGATGCTCGAGCGGATCGCGGAGCTCGAGGAGGAGTACCGGGAGCGCACGCCCTATGCGAAGGGGCTGGCGCAGGGCCCGATGCGTGCATCGATTGCCGAGCTCGAACGGAGCTACGGCGTCGACCCCGACGCGAGCTCGCACGGGCAGAGCTTCCTTCGGCTGTTTCAGTCCAGGTTTGTCCCTGATGGCCTGTACATCCTCGATGAGCCCGAGGCAGCGCTGTCGCCGCAGAGTCAACTCGCGCTCATCGCGCTCATCGCCGACGGGGTGGCCCAGTCATCGCAGTTCATCATCGCCACCCATTCCCCGATCGTGCTCGCGTACCCCGGCGCGACGTTGTTCAGCTTCGATCGCACGCCGCCTGCACCTGTCGCGTTTGAAGCGCTCGACCACGTCAGCCTCATGCGCTCCTTCCTGAACGACCCGAACGCGTACCTTCGACATCTCATGCCGTGATCATTCAGCTTCGCGGATCGTGATCGCCCGACGTGCATCGACGCGGCCGGCCCCTCTCGTCGGCTCCCTGCGCGGCGCGATGAGGGCGATGGGTGCACTCGCCCTGCTCGCCGCGCTCGGGTGCGGGGTGTTCACCGGAGGGAGCAGTGTGCCGGGATCGGCCGGCGCGTTCAACGAGGATCGTGTCTCGGTCGGCGACTACGGGACGGTGCTGGCGGTGGCCGCATCGCCGCGGATGGTGTTCGTCGCGTCCGAGACAGGCCTCGCCATTCGGGATGGGCTGTCCGAGCGGTGGCTCCGGCCGCTGACCGAGGCGGAGGGCTATCCAGCAGGGCGCATCACGGGCGTTGCCGCCGATCCCGACGGGGATGCCGTATGGATCACGGCGCTCGGCGAAGTCCTCTACTACCGCCCGGGGATCGATCAGCTCATACGAACCATGATCGCCGGGCGTGTCGAGCGCATCTTCTTCGACCGATCGGACCCGGGCGCCGGGGCCTACGTGGGCTATGGCGACCAGTGGTGGCGCGTCTCGCCGGCGGGGTTTGCCACGCCGGTGATGTACGATGGGCTTCCCCCCGCCGGCCAGCGGCGGTTCCCGGCCACACTCGAGACGCTGCGAGCGGAGATCCCGTCGCTCCAGTCGTTCGCCGGCCTCCTGACACGCGATGATGCATTGCGCTCATGGCCGCTCACATCCGGCGCGCGCGTTGCGGGCCGGAGTGAGGTCTGGCTGGGGACGGCTGGGGGCGGCGCCTATCTCGCCGACCCGTTGTTCAACCGTGCGCGGCCGGTTCCGTACGGGCTGTTCGAGCGCGGTGCATCGTCGCTTGCGCTGGCATCGGACGGCGTGTGGGTGGGATCGCTGGGGATGGATTTCCGCGGGACGGGCGGTGTCGCCGCAGCGAGCGCGGACCTTCAGGAGTGGGCGTGGCTCCGGGGTCCCCCGGATGGATCGCTGGCCGGTATGCGCGTGCACGACATCGCGGTGCGCGCTGGCGTCGTCTACGCGGCTACCGACAGAGGCGTCGTCGCTCGCAGCACCGCGGGTACGCCGGCTGGCGGGAGGGCGGCCGAGTGGCGCTGGATGCTCGATCGCGGGGCGGGACGTGCCTTCGCGCTCGTCGCGGCGAGCGGGGGGATCTGGGTCGGCACCGAGCGGGGCGTCATTCGGCTCGCCGATGCCGACTCCACGGATCAGCGCGGGGCCGCTGCTTCGGACGGCGAGACGAGACTGCTGCCATCGCCGCCGGTGCGAGCCCTCGTCAGTACCGGTGATACGCTCTGGGTCGGAACGGAAACTGGACTGCGCCGGATACTCGCTGCCGGACCCAGTCCACGATTTGTCGAATTCAGCGCTGCGGCGCCGTCGTGGTTCCAGCGGCCGATCGTCGCCTTGGCGCGCAGCGACACCGTCATCGTCGCCGCAACGGACGCGCGCATCGCACTGGTCGACGTGCGGAGCGGAGCCGTGCGCCTTCCCCAGGGCGACCCGGATCCCGGACGGCTGGGCCGCCTGCTCAGCGTCGCGGTGGATGCGCGGACGATCTGGGTTGGCGGTGACCGCGGCGTTGCGACGATCGATCGCGCGACGGGGCTGATGCGTACCCTGCAACAGCCGGGTGTGCTCGCCGATGCCGTGCTCGACATCGCGCTCCAGCCGGAGTTCGCATGGCTCGCGACGCCAGGCGGCGTCGTGCGCCTCCGACGATCGACCGACGGCGGCGCGCGCTGACGCACGTCTTCCTAGGCGGGGAGGAGCCCCCGGACGATTTTCGCCGTCGTCACGATCTGCCCTGTGTGTCGCTGCGTGTGTTCGGCGACGTGGAAGAGCAGCCCGAACACCGTTGACGGAAGGCCGGCGCGTCCGACGAGTCGGGGTGAGTGAAGCTCGGCGAGGTCGATGTCCGCGAATGTCGCCAGCGCCGCTTCGATGCTCGTCGCGACGCCGCGAAGCAGTTCGGCGTGGCTGCGCGGCGTCGCCTGCGGACGTTCGGCATGCCAGGTGAACGCGCCGATCTCCCGCTCCGCCGCGAGCGCCTTTCGTTGCCGGTCATCGAGCTGCTCGCCGCGGCCGTAGGTGAGGAGGCGATCGATGCTGCCTTCGACGTGGCAGAGATGGAACGCGACCGATGCTGCTCCGCCAGGCTTCGACCACAGCTGGACTGCGCCGAGGGAGGAGGCTGCCGCGAGAATGTCCGTCCGCGCCTGGACGAGCGCGTGCGCCGCCGGCAGGAGCATCGGATCGATTCCGGTAATGGGGCCGGAGAGCCACGCCTCGGTCGCCATCGTTTTGCTCGGGAGAAGGAGGGCCTAGAGTAGCGTGGCGCGCGGTGCTGCGACAGCCTGGCGCGCGTCGCTTGCATCTTCGACCGCCGCGCGGCGATCCTTCGCCCCTCCATGTCACCGTCCACACCCCTCGGCCCCGGCCGTGAGTTCGATGTCATCCGCGACCTGCTCGGGCGCTGGGGCGACCGCGCGCGGGGAGTCGGCGACGATGCCGCTATCCTCGACGTTCCCGCCGGCGAGCGACTCGTCGTCAGCACCGACAGCTCGATCGAGGACCGTCACTTTCGGCGAGCGTGGCTCACGCCGAGGGAGATCGGCTATCGCGCGACGGCCGCCGCGCTCAGCGACCTTGCCGCGATGGGCGCGACGCCGCTCGGACTCATCGTCGCGATGTCGGTGCCGGAGACATGGCGCGACGCGCTCGCCGGAATCGCCGATGGCATCGGGGACGCCGCCAGTGCCGCCAGCGCGCCGATCGTCGGCGGGGACCTCAGCGGGGGGCGAGAGCTGTCGATCACCGTCACCGTCCTCGGGAGCGCCGTCGCTCCCGTGCGTCGGAGCGGTGCGCGCGCCGGCGACCGCATCTGCGTCACGGGCACACTCGGCGGCCCGGCGCGCGCGATCGAGGACCTCAGTGCGGGCCGCCTTCCCGACGCGCGCAGCCGCCGTCGGTTTGCCCATCCGGAGCCGCGCCTTCGCGAGGCGCGGTGGCTTGCCGCGCGCGGCGCCACGGCGGCAGTGGACATCTCCGATGGCGTCGTGGCAGACGCCGCACACATTGCAGCGGCGAGCGGCGTCCATATCCGCATCGACCTCGAACGGGTCCCCTGTGAGCGTGGGGTGGATTGCCTCGCGGCCGCCGCCAGCGGCGAGGAGTATGAGCTGCTCGTGGCGATTCCGGCGGCTGCGGCGATTCACGACTTCGAGGCACTCTTTCGACTGCCGCTCACCGAGATCGGGCGCGTCATCGCCGGCGAGCCCTCCGGCGTCAGCACCTTTCATCACGGAACGAGCGTTGCGCCCCCGCGAGGGTACGATCACTTTTCCTGATCATGCGCACGCTGCTCGTCGTCATTGCCATTCTCACCCTGACACCCCTGCTCGGGGGACTGGTGATCATCGCCAGCCTGCTCGGCGTGAAGGACAGCCCCAACGGCGTGTACCAGTTCGCGGCGCGTAACTGGGCGCGCGGCGTCGGCGCGGCGGCGGGAATGGAGGTGCGCGTCCACGGAACGCAGCACATCGGCACCGGGGCGAAGATCTTCGTCAGCAATCACACGAGCTGGTTCGACATCTTCGCGCTCGCCGGCTACCTGCGGAACTACACGTTCATCGCGAAGGAAGAGCTGTCACGGCTGTTCCTCTTCGGCAAGGCGGCGCGCGCGATCGGCATCGTCTTCATCGAGCGCCAGAACCGGAAAGCCGCCTTCGATTCGTACAAGGATGCCGCAGCGATGGTGGGCACGGGGAAGTCGGTCATCGTCTGCCCCGAGGGAACGCGCGGATACGACTACACCCTCCGGCAGTTCAAGAAGGGTCCGTTCGTCCTCGCCATCTCCGCGGGCGTTCCGATCGTCCCGACGGTCGTGCACGGCGTGATCCAGGTCCAGCGCAAGGGAAGCATGCGCATCCGGCCGGGCGTCGCCAACATCCATTTTCTCGAGCCGGTCCCGACGACCGGGTACACCTACGACCAGCGCGACGAGCTCACCGAGATCGTGTGGCGGCGGATGGCCGCCGCATTGCGCGACCATTACGGCGTCGAGAGCGGGGAACGCCCCGCCGATGCGAAGCAGGCCCCGATCCCGACTTCATTCCTCTGACCCACGCTCATGTCGACCATTCTGGACATCACCGCCCGCGAGATCCTCGATAGCCGTGGCAATCCCACCGTCGAGGTGGATGTCACGCTCGCCAGCGGGGCGTCGGGCCGCGCCGCCGTTCCGAGCGGCGCGTCCACCGGTGTGCATGAAGCCGTCGAGATTCGTGACGGCGACGCCAACCGCTACCTCGGGAAGGGCGTGCTGAAAGCGGTCCAGAACGTCGAGGAGACGATCGCCCCGGCGCTCAGCGGCATGGTCGCCACCGAGCAGATGATGATTGACCGGACGCTCATCGAGCTCGATGGAACGCCGAACAAGGAGCACCTCGGCGCGAATGCGATCCTCGCCGTGTCGATGGCCGTCGCGCGCGCCGCGGCGACGGATGTCGGGATGCCGCTCTATCGCTACCTCGGCGGCCCGCTCGCGCGCGTGATGCCCGTGCCGATGATGAACATCCTGAACGGTGGCGCGCACGCGACCAACACCGTGGACTTCCAGGAGTACATGATCATCCCCGTCGGCGCGACGACCTTCTCCGACGGTCTCCGGATGGGCACCGAGGTGTTCCACTCGCTGAAGAAGGTGCTCCAGAAGCGCCACCTCGCGACGAGCGTCGGCGACGAAGGCGGTTTTGCGCCCGACCTCAAGAATGACGAGGAGGCGCTGAAGGTCATCATCGAGGCGATCGAGGGCGCGAACTACGCACCGGGGAAGGAGATCGCGATCGCGCTCGACGTCGCCGCGTCGGAGCTGCACAAGGACGGCACGTATGTCTTCAAGAAGAGCGGTGCCGGGCAGCGCAGCTCCGAGGGAATGATCGAGCTCTACTCGCGGTGGCTCGAGGAGTACCCGATCGTGTCGATCGAGGATGGTCTGGCCGAGGATGACTGGAGTGGCTGGGAGTCGCTGACGCGAACGCTCGGCGACCGCTGCCAGCTCGTGGGCGATGACCTCTTCGTCACGAACACCGAGCGTCTCGCACGCGGGATCGAGAGCGGCGTCGCGAACGCGATCCTCATCAAGGTGAACCAGATCGGCACGCTCACCGAGACGCTCGAGGCAATCGAGATGGCGCGCGCCGCCGGCTATCTCTCGGTGATCTCGCATCGCTCCGGCGAGACCGAGGACACGTTCATCGCGGACCTCGCCGTCGGCACTGGCGCGGGCCAGATCAAGACCGGCTCAGCCAGCCGCACGGACCGCGTGGCGAAGTACAACCAGTTGCTGCGGATCGAGGAGCAGCTTGGTGGCGTCGCCGAGTATCCGGGCGGGGCCATTTACGGCCTGTGAAGGCGAAGTTGAAGCGGGTGATCTGGGTTGCGGTGGCGGGTGCCGCCGCGTACTTCCTCGTGCAGGGCGGTGAGTATGCGACCACTGATCTCGTCGCGCAGCGCATGGAGAAGCGCCGTTTGACGGCGACGATCGATTCGCTGGCGGCCGAAGTGGACTCGTTGCGCAAGTTCAGGAAGGCGGTCGAGTCCGATCCGAGGGCGCAGGAGCGGATCGCGCGCGAGCAGTTCGGGATGGTACGTGGCGGCGAGATCCTGTACCTGTTCGACACGCTGCCGGATACGGGTGCGACGGGGTAGAATCGTGCTTGACTTGGCGTAGCCGGGGGGTAGATTCCGGTCACTGACGCGGGGTGGAGCAGCCTGGTAGCTCGTCGGGCTCATAACCCGAAGGTCGCGGGTTCAAATCCCGCCCCCGCTATGCGATGGATCAAACGGCCGACCCTCACGGGCCGGCCGTTTGCGTCTCGGGGTGGAGTTCGGGAACAGGGCAGGGTAGCTCAGCTGGTTAGAGCACGGCACTCATAATGCCGGGGTCGCGGGTTCGAGTCCCGCCCCTGCTATCGTCGAGCCAATCACTTACGGGTGGTTGGCTCGAATCTTTTTCGCAGCGGCACTTGCACAGGTACGCGCTGCACCCGGATCGCCTCCCGTGCGCGCGCCACTACTGCTGAAGCGACGCGCATGTGACGCGGTGCAAGCCCCGTCACCGTCGCCGATGAGTCAAGATATAACTTGACACATTACAGTGCACCGAGTACCTTCCATACACCTTGGGCAAGGCGTTTTGGCGTGGACTCGCGGACGATCATCAAGCGGCTGAAAGCGGATGGGTGGGTCAAGGTTCGGTCCAAGGGATCGCACTTGCAGTTCGCGCACCCGACGAAGCCGGGGATCGTCACGGTCCCGCACCCGCAGAAGGATTTCCCGCTTGGCACTTTGAAATCGATCGAGACGCAGTCAGGGATCAGGCTGCGGTAGGAACGGTGCAGCGCAGGAACTGGGTTGCTGTCTGAGCGTGGAAAGAGCAGCATCGTCGGAAGCGTCAGGGCATTGGCCCGATGCACCAGAGAGGAGAGTCGGAACCATGGAATACTGGGCACGCGTCACCACGGAGGGACGTCGCTATCTCGTCGATTTCCCTGATGCCCCGGGCTGCCAGACGTTTGCGACCCGGAAGAGCGATGTCTCCCGCATCGCACGCGAAGCGCTCGAAGGGTGGCTTGAGGCGCACCTGGTCGTAGGGTCGGCGCCGCCGGCACGTGTTGCTCGTCGGAAGGGAGGTGGAGACGGCTGGCTCCGGGTTGTTGTCCCGGGTATGCTCGCGATTCGGGTGGGGGTGCGCCAGGCACGCCATGAGCTGGGGCTCACCCAGGCAGAGCTGGCGAAGCGCGTCGGGGTCAGCAAGCAGCAGATCTCGTTACTCGAGTCGCCCGACGCGAACATTCGAATGGACACGCTCGACCGACTCGCAGACGCGCTCGCGCTCGATGTGGAGATCACGCTTCGTCCACGGCGTGAGAGCGGAGAGTTTGCTGTGGCGGCCGGTTGATCACGACCAAGGCCGGCCGGGTCGGTTTGTTCGCACTGCTGTGGGAAGCAACACGGTGTTGGTCAGCCGGATCGACAGACACGATGCCCGCGTGCGTTACTGGCCCTCCTCGCGCGCCCCTCGTGCCCTCGTTGCAATCCGCTCAGCCGGCTGTTCGGGCCCCGGCGGCGCGCTAAGACGTTGCCCCCGGATCCGGGCGACCGCGGCCTGCTCGCATTAACCACGCAGGCCGGCCTCTGTCGCTGCTTCCCAGTCACGCGGAATCGGCGCCAGCCTGCGACGCCCGGCTGGTCCCTCGAACGCGAGCCACCCCTCCAGGAGGTGCTCCGGGATGCGCACGCGCGTCACGCTGCCCGTCGCGTCGTCGCGCCGTTCGCCGCCTTCGCGGCGCTCGAATGCGGCCCGCTCGAGCGCTTCAGCGCCCATGACGCGACGGTCCTTGCCCGACCGGCGCTCTGCCCACGCAGGGCCAACCTGCCAGACAATCCAGCGGTTACCGCTGTCGTCGATGAAGCGGCGCGAGAGCATGTGTGGTCACCCCGGGCGATAGCTAGCGGTCCGCGTTGTCGTCGCTGTTGCAATTCACTCTCTGTCCAGCGACAGCGCGCGGCGAGTCAATCGAGTGTGTCACTCGGATCGGGGAAGGGCAAGCCGTCCAGGCGCTGACTCGTCCTTCGTCGCGCGCGCAAACGCCGTCCGGGACGCGAGGTCATCGGTCCCGCCGTGCGCGCGACGAGCGCCGCGCCGTCAGGTCAGAACGTCACCGCCAACCCGAACAACAGCTCCCCGTCGTTGTTGCTCCGCGCACCGCGCGCCCGCGCCTCGCTGTCGTAGTTGTCGAGGAACGATCCCTGGAACGCGAGGGTGGATGTCATGCTGAACGCCACGCTCGTCCGCGACGTGAATGTGAAGCGATCGATCGCCCGCACCTCAGGACGGTATGATGTCTCATGGCTCAGCGTGACGCGCTCGCCGACCTTGTGGTCCAG
>JANPKQ010000037.1:0-1516 GCA_031426115.1 Gemmatimonadaceae bacterium | reverse complement strand
CGCGACGACCACCCAGAGGATGAACAGCCCGAAGAACGCCCCGCCACCATTGCCGCTCGCTGTCGGAGCCGCGAATGCGCTGACCAGCGACCCCAGGCCGAGCGTCGCCAGGACGCCGGTGTAGATCCACATCCGCGTGCGCGACGGTCCCGGTGAGACTTTCAGCGTTCCTGCCAGGGGAAGAATGAGGAAGCCGAACACCATCGCCGACGTGAGGAAGGGGCCGTCGAATCCATACATCGCGCACGCGCCGAGCGACAGCACGGCGAGGAAGATCGCGGCTCCGATCCAGTTCGACTCGACGACCTGCTCCTGCGAAAGCGCGAGCCGCCCGAAGCGATTCAGGCGCAGCAGCAGGTTGAACAGCGGCTGCGCTGTCCAGGTCAGGAGCACGAACGCGACGTAGAGGATCCTGAACGGCAGGAGCCACGGCGCGAGGTCGGGGTTGGCCCGCGCAGCACCGGTCATCAGCCGGTTGGCAAAGTATCCACCGATGATGACGCCCCACTGCGCCTGCCGACTGAGCCGGGACGTCCACAGGAAGTAGCGAAGCATCACCGCGTAGATCGGGTTGCGCGCCTTGAGCGCTTCCACGATGCCGCTGCGTGCCCACTCGTTGTCGGGATCGAGCCGCAATGCCTCCCGGAAGTGGCCCAGCGCTTCGTCCGCCTTCCCCTGTTCGAGCAGCGTCCAGCCGCGGTTCGCATGCGTTGCGGTGTTCTCCGGGTCGCGGGCGAGTGCCGCTTCGGTGACGTCCACGGCCTCGCGCGTGCGGCCGCGCTTCACCAGCGCCATCACCCGGAGGTTGGTACACGCCGCGTGCTCGGGATCCACGGCCAGTCCTTCATCCGCGGCGCGCAATGCGTCCTCGAACCGACGCTCATCGAAATGGATGGCGCCGAGCAGGAACCGGTAGTCGGGATCTTCCGGCGCGAGCCGGATGGCTTCCTCGATGGCGGTGCGCGCCGCGTCGTAGTCGTCGCGCTCGTACCAGACCTTGGCCATCGCGTAGTGCGCGAACGGCATGTCGGGCGCGAGGCCGATCGCCTGCCGCGCTTCGTCGGTCGCCTCATCGGACCGCTTGCGCTCGATGAGGCAGAGCGCGAGCACGGCATGAGCGTACGCGTCTCCGGGCTCCGCCGCGAGCGCCCCGCGCAGCTCGGTCTCCGCCAGCTCGTAGCGGGATTGCTGATAGAGGAGAAGTCCGCGCTCGATGGTCATTTCAGCTTCAGGTACGTGAGAATGTCATCGTAGATGCCGCCCTGGTTGGAATACAGGGCGTAGTTCCGCGCGGTCGCGAACCAGTCGCGTGTCGTCGCCTTCTGCGACCCGAGGGCGGCTGCGAGATCCTTTGTCCTGAGCGGTTGCGGCACGCCGGACTTCATCGCCTCGCGCAGCTTCGCCTCCACCGCCACATCGACGACGGCGCGCAGGTCCGCGCCCGAAAAGCCCTCGGCCTTCTTCGCCAGGTGGCTGACATCGATGTCGTCCACCGGCTTGCCGCGCAGGTGCAGCC
>JANPKQ010000036.1:0-5179 GCA_031426115.1 Gemmatimonadaceae bacterium | reverse complement strand
CGGGCGCGCTCGGCCGATCGTGCCTTTGAGCAGGAAGGTCAGGCCCCCCCCCACCGCCAGCGCCACCAGCCCAAGAAGCCCGAGCTCCGCCATGCGCTCGTTTCCTCCCGTCCGCCCGACGACGTACAGCGTCGATCCAATGATCACCGATCCCGGCGTCGCGATCTCACGCACGAAGGCAGCGGATCGGCTAATGACGGTATTGCTCTGGAGGCCGGAATCCTGGACGAAGTTGGCGAGCTTCTGGTCCGCGGGCGTGATCGCCACCGTCAGCACCGCGAACGACCCGAACGCAATGAGGTCCAGCGGGGTGAACAGGGGCTTGCCGGTCGATGGCGGCCTCGGATCCGGCTCCGTCCCCTGAGCCTCGAGGACGGGACTGACGCCGAGGGACAGCACAAGGAGCGTACACAGGGCGAATCTCAATGACAGCATTCCGTTGAGGAGGTGCTGCCCCACAGTGCAGCGGTCGTGCCCGGGACCCGAACGACAGGTCAGCCGGCACCTGCGTCCGCCGCACTCGCTTCGCCCGCTGCACGATACCAGTAGGCGACGGCGAGGAGAAACCCGCCGACGAGGAGGAAGCTCCCCACCCGCAGGCCGACCTGGTCCAGGCCGTATGCCTGGGACACGGCCTTCAGCGCCGCGAAGATCGCGAGAGCAAGCCCGACCCGGCGCAGCCCCGACAGCGAATCGCGCCGGCCGATGAAGATCGCGGC
The DNA here is from genome assembly GCA_031426115.1 of Gemmatimonadaceae bacterium. Lineage (GTDB taxonomy): Bacteria > Gemmatimonadota > Gemmatimonadetes > Gemmatimonadales > Gemmatimonadaceae > JANPKQ01. The sequence goes on along the minus strand of JANPKQ010000036.1, from coordinate 4,460 downwards.
GAGCCCGCACGAGGCGTAATAGAAGATGAGGAGGAAGGTGGACAGGTCGGGTGAGTACGCGGACGCGAGCTCGGCGTGTCCCCACAGAAACGCCGCAACGATCCCAAGGAACGCAACGACCCTGCGCTCCCCGAGGGAGAGAGGGCGCTCGAGCTCCGTCTTCGAGATATTCCAGCCGAGCGCGGCCCAGCCGACGACGACAGCGAGGCCCGCGAGCGCGGTCGTCGTCAGGAACGGTGTGTAGTCGTACGGCGGACGCTGGCTGTACAGAATCCCGGCCGCAAAGGTGGCGAAGCAGAGACCGAGCAGTGGCGGGATGAGGAGCATTCCCGCTCGCTCCCGACGCATCACCGCCGAGACGGCAGCGGCATGCGCGGACACGGCGATGATCGTCTGCAGGTCGCTATCCCAGAGCGCGAGAATGATCGCGAGCGCGCTCGTCAGCCCCGCGACCGTCCACAGCACTTCGCGGCGCTTCCCCGGCAGCATCCAGCCCGTCACCGCAATCCCGACCGACCACGCCAGGGCAATGAGACTGCCCGCGGTGCTGTTGATGTCGTCCAGGGGGGCCAGCGCGGCGGCGAGCATGCCGAGCGAAATGATCATCACCCCGATGGCCCAGCTCGGGCCGTCTTCCTCGCGCCGCCAGGTAGCAGCGAGCAGGATCGCCGTTCCGGCCGCCGCGATGCCAATGTGGGAAACGACGACCCCTGCGTCGTCGGCGTTATAGAAGAGGGGCGGAATCGCGGCAACGATATACGCGCGAGTGAGCGCCGGAGCGTGCAGGGCCCCGCCCATCACCAGCGCACCGACCGCACATGCCAGTGCGAACACGGCCGGCAGGTCCTTGCCGAGCGACCCCGACGACGACCACGCAGCGGTCATCGCCGCCCCGGCATACACGATCCCGGCGGTTCCGAGGAGGCGCCGTGCATAGCTCCACTCCCGGTCGCGCATGCCATACAGCGCCGTCGTGAGCACCACCCACCCGAAGACCAGCAGCGCCTCCCCATTTCCACGCCCCGGCGTCGTGACGAATGGCGCGACGAGCGCACCGCCGACACCGACGACGAAGAGCGACTCTTCCTTCGTCCGCCATGCGAGGACGGCCAGCGCGATCGACGCTACCGCGGCAACGCCGAGCGCGAGCCACGACGGGAACACGCCAAGCCCCGGTCCCGCACCCCACGCGACCACATGGACGACGGCGAGCGCGATCCCCATCAGCGTATTGCCGAAGGTCCGGGCGCCGCGACCTCGCAAGCGCCAGCCGAGTGCGCCGAGCGCCCCGGCGACGGCGAAGCCCGCGCTGACGCGGACTCCGGGTCCGATGAGGTTCTGGGCGATCGCCCAACTTAGGAAGATCCCGACGGCGCTCATGATCGCGAGCGCGGCGAGCGCCATTGCGCCATAACGCCCGACGAGATCCTCGAAGCTCATCCCCGCCGGCAGGACGGACCGCGGTGCGGGGCGCCGCGGGGGAGGAGACGGGATGCGCCGCGGCGCGGCCGCCTTTGCCGGGGGATCGAGCACCCGCTGCCACAGCGGGGCCTTCGCTTCAACCGGGGGCGGCGGATCGATACTCGGCGGCCCGATCGTCGGCATGTCCTCGACGAGCCCGGGGCCGGGATGCTCGTCGCGCGGAGCAGACCCGGCACCGGACCCCGCACCGGACCCCGGGGCGACCTCCGCACGCAACGACCGCAGCTCCCCGCGAAGCTCGCCGACCTCGACCAGCAGCCTGCGCACCGCCGTCTCGAGGATCTCGACGCGTCGGGCCTGGAGGTCGTCAGTCATCCCGCTCCCATGTTCGCATCATCGCCTTGGATGAGGAGTCCGATACGGAACGGTGAACTGCGCACGCCGCGAGCCACCCTCCCCCGAGCCCGGACCCCACTCGTCAGCCCTTCGGACCACTTCAACGCGCGACCGGGGACCTGCGTCTCTCCCACGAGAGTTACGGACAATCACTCCCCACACGAGCCCAACATGGTCCGACCGAGAACCCTTGCCGGGATGGCGACCGCCTTCGCCCTCATCGCGGCGCCACTCCCTGCCCAACTCACCACACCCCTCGACTCGGCGGCCATCGCCGGATTTCCATGGCGAAGCATCGGCCCCGTCAACATGGGCGGGCGGATCACCGACGTCGAGGCGGTCCCCAACAATCCCAAGGTCTTCTACGTCGCCGCAGCCGCCGGCGGGATCTGGAAGACGGTGAATGCCGGGACGACCTTCTTCCAGCTCTTCACGAACGAGAAGGTCGTCTCGATGGGCGACCTCGCGATCACTCCGACGAACCCGAACATCATCTGGGCAGGGACGGGTGAGGAAGACTCCCGCAACTCGATTTCCCCGGGCGGCGGCATCTACAAGTCCACGAACGCCGGGCTGACCTGGCAGCTCATGGGCCTCGAGAAGACCGAAGTCATCAGTCGCATTCTCGTCCACCCGAGCAACCCGGACATCGTCTACGTCGCCGCCCTCGGTGCGATCTGGAAGTCGAATCCGGAGCGCGGCGTCTACAAGACGACGGACGGCGGCAGGACGTGGACGATGAGCAAGTTCATCAGTGACAAGGCCGGCTTCGTCGATCTCGCGATGGACCCGCGCGATCCGAACGTCCTCTACGCCGCCGCGTGGGAACGCCAGCGCGGCCCCTATTTCCTCAAGAGCGGCGGCCCCGGCAGCGGTCTGTGGAAGACCACCGACGGCGGGACCACGTGGACGGAGATCAAGGGCGGCGGATTTCCCGCAACGCCCAAGGGACGCATCTCGATCGCGCTCGCCCCGAGCAATCCCGACATCATCTATTCGATGGTCGAGGCGGACAGCGTTCGCGGCGCGAAGCCGCAGCGCCTGCTCAACGGCCTCTATCGTTCGGCGGACGCCGGCCGCACGTGGACGTGGATGAACACCGTCAATGACCGTCCGTTCTACTATTCGCAGGTTCGTGTCGATCCGAAGAATCCCGATCGCGTCTACCGCCTGGCGGCGCAGTGGCACTTCACCGACGACGGCGGGAAGACGTGGCGCCAGGGCGCGCAGGGTCACCACGTCGATCACCACGCGATGTGGATCAACCCGAACGACCCTGAGCATTTCATCATCGGCAGCGACGGCGGCGTCGCCCAAACGTTCGACAAGGGCGGGACGTACGACGTCCTGAACTACCTCCCCCTCGGCCAGTTCTACGCAGTGAGCTACGACATGGCCGTTCCGTATCGTGTTTGCGGCGGCCTCCAGGACAACGGGTCGTGTGCGGCCCGAGCCGCAAGCGCAACGGCTCCATCATCGCGTCCGACTGGTTCAACGTCGGCGGCGGCGATGGCTTCTGGACGCAGCAGGACCCGACCGACCCGGACGTCATCTACGCCGAGTCGCAGGGTGGCGCGATGCAGCGCCGGAACATCCGCACCGGTGAAGGTGGCAGCGTCCGGCCGGTCGGGTTCAATCGCCAGCAGGCCGAACAGCGCCGGCGTGCGATCTACGGCGACACGACGCCGGTGCAGGGGGGCGGCCGCGGCGGCGCCCCGACGCAGACGCCGCGGTTGACCGCCGAGCAGCAGCGCCTGATGAACGAGCTCAATCGCGAGATCGTCACCGACTCGACGGCGAACGCGACGCGCTGGAATTGGAACACGCCGTTCATCCTGTCGGCGCACAACCCGAACGTCTTCTACACTGGCGGAACGCGCGTCTACAAGTCGGTCGAGCGCGGCAACAATGCGCGCGCGATCTCGCCGGACCTGACGACGAACGACACGATGCGGGTCCGTATCAGCACGACGGCAACGGGCGGTATCACCGCCGACAACACCGGCGCCGAGACTCATAGCACGATCGTCTCGCTCAGCGAGTCGCCGATCCGGGCCGGCATCCTCTACGCCGGCACGGACGACGGCAATGTCTGGGTGACGAAGAACGATGGCGGCAACTGGGAGAACCTGACCGCCCGCATCCGCGGGGTGCCGCCCAAGTCGTGGATCAGCCACGTCGAGGCGTCGAAGCACGATTCCGCGACCGTGTACGTCTCGGTGGACGCGCATTGGGACGGCGACTTCACTCCGTATGTCTTCGTGTCGAACGACTTCGGAAAGACCTTCCGGTCGATCGCGTCGGACCTGCCGAAGGACCGGCCGAACTTCCTGCACGTCATTACGGAGGACCCGGTCAACCGGAACCTGCTCTACGCCGGAACCGACGTCGGCGTGTGGGTCTCGCTCAATCGCGGCAACGGCTGGCAGAAGTTCATGACGAACCTGCCGACCGTTCCGGTGCACGATCTCAAGGTGCATCCGCGCGACCGTGAGCTCATTGCCGGGACGCACGGCCGATCGATCTGGATCGCGGATGTCGCGCCGCTCCAGCAGATGGGCGACAGCGTCGCCAGGAAGCCGGCGCACCTGTTCGCCCCGAAGATGGCACTACAGTACGACGAGGCCGCCTCCGGCGAAGGG
>JANPKQ010000035.1:0-7977 GCA_031426115.1 Gemmatimonadaceae bacterium | reverse complement strand
CGCCCGGCCCTTGCACGATGCCGTCGAGCGAGATGAACGCGCCGCCGATGACCCTACGCATTGCTTGGCTTCCCCCGTACGGCCGCCTCGATCCCCGCGACGTCGATCTTCATCATCGGCATCATCGCTTCGAACGCGCGCTTCGCGACGTCGCCGCCTCGTGCCATCGCGTTAATCAGCACGCGCGGCGTGATCTGCCACGACAGACCCCATTTGTCCCGGCACCACCCGCACTGACTCTCCGCGCCGCCGTTGCGGACGATTGCGTTCCAATAGCGGTCGGTCTCGGCCTGGTCGTCGGTCGCGATCTGGAACGAGAAGGCTTCGTTGTGCTTGAACTGCGGCCCCCCGTTGAGGCCGATGCAGGCCACGCCGCAGACGGTGAACTCGACCGTCAGCACGTCGCCCGCCTTGCCGGCGGGGTAGTCGGACGGTGCGCGGTGGACTGCGCCGACCGCGCTGTTAGGGAAGGTCGCGGCGTAGAAGCGCGCCGCTTCTTCCGCATCATGATCGTACCACAGACAGACAGTGTTCTTCGGCGTCGTCATCATTCTCGCTCTACTTGGGGATTGAAGTCGGGATTTCACGTGGGGGCGGCTCCGGCCGCCGATATCGGGCGGCACGTCGCAGGGCCGCCGTTTACTTCCCTTCGAACGCCGCCTGCAGCTGCTTGATGTCGAGCTTCGTCATCTGCAGCATGACGTCCATCAAGTGCGGCCCGCCGTTGAGGCCCATGAACTTCTGGCCTTCGAGCTCGAACTCGACGGTCAGCACCTTCCCCTCCACCCGGGACACCGTGCCGACCTTCGCGCGCGGGAAGATGGTAGCGTAGAAGTTCATGGCCTCTTCGGCCTGGGTGTCGAACCAGAGGAACGGCGTTATGGTCGGCATGGCGAGGGTCCGGAATGAGGTGTAGGGGTGTCCTTCCCTGCTTCTATCCCTAGTCGGAGCCAGTCTCGGAATCTCGACATCCTGGATTCACGCCTGAAACTCGTCGTGCGGCAGCGGGGGGCGACCTGATACCCATGAGGGGGCTGCCGGCGGAGTTTATCTTTTATCGAAGCCGGCGGCTGCGAAACTACGAGGAGGACTGACATGAAGGAACAGGGCGGAACCACGAGCGCGGCCGTCCTGCCGGATAAACCTCTCACTTCATGCGCGACAGAGGGATCACAGTGCGGGGGCAGGTGAAGAGCATTCTTGGAGTCGCATTCGTCGTGACGGCGGCCGCTGTCGCCATCGCATTCGTGAAGTCGCGCACGGAACTCCTCCCGGCCGGGACATCCGAGTTCCGCGAGTCGAGCGTCGCATGCTCGGTTCGGCTGGTTGGCGGCGCCAGGTTCCGGGTGTGCGAGTTCTCGCCTGCGCAGGTCGAGCTACGCCTCTACTGGAAGGATGAGAGTGGCGCGCAGATCGGGGATTTCGCTCGACTCCGGCAGGTTGTCCGCGGCGAAGGGCGCCGGCTGATTCTGGCGACGAATGCGGGGATGTACAGCGCGGACGCCGACAGCACTCCTGTCGGCCTGTACGTCGAGCGCGGCCGCGAGCTCGTGCCGCTCAACCTGCGCGATAGCATCGGCGGAAACTTCTACGACGCGCCCAACGGTGTTTTCTTCATCGCGAACGGGGCCGCCGCTGTCGCCGATTCCCGGGATTTCGCGCAACGCGGTGTGCGGCCCGACATCGCGACGCAGTCAGGTCCGTTGCTCGTGAAGCGGGGTGCGTTCCCGCATGCGGGCTATGGACCGAATGGGCCACGGCAGGCGCCGCGCAATGCTGTTGGCGTGCGGGCGGATGGCCAGGTCGTGCTCGTGTTGGCGGAGACGCCGGTGAACATGCACGAGCTCAGGGTCGCGCTGCGCGATCAGTTCGGCTGCACCGATGCGCTCTATCTCGACGGCGCGATCTCCGAGCTGATGTTCGGGGCGCAAGCGCCGACGATGCGCCGCTACGGTGCGATCCTCGCGATCGTGACGTCCTAGGAAACAGCCTCCGGCCGCTTCGTCCCCGCGGCAGCCGCGTCCTCCTCGCGTCGCGACGGCAGCGAAAACGCGAACACCGATCCGCCCTCGTCGGGGAACTCCGCCCACGCCTTCCCGCCGAGCGCGGCGATTGTCTCGCGCACGAGGCTCAGCCCGAGACCCGTGCCCTCGACGCCTGTCACCGTTTCACCGTGCGCCCGGTAGAACTGCTCGAAGAGCCGGTCACGCGCCTCGGGCGGAATGCCGAGGCCGTTGTCGCGGACTCGCACGACCAGCTCCCCGCTGCTCGGCGGCGGCCCGCCGAAGGTCAGCTCGCCACTCACCTCGACCCAACGCTCCGGCTTCGCGGGATCCGAGTACTTGATCGCGTTGGAGAGATAGTTAGTAAGGCACAACTCCACCGTCGCGGCGTCCACCTCCACGGCAGGCAGGGAATCCGCAATACGAACGAACACATTCCGCGCGCGCACGGCGTCACGCAGCTGCCTCACGGCCTCGGCCGCGGCCTGCGGCAGGAGGACATTGCGGCGCTGACGCGAGTCGCTCTCCATGCGGGACAGCGCTTCAAGATCCTCGAGGACGTGCTGAAGACCGGCCGCGTTCTTGATGATGATCCGGTGGAATCGCTCGCGCTCTTCCGGTTCCAGCCAGGGTTCCGGGAGGAGGCTCGCCGCGCCACGAACTGCACCGACACGATTCTTCAATTCGTGCGAGACCATCCGGTTGAACCGGCGAAGGCGATTCTCGCGCTCCTGCACCTGCTCGTGCGAGAGGCGGAGGAAGTGCGTCATCGTCGCCTGCCGGATGAGCTCCGTGGCGTGCGCGATTCGCTCCCAGGTCGCGAGCAGCTCACGCGGCGTCGCGGCCACCTCCATCTCGTCCACGATCTCGCCGAGAAAGGACATGAGGATCGCACCGAGAATCTCATGCTCCTTCAGGATCTGGTATGCGTCGAAGCCCTGCGAGTGACGCAGTGCCCCGAGCTCCATCGCCTTCGCGACGACGGGAACGTCCGCGTCGAGCTCCCGATCCTGACGCTCGACATAGGCCGCGATCCCGTCGATGAGGAGCGGGACGTGATTGAGGAGCTCCTCCGTCGGGAAGACCCGATTCGGCGTCAGCGCGACCCGCGCAGCGATCCGGTCGAGCCATCGTCGCACGAGGTCTTCTCTCGACTCGCGAAGACGTTGAGCGACGAACGACGCGATCGTCGGGGCGGGCGCAACTGGGATTGTCATGCTGAACTCTACACCATCGCACCGGGTAGGGTGCCGGCGGCATGTTGATACCCGCGCAGGCTCATCTGCTGTCCCTGTTGCAGGAACCCGTCGAGGATTGCACGGCTCGCCCGCGAGATTCGCTTCGACGCAGCAGCGGCGTCGACCACTTCGTTGAGCACTTCGTTGAACGCCATGAACTCGCGAGCCACGGCCGCGACGTCCCACCCGAGGCGGAATCGTTGCGCCCCATGGCGTTCGGAGAGCAGGCGCTGGATCTCCGTCCCATCGCGCAGCAGCTCCGAGGGGTCACCCTCGGCGGTTCCAAGGATGAGCAGCGACCCAGCGATGTCGGTGAGCCACGTCGGCACATGATCGCGAAGCTGCACCTCCGTCAGGCGCTCCGCGTTCGGAAACGCACGCTGGTCGGCGCGAAGGCGGATGGCAAATCGTTCCACGATGGCGTCGATGTTGTCGAGGAGCACCATGCCGAGGTCGTAGAGCTCGACATCGGGCTGCGATGCTTGTCCAGCGCGCTCGAGCGCGAGGGCGCTCTGCGGGAGTGCAACCGCGGCGACCCCATCCCCCGGTGTCTGCCGCTCGGACGCGGACGGCAGCCAGAGCGTGAACGTGGATCCTTCCCCCTGCACGCTCTCCAGCGTCAGGTCCCCGCCCATCAACCGGGCGAGGCGGCGCGAGATCGTCAGGCCGAGGCCGGTCCCACTGTGCGCCCTGGTATATCCGCTGTCCACCTGGACGAACGGCTGGAACACACGCTCAGCCAGCTCCGGCGCGATTCCGACGCCGCTGTCCTCGACGGCGAAGTAGGTCCACCGTCCGCCCCGGTGACGCTCCGGGCCGACGGGAACGTTCGCAGCATGTCCGCAGCGGACGGTCACCCGGCCTCCCGGAGGAGTGAACTTGACCGCGTTCGACAGGAGGTTCACGAGCACCTGCTGCACACGTCGCTCATCGCCCAGATACGGAACGTCCGACGGTCCGCTGCAGGTCGTCGTCATCTGGATTCCCTTCGCCGTTGCCTGCGGCCGCACGAGGACCAGCGCCGAGGTCGCCACGGAGGTGGCGGTCGCGGGCGCGATCGCGATGCTGAGGCGTCCGGCCTCGATCTTCGAGAGGTCGAGAATGTCCTCGATGAGTCCGATGAGGTGGGTGCCGCTGCTGCTGATGCGCTCGAGCTGCGCCCGTTGCTCGTCGGTGACGTGTCCCGCAATGCCGAGCTCGAGGAGTTGCGAGTAGCCGATGATGGCGTTGATCGGCGTCCGGATCTCGTGGCTCATCGTCGCGAGGAATTCCGACTTCGACTGATTGGCCGCCTCCGCGAACTGCCGTGCGTCCTGTGCCTCGCGCAGGAGGCGCGCGTTGTCGATCGCGACAGCCGCGCGGCGACCGATCTCCATCGCGAAACCGAGATCCTTCTCGGTGTAGGGCGTCGTGGACTCCGCGACCACCAGCGAGAGAACTCCGATCGTGCGCCCCCTGGCGATCAACGGCACGGAAACGTAGGAGTGAAAGCCGATCTCCCGGACGATCCGCAGGTGTTCCTCATCCTGAGTGAGCGCCGCGAACCACTCCTCGGGGATCGCCATCACGAGCTCCGGCTCACCGGTGCGCAGCACCTTACCCGTGCCGTGTGGAGCATCCGGATCGGTCGGGTACCGCTCGATCGCCCAGCGTACGAGCGCAACTTTGTCAGGGTCGCGGTGAGCGACGGCAACCGGGCGAATCGCTCCCGAATCTTCCAGCACTTCGATGAAGCACCAGTCGGCGAGGTCCGCCACGGCGAGCCTGGCGACCATCTGAAGCGTTGCATCGACATCGAGCGAGCTCGCCAGCGCGGCACTGACATCCGCGAGATACGCCGCTCGCCGCTCGGCGGCTTCCGTCGCCGCGAGAAGTGCGCGATCGCTCTCGACATCCGTATTTGTCCCGAACCACCGCACGACCTGTCCCGATGCATCCCGGACCGGTGACACACGCGTCAGGAATTGTCGAAACTCGCCGTCGCCGGCACGGAGAGGAAACGTCATCTCGAACGTCTGGCCTGTGGCGATCGACGATCGCCACCGATCGAGCACGCTCGGGAGCGTCGATGGGTCGTGCACCGATTGCCAGCCCCAGCCCTCCATGTCGCCAGCGGTCGTTCCGGTGTACTCGTACCACCTGGCGTTGTACCAGTCGATGAACCCATCGGCCCTTGCGGTCCACGCCAGAGTGGGAATCGCGTCGAGCATCAGTCGCCACTGGCGCTCGCTGTCGGCCAGCGCGTTCGCCGATGCCTCGGCCTCCTCGGACCGTTTCTGGAGGCCCGCGGTCGCCTCCTGGAGCTCCTCCGCCTGAACCTCGAGTTCCGCCGTCTGGTCCTGGAGCTGTTGATTGATCAGCTCGAGCTCGACCTGCTGCTCCTCCAGCTCGACGTTCGCGTCTTCCAGCGCTATCCGGGATTGTTCGCTCTCGTCGAGATGCCGCTCCAGCTCCCTGCGCGCGCGAACCTGCTCGGTGACGACGGACCCGTGGACGACGACGCCGGTCCGCGTTCCGTCCGGCTCCACGAATGGCTGGTAGATGAAGTCGACGAACACTTCCTCGAGCTGCTGCTGCGGGCCACGCCGCAACATCACCCGAGTTGCCCGGCCGATGTAGGGAACACCGGTCGCGAGGACTCCATCGAGCAGCTCGGTGAATCCCTGTCCGCGCACCTCCGGGAGCGCGTCGAGGAGTGGCTTGCCGAGGATGTCACTTCGGCCCGCAAGGTCGAAGTAGGCGTCGTTGGCGAACTCGAACACGTGATCCCGCCCGCGAAGTACCGCGAGAAAGGACGGCGCCTGCCGGAAGACTTCGGCGAGACGGGCCCGCTCCACCGCGAGGGCTTTCGCAAGCTCCACGTCTCCCCCGGCAGCCTGACCATCCTGTGATCGCTGCGTGTCGTCGGGTGTCGTTGGCTCGTCCCTGCTCACCATCCATCTCCTCCGGTCTGACGCCGACTTCCGGATCGTGAAGGTACGCGATTGCGGTCGCATGTTGCACGGTACCGGGCCGCGGGAGCCGTACAGCGGGTGACGCGAACGCTCCCGGCACAGAACTGGCAAATAATGCACCGAGGGAAACATTTGGCGGCACGGCGCGTAAGCGTAGGACGGATTGGAAGTTACGCCGCCCCGCGCTGCTGTACTCTACCTCCCGCGCCCGGAGCGGGATACCCCTCGCTCCGGTGACGAGGGTTGGTTGCGAACATCAATGGAGTCTACTGAAGTGCTGGGGATCCGGGTGCCTGATCTCGTCGGCGCGTGATGCAATACCGACGCGACTCATCGTCAGGAGGGGACTCCCGCGAGTGCCCACCCGACGTTGTCGAGGCAGTCGCGCGTGCGCTCGCGCAGGGCGACTTCGCCGCCGATCGCTTGCGCACGGCTGTGACCGTGTACGCACAACGTGAGCGCGCCTCCGGCGAGACGCGTGACCATGCCGTTGCGCAGCTTCGCCGCTGTGTCGTTGCCGCGATTCCCGTCGCATTCGTCATCGACGAGGTCGGTGAGCTGTGGCTCAACCTGCTCTACTGGGTGTTCGGCGTGTATTACGCTGGCGACTAGATGAGCAGGTGTGGCGCGGCGCCACAGTGGCAGGTAGAGGGTTGATCGAGAAGAACGTGTTTGCAGTCGCCAGCAACTCAAGTCGGTAGTTGCCAGTAGTACAACGTCGGGACCACTCGGCGTCGAACTCCTGGCCGAGGATGAGCGGCGGAGTCTCGGCGCGACCGATCACGCCACAGGAAGGATGAGCGTGAAGGTGCTTCCCTGCCCGCCTTCGCTCTTCACCGTCACGTCGCCATTCATTCCGCGCGCCAGCGTTCGACTGATCGCGAGGCCGAGGCCCGTGCCCTCGACGGGACGCGTCAGGTCCGAGCGCACCTGGACGAACGGCTCGAAGATCCGGTCCAGCATGTCGGCTGGTACACCGATGCCGGTATCGCGGATCTGGATGTGGACCCTCGCATCGACCGTGCGGCATTGGACGTCGATGCGTCCGTCGCGCGGCGTGAACTTCACGGCATTCGCGAGGAGGTTCAGGAGGATCTGCTGAACCTTCTCAGCGTCGGCCCACAGGACGACGTCGGGGGCGCACGCCGTGGTGACCGTGATGCCGCTGGTCCACGCCCGCGGTGCGAGAAACGTCTCGGCGCTCGCGATCGCATCCGTCGCCCTGACCGCCGCGAGCTCGTAGCGGGCGTGCCCTGTCTCGAGCTTTGCGTGAGTCAGGACTCCATCTATCAGTCCGAGCAGGTGTCGCTGGCTGGCCTGGATGCGGGCGAGCGAGTGCAATTGCTGGTCGGTGACGGCCCCGTGGATACCGAGCTGCATGAGCTCCGTATATCCCGCGATGGCGTTGAGCGGTGTGCGCAGCTCATGACTCATCATCGCGAGGAACGCGCTCTTCGCCCGGTTCGCGGCTTCCGCCTGGGCCTTCGCCTCTCGCAGCGCGGCCTCGGTGCGCGCGCGCTCCGTAACGTCGCGATAGCTCCACACCCGCCCGATGACGCGGTCCTCGATCCGCTGAGCGCGCGTGTACCGCTCGAACACCCTCCCGTCTGCGAGGTCCAGCATGTCGAAGCTCTCGGGCGCGTTCTCGGCGAGAATCGCCGCGGCGTCCCGCGACTGCGAGAGAACCGATAGCTGAAGGCGAATCGCGTCAAACAGTGGACGGCTATCGCCCGCGGCGGCGGCATCGCGCGGGATCTGCCACATCTGGAGGAACTTGTCGTT
>JANPKQ010000034.1:0-24818 GCA_031426115.1 Gemmatimonadaceae bacterium | reverse complement strand
GTCGGCGGCTCGATCCCCGGGAAGTTCATCCCGGCCGTGGACCGCGGCATCCAGGAAGCCGCAGCCCGCGGTGTCCTCGCCGGGTATCCAATGGTGGACTTTGTCGTGGAGCTGTACGATGGATCCTACCACTCGGTGGACTCGAACGAGATGTCGTTCAAGATGGCCGGGATCGTTGCCTTCAAGACGGTGGCGCAGAAGTGCAAGCCGGTGCTCCTCGAGCCCCTGGACGAGATCGAGGTGACGACGCCGAACTCCTACCTCGGCGATGTGCTCGGCGACCTGTCTGCGAGGCGCGGACACATTCTGGGAACCCTGGCGGACGACGCCAAGGGATCGACGGTGCGGGCGATCGTGCCGCAGTCCGAGATGCATCTCTACTCCACGCAGCTGCACTCGATGACCCACGGGCGCGGCAACTTCGTGCGTCGCTTCCACGGTTACGACCAGATGCCAGGCGACGCGGCGCAGCGCGTGGTGAGCGAATCGTCGAAGGAAGTCGGGGTCGTGGCGGGGTGAGCTCGGGACGAAAGCAGAAGAACTGCGCGACTGCGTCAGACAGCGAATAGCAACTGATAAGGGCAAGGGACAAGTCGCCAGTAACGCAAGCTCGGTAGTCTGCTAGGCTCACAACTCGGGACCCTCTTTGCCTCGGGCATCCGGAGCATGGGCCCGCGGGTATGCGAGACATGAGGGTCCCGAGTTCTGAACCTAGCAGACTAGCAGCTTGAGTTACTGGCGACTTGTCCCTTGGTGTTATCCCTTGCTGAAGGCTGTTGACTGGATGCAGGGAAGCCATCACGTGCCGTGCCTGTGGGCTTTCCTGATCTGAACGGCATCGCGGCGACCCGGCCGCGGACGTGATCCTTCCGAAGTCCGCGGCTCGCTGCTCATTTATCAGCGGCCGCTCCCTGACACCGAGAGAACAGGATCTCCCGATGGCTGTGCTGCGCAGTGCCGTGATCGCGATTCTCCTCCTCACTTCGGCGGCCGCCGCACAAGCGCCGCGCGTGACCTCGCCGATGCAGGAGTTCGGACACGGATTCGGCGACGACTACTTTCTCGCGTCGTACCGGCAGATCGCGGCGTACTGGGAGAAGCTGGCGCGCGAATCGGATCGAATGGTGCTCGACACGATCGGACAGACCGCTGAGGGACGGGTGCAGCTCATGGCGATCGTCACGTCGCCGGCGAATCATCGCAATCTCGCGCGCTACAAGCAGATCTCTCGGCGGCTCGCCCTGGCAGAGGGTCTCACGGACGCGGACGCGCACTCGCTGGCCGGGGAAGGAAAGACGGTCGTGTGGATCGACGGGGGCCTCCATGCGACCGAATTGCTCGGCGCCCAGCAGCTCGGGCAAATCGTCTACGAGATGGTGAGCCGTACGGATGCGGAGACGATGCGCATCCTCGACGACGTCATCATCCTGTTCGTGCACGCGAATCCTGACGGAAACGACCTCACCGCCGAGTGGTACATGCGGAACGCCGTGCCCGAGCAGCGCGGGTCGGGACCGGGGATTCCGCGGCTGTACCAGAAATACATCGGCCACGACAACAACCGGGATTTCTTCGCGTCAACGCAGCCCGAATCGGAGAACATGAACCGCGTGCTCTACCGCGAGTGGTCGCCGCAGATCCTCTACAATCACCATCAGTCAGGACCGGCGGGCACCGTCCTCTGGGCACCTCCGCTGCGCGACCCGTTCAACTACAACCAGGATCCGATGATCCCGCTGGGGATCACCCAGGTGGCCATGGCGATGCACCTCCGGCTCGCAGCCGAGGGGAAGCCGGGTGCGACCATGCGCAGCGGTGGCGCCTACGACGGGTGGTGGAACGGCGGTCTTCGGAACACCGCGACGTTCCACAACATCATCGGGCTGCTGACGGAGATGATCGGCGGCCCGACGCCGACGCAGATTCCCCTCGTGATGAGCAGGCAGCTTCCGACGAGCGACCTCCCCTATCCGATCGCCCCGCAGCGCTGGCGCTTCCGGCAGTCGATCGAATACTCGATGACCACCAACCGGGCAGTGCTGGACCTCGCGTCGCGAGAGCGTGAGAACTTTCTCTTCAATGTCTACCGGATGGGAAAGAACTCGATCGAGCGCGGAAGCCGGGACCACTGGACTCCCCGGCCCGAGCGCCTCGATGCCGTTGCGGCGCGCATCGCGAGTGCCGGTGCCGGTGGCGGTGGCACGGGACGGGGAGGGGGTGGCGGTCGCGCCGGAGGGTCGGGGTTCGCCCGCGACTCGGCGAACTACGAGCTGCTGCGCGACCCGCGCCTTCGCGATCCCCGCGGCTACATCCTTCCCGCGGACCAGCCGGACTTTCCGACCGCGACGCGCTTCATCAACGCGCTCCTCGAGACCGGCATCACGGTGCACCGTGCGACAGGTCCATTCACAGTCGGGGCTCGCCAGTATCCCGCGGGATCCTACGTCGTGAAGACGGCCCAGGCCTTCCGGCCGCACATCATCGACATGTTCGAGCCGCAGGATCATCCCGATGTCATCCCCTACCCGGGCGCGCCACCCACACCGCCGTACGACAATGCCGGGTGGACGCTCGCGCTCCAGATGGGGGTGAAGTTCGACCGGGTTCTCGAGGGATTCGAAGGCCCCTTCGACGTCATCCCCGACTGGAACCTGGCGCCCCCGGCGGGGCGCGTCATCGCCGCGAGCACCGGACGCGGAAACCCCGCCGGCTATGTCTTTCGCCATGAACCGAACAACTCGTTCACGGCCATCAATCGCCTGCTCGCCGCCGGGCAGGAAGTGTCGTGGCTCCTGGGCCCATCCGCTGCGCCGCGCGCCTCGACTGCCCCTCGTGCGCCATCAGCCTCGGCGGCCACGACGACGCTTCCGGCGGGGACGTTCTACGTTGCTGCGCGATCGCAGACGCGTGCCCTCCTCGACCGCGCGGCGCGCGAGCTCGGCGTGAGCTTCGAGGCGGTGGCGGCGCGGCCGTCGGGCAGGGATGCCATTCGGCTCAAGCCGATCCGCATCGGGCTCTGGGATCGCTATGGCGGATCGATGCCCTCCGGCTGGACGCGGTGGATCCTGGAACAGTTCGAGTTTCCTTACGAAGTCACATATCCCCCGATGCTCGATGCGGGGAACCTCCGGACCCGGTATGACGTGCTCGTCTTCGTCGATGGGGCCATTCCCGCGGTATCGTCCGCCGGTCGCCAGGGAGGGGCTGGCGGCGGCGCCCCGGGGGGAGACGCAGCACCGGGAGCCAGTCTTCCCCCCGAGTGGGCAGCGCGACAGGGAAACGTGACCGCGGAGCGAACGATCCCCGCGCTGAAGGCCTTTCTTGCCGAGGGAGGCACGGTGCTCGCCATCGGGAGCTCGGCCACGGGTCTCGCGTCGCACCTCGGGCTCGGCCTCACCAGCCATCTCGTGGAGAAGGGCCCGAACGGTGAATCAACGTCGACGCCGCTGCCGTCGAGCAGGTACTTCGTGCCCGGCTCATTGCTCGACGTGCGCGTCGATGTCGAGAGTCCGGTGGCGCACGGGCTCACCGAGCGAACGAACATGTTCTTCGATGAAAGCCCGGTTTGGGCGCTGACTCCGCAAGCTGCGACCCAGGGCATTCGACGGGTGGCGTGGTACGACTCACCGACGCCGCTGGTGAGCGGTTGGGCATGGGGACAGTCGGCACTCGAGGGCGGGCTAGCCGTTGTCGAAGCGCCCGTCGGGCGCGGGCGTGTCGTGCTCTTTGCGCCGGAGATCCTCCAGCGCGCCCAGCCGCACGGAACGTTCAAGCTGTTCTTCAACAGCCTCTACTACCCGACCGGCACCCGCACGAAGATGTAGCGTTGCGCCATCAGAGCGACGCCTTGAGGTGATCGACGAGGCGTACTCCGCAGAGATGCTCGATTCGCGCGGCGAAGGAACGGATGGCGATCGGGTCACCGGGGAGGGCGATGGGCACCGACCCAAGTGCCGCCTCGCCGAAATGCCGGAAGCGGGCCGCGGCATCCAGGATGGTGGGCACGATCGACGAGTCCATGCCGATGCGCTTCGCAAGCAGGTCCGATGTGGCCTGGGCGTGACGCGCCTCGTCGGCCGCGATCAACGACAGCAGTTCTGCCATGATCGGCTCAGGTGCCTGCTCCCCCAGCCGCCGGAAGAAGTACGACGCGAGGTGCTCGGACAACATGAAGACGACGAGACGCGCGATGAGGTCGCCTTCGGCGAGCCCATCGTCGTCCGCTCCGCCCCGTCGAGCCGCGAGGATGTCCGCATCGGTGATCGCGGGCTCGTGCCCGACGGCCTCGAGGTAAGTGCGAAGGCCGTGGAAGTGCTTGAAGCCGTCGTAGAGCTCGAGCGACAGGAGCGCGCCCGCATCGACGTCGTCGCAGGCGAGCCGGAGAAGCCTGGCAATGTTCACGGGATGGTACGACTCGACGATGGCGGCGTCACGGAGCCGCGCGAGCAGGTCGGGCCGGGACAGCGCACGCCTGCGATCGATCGCATCCCATCGGATGTCGCGCTCGACGGACCACGCGCCAAGCTCGGCGGCGGCGGCATGTCGTGCGTACAGGCGATCCTGCCGCGGTGCGCAAATCATGTCAGGCCACCGGACTGTGGGACGCCAAGGTCTGCCGACCCCGCGAAGACGTCGGCGATGCGCGCGACCGTCCTGAAATTGTCCATTTGGATCTCGCGTTCCGCAATCAGCCGGCCTGTCGCGCGCTCGGTCCACGCGATCAGCTCGAGGATCCGGATCGAGTCGATGAGCCCCGTCCTGAACAGCGGCGTGTCGGCTTCGATACGCACACCCGGCGGGGCGAGCTTGCCGTTCAGCCAGTCCAGCATCAGCTCGACGAAACGTGGACGAGAGTCGGTCATTGCGAGCGCTCCATGCGGCGGCATGATCTCGCGACCGGCCGCGGCGACAGGGTGATCATTCGGTGACACCGTTGAGTACGACGACGGCTGCGACCCACCCCGGCCAGGGCCGGCGCAGCTCCGCCACGGCGGGAATCACCATCGCCCCGAGACGCACGGCTCGCACGCAGCTCCCCGCATCGAAGAGCAGCTCGAGCTCGGCGAACGGGGTCGTGTCGCCGCAGCCGAGGGCTTTCCACGCACTCTCCTTGAGCGCCCAGAGCGCCGTCAGCGACACGAAGTGTTGAAGCTTCCGCTCTCGGGGCGCGAGGAAGTAGTCGGCGTGCCCCGAAGCGATTCGTCCGTCCCGTTCGAGATCGACGCCGATGCGCGCCGGATGGTGCGCCGCCGCCGCGATGGCGTGGCCATTGGCGTGCGACAGGGAGATTGACAGGCTGAGGGGAAGGGAAAGCTGCCTCGTCCGTGTCCGGCCGGCGACATGCCGGGCGGTGACCTGGGTCCCCCAACGGCTGTCCCGGCCATCCCGAACGATGTCGATGTCACGCTCGTCGATCGCCGAGGCCTTCAGCAACCCGGTAGCGGCCCGTTTGGCGGCGAGGCGGCTCGCGAGCCAATCGTGACGGGCCGGCTCGCTCCACACTACGGATGTCCGGAACGATGCCCCCGATTCCGGCACGTGACGCGGAACGAGGGAATTCGCCCGCACCGTCGATATCGGGGCTGCGAGCGATTCCGTCTCGCGCGGTGTGGCGACGGCGACGGAGTACCGGATTGGCCTGTCGGTGAGCATCAGAAGACCTCGGCGTGAACACCGGGCAAGATGCGCGATCCGTCGGGGAGGTCCCATGCGTCGGTGTTCGTAGTAAGCGGTCCCGGATGACGTAGGCGGAGTCGAAGGCGGCGCTCGCGGTGCTATGCAAGCGGGGGCGGCGACTCACCAGCGCGTGGGGACAGTCGTGCGCGATATCAATCCGGCCGCCGCCTTCCGGACCGATCTCCGGGACTCACGACAACAGCAGCTCGAGATCTTCGCGTCGGAGATTCGATGTGGACGCGTTGTCGCCGGTGATGATCGCCTCGGCGAGCTCGCGTTTCGTCCGTTGCAGCTCGAGGACTTTTTCCTCGACCGTGTCGCGAGCAATGAGTCGCGCGGCGAAGACGCGTCGTGTCTGTCCGATCCGGTGTGCCCGATCGATCGCTTGCGCCTCGACGGCGGGATTCCACCAGGGATCAAGCAGGAACACATACTCGGCCGCGGTCAGGTTCAGGCCGAGGCCTCCTGCCTTGAGGCTGATGAGGAAGGTGCGGCACTCCGGATCGTTCTGGAATTGCGCCACCGGCGTCTCTCGATCCCGAGTGCGGCCGTCCAGGTACGCGTAGGGAAGACCCTCCGCATCCAGCCGAGCGCGCAGGATCGACAGCATCGACGTGAACTGGGAGAAGACGAGCGCCTTGTGGTCCTCGGCGGCGAGCTCCAGGAGCCGCGGGACGAGCACATCGAGCTTGCTGCTCGATTCCCCGACGCGGTCCTTGTCGATCAACCCGGGATGACACGCGGCCTGGCGCAACCGGAGCAGCGCCTCGAGGATGTGCATGCGTGAGCCGCTGATGCCGTCGCGCTCGACCCGGTGCAGGAGCGACGCCCGGTAGTGATCGCGGAGCTCGTCGTACTGCGCGCGCTCGCGCGGCTCGAGCTCCACCTCGATCGTCTGCTCGAGACGCTCAGGAAGATCCTTCGCGACCTGCTGCTTCGTCCGGCGAAGGATGAACGGCCGCAGCGCGCGTGCGATGAGTCCCCGACCTTCCTGCGCTCCTTCGCCGACTCCCTTGCCCGCTGCCGCGAGCGCACGGGCGGCGCCGAGCATTCCCGGATTGAGGAACTCGAACAGGCTCCAGAGGTCCGCCAGCCGGTTCTCCACGGGTGTACCGGTGAGTGCGAGTCGGTGCACGGCTCTCAGCGTCCTCGCCGCCTTTGCGCTTGCGGTGCCGGCGTTCTTGATGAGATGTGCCTCGTCGAGCACGACGTAGTCGAACTGGATTGCGGCGAGCCGATGCGCGTCGCGGCGAAGGACGCCGTAGGTCGTGAGGATGACGTCGTGTGCCCGCGGATCGTGCTCGGCGCGATCACGCTGTCCGCCGGTGTAGTCGAGCACACGCAGCGCCGGCGTGAAGCGGGCGCACTCCTGGTGCCAGTTGAAGAGGAGCGACTTCGGAACGACGACGAGCGACGGGCCCGCGCCGGCCTCTCGCCGCTCCTCCAGGAGCGCGAGCACCTGAACCGTCTTCCCGAGTCCCATGTCATCGGCGAGGCATCCGCCGAACCCGAAGTCGCGCAGGAACCGGAACCACCCGATGCCCTCGTTCTGGTAGGGCCGAAGCTCCCCGTGGAAACCCGCGGGCGCCTCCGCCGGGGCGATGCGCTCGAAGCTTCGCAATCCCTCGCGGGCGCGCTCGAACGGATCGTCGACCCGAGTGGATGGCATCGCGGAGAGCAGCGTATCGAGCACCGCGACCTGCGTCCGTCCGAATCGGATCCCTCCGTTGACCTCCGTGCCGAGACTCGCGAGCCACCCGAGGCGGTCGAGGGCATTGTCCGCCAGAAGACCCAGGCTTCCGTCCGCGAGCGGAACGGTGCGGTCACCACGCTCGAGCGCCGCGAGCAACGCTGGCAGGGATGCAACGGCATCCCCAAAGGTCATCGACGCGTCGAGGTCGAACCAGTCGATACCCGACCGCACCTCCGCCATGAGCGCGCCGCCGGTGCGGATGGGCTGGCCCCGCAGCTCCACGTGCCATCCTTCATCCACGAGTGTGCGGACGAGGCGATCGACCCTGGACGGCTTCACCTGCAGCTCGCGCGAGCGCACGTACGGATCGACGCGGTCGCGAACCCCAAGTGCCAGCAGGTGCTCGAGCGCCTGAAGCTCCACCGCACGGTCACGATGGATGACGCGCCGCGATTCAGCGTGAAAGACCGCGGCCTGCCCATGATCGCGCGGGACGACGAAACCACCGTAGTCGAAGCCGAGCTCGCACACGAGGATGTCGGAGCTCGCCGCGCCCGGGGATGGTGTCCGGATGGACAACCGCATGAGGGGAACGGCATCGATCTCCTCGATGGCGAGCTCCGGCGGCAGGAGGACTCGCGGCACGTGCGGAAGCTCGTACAGCGTCGTGAGAAAATCCGGGACGTCGCCCGCAGACACCGAGATGCGCCGGGACGCAGCCAGGGTCGGAATGAGGTCGAAGGCACCGTAATGGCGGAGCGGTGCGATGCGGCCGCGGGCGACGACGAGGCCACCGCGGAGCAGCAGCGTTGCATCGTCGATGGCCATGCGCGCGTCGCCGCGCCACAATCCCGCGACGAGCAAGTAGCCGTCGCTCTCGGGCGCAGAGATGAGCTCGAGCGCGAGCTCCCACGGGTCGCCACCGTCCCACGTCACCAACGGGAGGTCCGACTCGCCGGCGCGCGCACGAATCCGACATCGTCCCGTCTCGCACATCAGGCGAAGGGTGGTGTCGTACGATGCGTCCGGGATGGCGTAGCGGCGACCGGACGGTGGCTGGTACCAGGTGTGCTCGGCGCGCGTTCCGAGGAGCATCTGGGCGATCTGGCGGTCGAGGGGGTCCGGGGCCGCGAGCCATTCATCCTGGCTGGCCACCATGAGGCGTGGCGGTCCCCATTCGCCATGGCGATCGAGCGTCTGGGTGGCCAGCTCGATGACGAGACCCTCGGCGCTGCCCAGTGTCGCGGCGGCGTCGATGATGTAGTTGATCGTGCGGTTCGACGGCCATGTTGCGTGCGGCAATCGCGACGCGCCGGCCGTGATCGCGCGCGCGGCCTCGGCGAGCGTGCGCTTCCACGCAGGTGGCTTCGTCGGGTGCGATGGACCCGCGAGGGTCGGTGTATCCGATGCGGGGGGCGTGGCGTACGGCGCCTCGGCCCCGGTGCCCGGCTCGAAGAAACGGGTCGTGGCCTCGAGCTGAAGCAGCACCGCCCACATGTGCTTGCATGAACCGCGGTCGCTGAAGTACGGGCAGTCACAGTTGCCGGACAGCGCCCGGCCCTCCGTCCACTCGATCGAAAC
Source organism: Gemmatimonadaceae bacterium (assembly GCA_031426115.1). Lineage (GTDB taxonomy): Bacteria > Gemmatimonadota > Gemmatimonadetes > Gemmatimonadales > Gemmatimonadaceae > JANPKQ01. Next base: position 15,868 of record JANPKQ010000034.1, on the reverse strand, counting down.
GCTGTAGATCCTCGACCCCAGCACCTGGCCGGTGGCGATGCGGTTGGCGATCCCCGCGAGGATCACGCGCCGTTCCGTATAGTAGGTACGCCCCCGTGCCCGGATCTCCGGGGGAAAGAGCGAGATGATGTCAGGACGCATCGCGATGACGGCAGGGATGAAGGCGCTGGAGGCGGCGCTGACGATCGCTGACGCTCCGCAACCATGTAATTTGTCTGATGCGCAGCGGCCCGTCGAGTTTTCGAGGGATTCCGTCGCGCGGCGTCGAGGGCTACCATGGATCCCATGACCAACTCCCTTCGACGCATTGGCGCTGCTGCCGCGGCGCTGCTCCTGGCCGGCGCCGCCTGTGGGCCCCGCGCGGCCGCTCCTGCCGGGGCCCAGCGGTATGACCTCGTGATCTCGGGCGGGACGCTGATCGATGGCACCGGGTCAGCCCGCCGAAGGGCGGACATCGGCATCGTCGGCGACCGGATCGTCGCTGTTTCGACCGCCGCGCTCCCCGCCGCCGGTGCCCGCCGCTCCATTGACGCGACCGGGAAGATCATCGCACCCGGGTTCATCGACCTGCACGCGCACCTCGATCCATTGCAGCAACTTCCCGGGATGGAGAGCGCCGTGCGTCAGGGAGTCACGACGTCGGTCGGCGGGCCGGACGGAGGGTCTCCATGGCCGATCGCGGCGTATCTGGCCGAGCGCGAGCGCATCGGCGTCGGGGGGAACGTCGCATTTCTCGCCGGCCACAACACCATTCGCGGCGAGGTGATGGGGATGGCGGCGCGCGCGCCGAGCGCGGCCGAGCTCTCGCGCATGGAGCGGATGGTCGCACAGGGGATGGCTGAGGGCGCGTGGGGTCTCTCGACCGGTCTTCTCTATCTGCCGGGCACGTACTCGAACATCGACGAAGTCGTCGCGCTGTCTCGTGTCGCTGCCGACTCCGGCGGGTTCTACACGTCCCACCTGCGCAAGGAAGGTCTCGGACTGCTGGAGGGTGTCGGAGAAGCGATCGAGATCGGACGGCGCGCGCGGATCCCGATCGTCCTGACCCACCACAAGGCGGTCGGCTCACCGATGTGGGGAAAGAGTGCCACGACGCTCGCGATGGTCGATTCGGCTCGGCGGGCTGGAATCGACGTGATGATCGACCAGTACCCATATACGGCGACGCACACGAGCCTGTCGGTGCTCATCCCGGCATGGGCGCTGGCCGATGGCGATACCGCGTTTCAGCGTCGGGTGGCGAACCCCGTGCTTCGCGACAGTGTCGTGCGTGGGATCGTCTTCAACATCCTGAACGACCGCGGCGGTGGCGACCTCGCCCGCGTTCAGTTCTCGCGGGTTCGGTGGAAAACCGATCTCGAGGGAAAGACGTTGAAGGACTGGGCCACCCAGCGCGGGTTGGAGCCAACGCCCCTGAACGGGGCGAACCTCGTCATCGAAGCCGAGCTGGCTGGAGGCGCAAACGCGATCTACCACGTGCTCGATGAGGGAGATGTTCGTCGGATCATGCGCCATCCGCAGACGATGATCGCCTCCGACGGGAGGCTGAGCACTCCCGGTGAAGGTCACCCGCACCCACGCGCCTACGGCACCTTCCCGCGCGTGCTCGGGCGTTACGCTCGCGACGAGGGCGTACTCACTCTCGAGGATGCCGTGCGGAAAATGACCGGGATGCCGGCCGCGCGCCTCGGTCTCGAAGGGCGAGGCACGATCACGATGGGCGCCTTCGCCGACGTCGTCGTCTTCGATCCATCCACGGTTGCGGACCGCGCGACGTTCGACGCGCCGCACCAGTACCCCGTCGGGATCGACTACGTCATCGTCAACGGCACCGTCGCGGTGGACGCCGGTCGCTTCATGGACCTTCGGCCCGGCCGTGTTCTCCGGCGGCCAGCTCGTGGCCGGACGCCGGTTGTCCGCTGATCCGGGCGCCGCTACACCAGCGCGATCTCGTGATGTAGTGGGAGAGTGCGAAGCGACGGTCCGGTGTACGCCCCTCCGGGCGTCGTGATGTAGGCGTAGATGTCGGTGGGCTGGGCCATCAGGCCTTCGAGCGCGACTGACAACGGATCGCGAACATCGAGGCCGACATTGAGGCAGGTGTAGCCCCGCGTCCTCATCGCGCGATAGACGCCGAGCAACAGGGCGCGCAGCACGCCAGGCGCGTTCTCGGGAACGCAGATACCTGCGACGGTAAGCCAGCGCAGCTCATCGCCGACATCCGGCAGGGGTGCGGTGCCGGTGACCGGCGCCATCGCATTGAGGCCCATGCGAAGGAGGGCGAGGCGCGCCGGGTAATCCGTGACACGCACCTGCTTGAACGGAGACTGGTCCCAGGCGGCGAGAAAGCCGGTGATGCGTCCCTGCTGGTCGCGAGCGACCCAGAATGACTCGACGCCAAGTCCAGGTGCCGAGATCCACTGAGACAACGATTGCGCGTCATGCACCGGCGCAAACTGTCGATCGGGAGCGACGCGCGACCAGAGGCGGGCCATCTCCTCGATATCCGCTTCGGTCGCCGTCGAGACGCGTGGCCCGCTCGAGGACAGGGGGCGCGGCCATACCAGCGGGATCGCATGGGAGCGGATCGTCGCGAAGCGGGTGAGGATCGGCAACCCGCGTGGCCCCTCGGTGCGGCGCTCCATTGCAGCGTTGCCGGCGAGGATCGTGACGAGCCCCGGCATGTCATCGCCCCCCCACTCGCGGGCGGCGTCGCACGCCCACGTCGTCAGCACGTCACCCGCAGGACCTCCCCGGTGCGCCGGATGGACCCGGAAGTCGCCGGCATACGCGGTCAGCCGCGGCTCGCCCTCGATGTACACGCGGCGTGGCGAGACGCCGATGCACCCGGCAACGGATCGCTCGGTGAGGCCGTTCGCGACGCCGACGCGCCACCCGTCGCGCTCGAGGGCGTTGAGCGCGAAGAAGTCGGGCTCGCGCTCGATGCGCAGGCCGACGGCGCCGCGCGTCTCGCACGCGGCCGCGAGGTCGAGCAGCGCATCGTTGTCGGCGGGAGTTGCGTCACGGGCACGGGGGTCGGACTCCCACGAGTCGCGCTGCATGGTGTACACAGTGACGCTGCGAGGGGTGGCGACATTCGCGTTGCCAGTGCCGGTGCGCATGGACGGTCTCCTTGGAGCGGGAAGAGCTACAAGGTGAGATGGTCGGGAAGTCGTGTCCAGAGTGGCGCCGACGCAACGCCCTCGCGCTGGAGCCACACCCGATGCGCAACGGGGCGGGCGCATTGTTCGCGCCCGCCCCGCCACTCATTTGTTTCAGCGAATCGTCCCGCTACCGGCCCAGCGCCCTAGCCGTTTGCGGTGCGCCGCCGCTTCGGGGCCTTGTCGCGCTTCTTGGCGACCTTGCCGATCTCGATCGGAACGATGTCCGGCCCCGGCTGCTCCTCGATGCGCTCGCCGAGTCCGTCGCCGACCTGCCTCGGCTGCTTGTAGCGGAAGATCTTTCCTTCGTAGTTGCGAAACACCACCTCGTCCTCCGTGATCTCCTGCACGTACTCCGGGAGCAGGGGCACCTTGCCACCGCCGCCCGGCGCGTCGATGACGAACTGCGGCACCGCGAGCCCGGAGGTCCACCCACGAAGCGCCTGCACGATCTCGAGTCCCTTCTGCACGGTCGTGCGGAAGTGCTCGCCGCCGGCGACCTGGTCGGCCATGTAGATGTAGTACGGCCGCACGCGCGCCTTCAGCAGCTCGTGCATCAGCTTCATCATGACCTTCGGGTCATCGTTCACTCCCTTGAGCAGCACCGTCTGGCACCCAAGGGAAATACCGGCTTTCGACAGCCGGTCGAGCGCGGCGACGGCCGCCGGAGTCAGCTCGCTCGGATGGTTGAAGTGCGTGTTCATGAAGATGGGGTGGTACTTCTGCACCATCTCGCAGAACTCCGGCGTGATCCGCTCCGGCAGGTGCGACGTGATGCGGCTGCCGAGCCGGATGATCTCGATGTGCGGGATCGCCCGCAGCCGCTGGAAGATGTACTCCAGCCGCGAGTCGCTCAGCATCATCGGGTCGCCGCCCGAGAGGATGACGTCCCGGATCTCGGTGTGCTCGGCAAGATACTGGAAGGCCGACTCGTACTCCTTCAGCGAGATCTTCTCCGGGTCCCCGACTTTCCGGCGGCGGGTGCAGAACCGGCAGTAGGTGGCGCAGACCGGGCTCACGAGAAAGAGCGCCCGGTCGGGGTAGCGGTGAGTGATGTTCGGGACCGGCGAGTCGCCGTCCTCGTCGAGCGAGTCGATGACGCCGTCAACGATATCGAGCTCCTCGACCCGCGGGATGTACTGCAGCCACATCGGATCCCCGACCTCCTTGATCTGGTCCAGCGAGTTCGGGGTGATGCGCATCTGAAAGTTCTCGAACGCGGGAGCGAGCGCCTCGACGTCGATGACGTCGTGGCCGAATTTCTCGGCGAGCTTGTCGAGGCTCGCGATGCTCTCATCGCGCAGGATTTTCTGCCAGTCACTCATGGTGACGCTACTCCGCCCCTCGAGGGGCAAATGGGAACCGTTTGGTGAAGATGATCCGATCGTCGGCGGGCGCGTAGAAGTCTCGGACCCTCGCTGCCTCGCCATAGCCACGTGCGAGATAAAAGCCTCGCGTCGGGCCGTAATCGGATCGGGACGATGTTTCGACTACCAACATCCGTGCGTTCAGTCCCGACAACCTTCGCTCGACCTCAGAGAGGAGAATGGTTCCGCTGCCGGTGCCCTGCGCGGACGGATCGACTGCGATCCAGTACAGATCCCAGGTACGATCCGTGTCCGGCGTGGCGCCGTAGCAGGCATAGCCGACCAGCTTCTCTTCCGGGGTGAAGGCGCCGAGGAAGAGGTAGCCGTCGAGGGGAAACGGAGAATCGGTTTCGTGCGTCGCCGCGGCTCCGGCCCGCGTCGCATCCATTGGTTCAGCAGCGCCCGTCCGTAGCGGCGGATGCATGAAGGTCTCGTCGAACAGCTCGAGGGCGACATCGACCTCCGGCTCGCGGAAGACGCCCGTCGCGCGGAGGATCTCCGCAATGCGGCCACGGTGCGAGGCATCGATGTCACTCGTGCGAACCGCTGTGCGCACTAGCCCTGCCCGACGGCGAGGAGGTCGAGCAGCGGTGGTGCGGCGCCCGACAGGCGCTCGGCGAGCGCCCAGGCATTGGCCACATCCATTCGCGGTGCCGCGGCGAGCGCCCCGGCACAGACCGTCCGGATCATGTCCGGATACTCGATGCCGACGGTGCGCGCCATCCGGGCGAGGCCGGCATCGGGGGCGATGTCGGGGTTTGCATTCACCTCGAGAATCCACGGCTGGCCGTTCGCATCGATGCGCATGTCCACACGTCCGTAGCCCGAGCCGCCCACCGCGCGCCAGGCCGCGAGGGCGATGCGCTGGCACTCGGCCGTGAGTTCCGCGGACAGGTCAGCCGGGCAGCGCGGGGCAGCGCCGAGATCCTCGTCGCTCCCGACGTGCCACTTCGATGTGTACGACACGATCCGCCACATGCCGCGAGGCATCGCTCCGAAGTCGATCTCGGCAACCGGCAGGACCTCATTCCCAAGGATGCCGACGTTCACTTCGCGGCCATCGACGAACTGCTGGACCAGGACCTCGTCCCAGCGCGCATGCATCTCCCGCAGGCGTGAGCCGAGCGCGCGGCCCGACCGCACCACCGATCGCTGCTCGATGCCGATCGAGGCGTCCTCCGCGGCCGGCTTGCAGATGGCCGGGAACGCGATGGCGTCGATCGCCATGCCGGGGCGCGACAGGCGCCATGGCGGAACGGGCAGTCCCTCGCGCTCGAGGAGCGTGTTGACGACGTGCTTTCGCAGGGCGAGCGAGGTCGTCGCGCTGGAGCTGCCTGTATATGGAAGGCCGAAGAGCTCGAGCACCGCGATCACCGCGGGCTCGAGGGCGGCGACGCCGTCGATGCCTTCGCAGAGATTGAAGGCCAGGTCGAACTTTCCGCGCCGGACGCGCTCGATCCAGCGGCCGTCCGGGTTCACCGGAATCCGCACGACTGTCGCGCCATCGTCGGCAAGGACGTTCTCGATCGCCTCGACGGTTCCGAGGATGAGAAGGTCCGGTGATGCCCCGAGCGCCGACAGTCCGTCGAACAGGATCGCGATCTTCATGCTGCCTCCTTCGCTGCGAGACTAACCGGCCGCCGCCGCCCAGACGGGCGGATGCGAGGCCGGGTGATGCATTGGGACATCCTGACGCTGCGCAGCGAGCAGTGCGCAGGTCTGGATCAATTCGTCATAGCCGATCCCGGCGGCGCGCGCCGCCTTCGGGAAGCAGGAGTTGTCCTCGGGGTTTGGAAGAATCCCCGGGAGCGGATTCACCTCGACGACGTTCGGCTGGCCGGCGGCATCGAGGCGAACGTCGATGCGGGACCAGTCGCGGCACCCGAGCACGCGATACGTGGCGAGCACCACCTTCTCGATCTCGAACCGAAGACCCTCGCTGATACGCGCAGGACATTCGAAGATGTCGAGCGGGTCCTCCGGCCGATCCCAGAGCCACTTCGCCTCGAAGCCATAGATCGGCACCGCGCCGTCGGGGAGCGCGTCGAAGCGCATTCCCACGACAGGGAGGAGGCGCGCGGTCTCGCCGTTGCCGAGGACGGCGCAGGTGAACTCATCGCCGGGGAGGTACTCCTCGATGATGACCGGCTGCGCGTAGGTCTCCAGCAGGAATGCGATCTGGCTCTCGAGCTCCGCGATCGTCCGGCAGAAATTCCGCTCGGTGATCCCCTTCGATGATCCCTCATGGACCGGCTTCACGAAGAGCGGCAGCCGCAGGCGGCGTCGTGCCGCGTCCCCGCGCGAGGCGATGGACGAGCGGCGCGGGGTGGCGGCAGCCGCGATGCGGCGCCGGAGCGCGGGCCACTCCTCCATCGAGCGGATGAGGACGAATGGCGCCGTCGGCACGCCGTGGAAGGAGAGGATTTCCTTGGTGCGCGCCTTGTCGAGGCAGAGCGAGAGCGTGAACGGGTCGCTGCCGGAATACGGGATGCCGTGAAATTCGCAGATCGCCGGCACGTGGGCCTCGCGATTCACCCCGTGGAGTCCCTCGGCGATGTTGAAGACGATGTCCGGCCGCTCGGCGCGGAGGCGCTCGGGGAAATCCTCCGTCGCCTCGAGACGCACGACGTCACCCAGCGCGGAGAGGGCGTTGGCGACAGCGTCGATGGTTTCCTGGCTGTCCCACTCGGCGAACTCGTCGCTCGTGGGAAGAGGGGAGGCGAGAACGGCGCCGGCGGTGATCCGTTGGATCGGTGCCGGCGAAGCAGTGGTCCGGGACGCGGCGTCCCGGCGACTACTGGGAGGCTCTTCGTCTGGGCGTGGAGCCTCGAGGTCGTCCGCGCCGTCGGGCTGGACTGGCTCTGGCTTCTGATTGAATGCGAAACCGATTCGCGTCAACTCGTCTCTCGTGTCGGTCGAGGCTGCATCCGCGCTCCCCTCGGAGCGGCGGCGCATCTCGTGTCACCGGCAAACGCGCCCAACTTTTTTTCTCGCGTCATCGCCGTGATCACGACGAGCAAGAGGAGGGCCACGTTTCAACTTCGCGCGAATGATAAGGTGAGAGATTTTTTCTCGCAACGATTATTTCCCATCGCGCGAAAAAAAAATCCTGGAGCGATGCGGCGGTGCTCGGCCGCCGGAGTTTTCCGAGAGCGGAGAGAATTTTTTTTCCCCGGGCCGAGGAGAATTTCCCGGAGGCAGCGCGGCGCCGCGGAGAGATTCTCGAGGAGTGCCGAGCGGAGGGTGGCGTGGATCACCGAGGGAAAAATCCGAGAGCTCGGTGTGCCTGCCACGGACGGAGATCCAGAATGTCAGGGCGCCGCCTCGGGGCTCCGTGTTCTTTCCTGCGCCGGCGCGGGAGGGGGACTGCAAAAAAAAACCGCGAAGAAAACCACGGAGCCCACGGAGGCCACGGAAAAAACCAGGGCCAAGGCCGGGCGCGGGTGGTCGGCTAAGAGGGGGCCGATTCTTTTTTCTTCAGCCTTGGCGAAAGGAAGGCGACGAAGCGCCGGTGTGTCCGTGGCCTCCGTGGCTTCCGTGGTTATTTCAGCAGTGCCCTCTCGGGCGCTCGTGGACCCTCCGTGGTCGGCGCGGCCGCGGCACTCTCGACGCGTAGCCAGAAAAAAGAAGGAGCGCCAGGGCAGCCTGCCTCACCGTCATGCGATAAAGAAAGCGGCAGGCCCCTGGAGGCCTGCCGCATCGACATGCGCGTTGGAACGGGAGCGTCCGTAAGATCGCGGCGGCCGTCAGACCTTGTGAAAGGCGATCCTCGCGGCCTCGCGACGATCCTCCGCCTGGTAGAACTCGAAGTCTGAAAAGAAAGCTGGCGCCTCCGACTGCAACAGCCGGAGCGCCGCGAGCGCCATGCGGCGGATCTCCATCTCCGCGCCCTCGCTCGAGCGGAGCTCGAGCATCGTCCGCCACGCGCGGGCGTTCGCCGTGACGACGATCTTCGTCTCGGTCGAATTCGGGAGGACGCCGCGTGCGGCCTCGCGCGCCATCTTCCGCCGGTGGACACGATCCGCGACCCACCCGTACCGCTCCATCAGCTGCTCCACGAGTCCGACGTAGGCGCGCTGGGCATCCTCGACCTGCTCACGCCAGGCGCGCTCAAGCGCCTCGTCTCCGACGATCGCCGGCGGCACGACGAAGTTGGCCTGCGACTCATCCACGTATCGCTGGGAGAGCTGGGAGTAGGCGAAGCCGGCGCGGTGACGCACGAGCTCGTGCGTGAGCGAGCGGCTCACGCCCTCGAGGAGCACGGAGTAGTTCGCATGCTCGAGGACACTCCCGTGCCCCTGCCGCTTGATGTTCTCCAGGTAGTCGTGGGTCGTGCGGTTGGCCGGATTGCGCTGGCTCATGTAGCAAAGCCGCCCCGCGAATTCCGCGAGGCGCTCGCCGTCGCTGCTCTCACCGAGCCAATTGACCGGCAGGTGCTCCGGCTCCGAAAACACGGGGCGGGAGAGGAGCGTGACCTTGGGCTCGTAGTAGAACACGACGTCGCGGGCGAGAGGAGAGAGGGCGGCAGGGGCCGGGTGCACCGGCCGCCGCGGCGCGCGAAAGCTAATTTCGCTCGGGGAGGAGCGACAGCCGGAAGCTCGCGTAGTCGCGGTCGCGAACGACGCGATCGATTGCGGAGCGAGCCGCCGGTGGCAGCGGCGCAAGATCCGGATCGTACTTCACGGCGCCGATCGCGCGCTGCCCGGGGAGCGGCACCTTCGTGCCGGCATTGAGAACTCCGTCCGGATCGAAGGCGCGCTTGACGTCGGCAAAGAGCGCGACCGTCGCGGGAGGCCAGACGCGGTCGAGCAACGGCGCGCGCAGCCGACCATCGCCGTGCTCCGCCGCCAGCGTCCCGCCGAGCGCCGCCGTGAGCGCAGCCACCTCGTCGAGCAACGCCTCGGCGCGCGCGCGCCAGCCGGCGACGCGGGTGTCGATCAGCGGATTCACGTGGACGTGGGCATCGCCGGCGTGGCCGAAGATGACGCCGCGGATCCCCTGACGGTCGAGCGCCGCGCGAACACCGCGAACGTATTCAGGGAGGCGATCCGGAGGGACGGCGCCATCCTCGATGAACTGCATCGAGGCGAGGGAGGGATCGAGGCGCGTCAGCGCCGGGCTCGCGGCGTGGCGGAATTCCCAGAGATGCTCTTCGGCCGCGACCGTCGATGCGATGGTCACCAACGTCGCTCCAGCGGCCTCGAATGCGTTGTCGAGGAGTGCTGCTGCCGCGGCGGCCGCCGCCGGATCGGCGCCCTCGACCTCGGCGATGAGCACTGCTTCGGCATTCGACGCGCCGGGAAGCGGAGTTCCTCCGGATTCAGCGACATCGAGAAAGGTGCGATCGAGCAGCTCGCACGCGCTTGCCCCCGCGGCTCGCGCTCGGACCGCCGCGGCTACCGCCGTCTCGAGTGTCGGGAACACCGCGAGGAGACTGTTCGTCGCGGCGGCTCTGGGAATCAGCGCCAGCTCGATCCCGACGAAGATGGCGAGAGTTCCCTCGCTCCCGACGAGCAGGTCGATGAGCTCACCTGAGCGGCCGTATTCGGCGAGCGCGTAACCTGATGACTCCTTGAGGACACCGGCGTGGATGTGACCGGCCTCACCGGCGCGGATGCGGTGGGCTACGTCGCGCTGAAAACGGGAGATCGCCGCCACGTTCGGTGGTGGCTCGCCGCGGCGGACGACGGCGCGCGTGCCGTCATCGAAGACGCAGTCGAGCTCCATGACCCACGGACGGGTTGCGCCATAGCGCAGTGATCGCGCGCCGGCCGCGTTCGTGGACGCCATCCCGCCGACAGTGCAGAAGGCTCCGCTCGATGGGTCCACCGGAAATCGCAGCCCGTGCTCGCCAGCGCGGGCGTTGACCATGCCGCGCACTGCCCCCGGCCCCGCGCGGATCCGGCGGCGATCGACATCCACGCTTCCTATGGTATCGAGCCGGCTCAGGTCAACGATGACGCCGGGTCCCACGGCCCCGCCGGCCATGCTGGTTCCCGATCCGCGGGGTATCAGGGTCGTGGTCGCCGAGGTGCGTGCCCATCGCACGAGCGCGGCGACATCGTCCGCGTCGGCCGGCACGGCGACCGCGGAAGGCAGAATCCGGGCGATCCCAGCGCTTTCGGCATACATCGCCCTCGCTGGCTCGTCATCTCGATAGATTCCCCTGAATCCCGACGGTCGTTGCATGTATGAGCATCACCGGATGGGGCCGAGTTGACAAGGATCGAAGAGGCCCGTGATCATGCAGACCCAATGACTGCTCCCGTCTCACCGCGCGACACCGGACCGCTCATCAGGATCGAGACTGACCGCCGTCTGGGCCACGAATGGGATGAGTGGGATGGCACTCCGCTGCCGAACGGCGGGGATTTCAGCACGACCGCGACCCGCTACTTCCTGTTCACGGCCGTCGGCCTCCTTCTCGTGTCGGGGATCGCGGGCTCAGGCGTGTACCTGCTCGCGCCGCGACTCTCGCTCATCGCGTCGTGGGTACCGGCCGCGCTGTACGGAGCGATCGGCGCGTTCGCCGCGCTCAGCCTCCTCTGGCTCGCCCTCATCGGGATCGCCTACGCGACAGGACGACGCGTTCTCCCGGAGCGCCTCGCCGAGCGCGGCCTGCTGCTCCGTACGGTGAACCTGGCGTGGCGTGTGGGAGAACTCTTCGGTGTGCAGCGCGACTGGACCGACCACGCCTCGGTGCTCGTCTATGACAGCCTCGCCCTCGCGCGCTCGCGGACAGTCTCGCCCAACGAGCTGCTCATCCTCATCCCCCGCTGTCTTTCGCGAGCATCGCTGGACGGTGTGCTCGACATCGCGAAGCGGTACGATGTCGCGGCGTTCGTGGCGACCCGCGGCCAGCTCGCTCGTCGCGTGATCCGTGAGCGCCGCCCGAAGGCCGTCGTCGCCGTGGCGTGCGAGCGAGACATGATCAGCGGCCTCCACGATGTCGCGGGCCGGGTCCCGGTGCTCGGCCTCACCATGCAGCTCCCCAACGGCCCGTGCAAGGATGCGTCGATCGACATCGGGCAGATGGAGGAGTTCGTGAAGAAGTACCTGGTGAAGAAGGGGAAATAGGCAGCGGACAGCCTTGGCTGGCAGTGTTACTGACCGCGACTAAGTACGGACCTGCACTGCTTACTGCGCACGCACTGCGCACGTGCTACTTCGTACGGTCCCTGCACCCACCTCCGTCCGGCGGCGTTCAGGGATTCAGCCAGTAGCTGACCTTCACCTGGAATGTGTTCTCGGGGCGCGCCTGCCAGAGGGCGCGGCTGTCGTCGGCAAAGGAGAACTCGCCGTACTCGTCCGGCATCGCGCGGTCGCAGGGAATGACGGAGCGGTTGGAGCCCCTGATCGAGCAGCGGCGCTGCTGCTGCCACACCAGGTAGAGCGTCGAGCCGGGTCGCCATTCCCAGCGAAGGGTCGCCGTACCCGCGAGCGTCCGCGTGTTGAAGCTCTGGTCGGCCACGTTGAAGCTGCTCGCGGGACCGTTCGTAACCCCTGAGCTGTCAGGATCGATCGTGAACACGCCGGTCGTGCTGACTCCAGAGATGCTTCCGACATCCGTGCCGTATTTCAGGAAGCCGTACGTCTTCGGCGAACGCAGCTCCTTGAGATCGCCGTACTTCCCGCTCGATATGAACGGTTGTGCCACCAGCGCGAACGTCAGATCGGGAGTGAACGTCATGTTCAACCGCCCGGTCATCGACACGGTGGTCTGGCGGATGTCGGCGAAGATGTATCGCCGGCCGAACGTTGCGGTCGCGGTCGGATCGGTGACCGCGGTTACGTACTGGCCGATGGTGTGATTCCGGCTATAGCTGGGACCAAGCTCGCCGCTCCAGAAATCCGCAGGCTTGAAGCCGAATCGCAGGTTGCGCGAATAGGACCAGCCCCCGGCCGCATCCCACCGTTCGCTTGCCGACAGGTTGATCGTGAACGGCTTCCGGTTATCGCTGCTGATGTTCCCATTCACGCGATCCTCGGTGACGTTCAGCGCGAGGGGACCGCCACGGGTGAGCCGATCGTCGAGCGATTCGAAGTCGTGGGTGTAATCGATACGACCCATCCAGTAGTTGAGAAGCTGGGCATTCGACTCGAGCCGCACGTTCCGGCCGACGATATCGCCGCCGAAGTTTGCCGAGAGGTCCGGCCTGATCCCGAAGCCCCACGTCCGGAAGACTGTGCCCGGCTTGCGCTCATCGTAGTCGAGCGTCGCGTTCACCTGGATCCGGTCGGCTGACGACTGGAATCCAAGATCATTCGTCTCGTACCCCGGGCTCGTGACGGTGCCGGAGACGTTTCCTCGCCAATGCTCGCCCGCGATCCTCGCGATGCGGGCAGCCGCTCGATAGCCATCGAGTGATGTCGCCGACGAGTCGACGGCGATGTAGTCCGCATCGGGGCGCTGGAAGTAGCGTGCGGAGGAGCGCTGCGCCGCCGTGATGACGCCTTCGCGCCCGAGAATGTGCGTCCCGACGATGGCCGCGCCGACGGACCAGGTGCGATTCATCAGCTCGTGGTCGAAGTCCATGCCGGCGGTGTAGGCCGCTGAACGGAGACGACCAGCCAGCGACTCCTCACCGAGGTCGCGGTGCACCATGGTGAGGATGCCGCCAAAGCCACCCTGGCCATCAGCCACATCGCGCGCGATCCGGCCGACGAAGTAGTTCGAGAGTGGTTCAACCTCGGCGTTCCGCTCGATCGAGGTGCTATCGACCCATGGGGCCACCTCACGCGCGGTCACCGCCTCCATGATGCCGACGGACCATCCACCCGCAGTGCGTCCGGTCAGCTTCGCGGCGCCAAGGATCGTCGACGCCACCGGGATGTCGGCATACCGGCTCGTGGACGGCGGTGATCCCTGCGGCTCGCGCCCCACGCGGCGCGTATAGAAAATCTGGCCGGAGCCACCACCGCCACCACCGCCACCACCGCCACCTCCCGGACCACCCCCGCCGCCGAATCCCTCGGCCCCCAGCGTTCCGAAGCGGAAGATGCTGGCTCCTTCTATGAAGAAGGGCCGCCTCTCCTGGAAGAAGCTTTCATTCGCGCTGAGGTTCACCTGCGGCTCATCGGCCTCGAGCTGGCCGAAATCGGGGTTGATCGTCACGTCGAGGGTGAGATTGGAGCTCGGCCGGTACTTCACGTCCGCGCCCACGTCGCCGAACATGTCCGACCCGTCACGGAACGGGTTGTCGAACGAGAGTGTCGGCGCGCGCGTGATGTCCCGGTATTCGGCACGGCCGGACGCGTAAGGGAGGAGCTCCAGCCGATGGCTCGGACGGATTCCCTCGATGCCCTGCAGGTGGCCAAAGCGCGCCGGCCCCCCTCGCTCACTCTTGGGAGAGAACGAGTAGACCGTATTCTCCCCCTTGCTGTTCACCTCGCGGTAGAACTGGATTCCCCATTCCTGCACGGCTGCGTTGCTGAAGCGGAGCTGGCTGAACGGGATGCGGAGCTCGGCCGTCCAGCCGGCGCCGTCGATCGATGCCGCAGCTTCCCACACCGGGTTCCAGGACCGGTCTCCGTTGGCTTCGTCCCCCTTCACGCCCGAGGGATTGACCTTGAAGCGGAAACCTCCCTGATGATCGTGATAGCTGTCGAAGACGACGATGAACCAATCCGAGTCCTCGAGCTCTCCGTCACGACGGCCCAGTCTGGTGGACACATTCCCCGACGCATCGAAGAGGCGTGCTCCGATGTAGATCGCCTCCGCATCGTAGAGGATGCGAATTTCGGTTCGCTCGGTGGCGGGTGCGCCTTCCTGGGGGTCGGTCTGCGTGAACTCGGTGACCGGTTTCGCCGTGGCCCAGGGCGACTCGTTCAACGTGGCGTTGACGACGATGCGCCCTGACGCGCGCGCCGCGCGGGCGATCGGGGCGGCAGCGTGGATGCTGGCCGCCGTCACCCTGGGCACGGCAACCGCCGCATTTCCGTCGGTGCCTTGCCCCGCGAGGCTGTTCGCGGTGACCACCATGACGCCGACGCAAAGTGCGATGATCGAGACGAGTCGGTGCATTCCAGTTCGAAAAGGCGGGGGCATGAAAAAGACGCCGGGCACCCGACCGAGGGTCGGACGCCCGTCACCGTTATTCTGGATCAGCGGGTGCTGCCAGATATACGCGCTAGAGCCCCAGTTCGTTCACCTTGGGCGGGTTCTGGGAATAGTCGTAGAAGCCCTTCCCTGATTTCCGCCCGTACATTCCCGCCAGCACCATCCGCTTGAGGAGGGGCGGAGGCGCGTACCGCTTCTCGCGGTACTCGTCGAACATGATCTCCGCGATCTTGTACGTCGTGTCGAGTCCGACGAAGTCGAGGAGCGAGAAGGGGCCCATCGGATAGCCGGTGCCGAGCTGCATCCCCTTGTCGATGTCCTCCACGGATGCAACGCCGCTCTCGAGTGCATTGATGGCATCGATGAGGTAGGGCACGAGCAGGAGGTTCACGACGAAGCCCGAGTTGTCCTTCGCCCGGATTGGCTCCTTGCCAAGTGCACGTGCGAAGTCGAATGCGCGCTGGAACGCCGCTTCACTGGTCGTCACGGTCTTCACGACCTCGACGAGCTTCATCAGCGGAACCGGATTGAAGAAGTGGAGGCCAACCATCCGGTCGGGGCGCGCGGTCGCGGCCGCCATCGCGGCGATCGTGAGGCTCGATGTGTTCGAGGCGAAGATCGTATGCTGCGGGCAGAGCGCATCGAGCTCCTTCCACATCCCGTTCTTGATGTCGAGGTCCTCGATCACCGCTTCGATGACGATGTCGCAGTCGGCGAGCGCGCGGACCTCGGTCGTGAAGCTGAGCCGACCCATCGCCTCATCTCGCTGCGCCGGCGTGACCTTCCCCTTCTCGATGCCCTTCGTGAGCGTCTTCTCGATGCCGCCGCGGGCGCGCTGGCAAATCGTGTCGGAGACTTCCCGCAGGATCGTGGTGAATCCGGCCTGTGCAGCGACCTGGGCGATTCCGCTTCCCATGAGTCCGCCGCCGAGTACGCCGACGCGCTTGATGTCCCCGGCCTGTGCTGACATATCGGGCATCTTTCCGTGATGAGGTGAGTTGAGCGAAAGCTAGCGGATGACCTTGATCGCCGACTGGAGCTGGTCGAGAAGACGAGGCTTCGGCGCGAATCCGTGCTCGACCTGGTCGAGCACCTGGTCGAGTGCCAGCTGGGCGCGGGCGACGAGCTTGCGGTGCGCCTTCGCGACCGCCGCGGTGCCCGCCATGCCGGTGAGGGCAATCGCGCCGCCGCCAAGGGCGGCGATCGCGAGCGGGAAGTTGAGCACGAGGATCACCGAGGCGATGATCCCTCCACCCGCGAGGCTCCCGGCGCCGACGAGC
>JANPKQ010000033.1:0-11059 GCA_031426115.1 Gemmatimonadaceae bacterium | reverse complement strand
GAAATCCGGGCGGGAAAGTTCCTGCGGGGGGTGCTGCCGGGAGCGTAAGTACTACAACGATTTAGGCACTCCTGTCAAGACGAGTTCATCGAGGCGGAGTCACCGAACTCGGGCGTTCGAAAATCTGGTGGGAGTGACAGTATCGACGCCATAATGTCGCGATAATGACATTGGCACCGAGCGCGCGCTACGCCGTAGGGGGTGACGGCTGAGCGCTGACGGCTGAGCACGGACAGCTCCGCAGTCCGCTCCCGCACCCATTCAAGGGTGGGGAGCGGAAATCGGAACTGTCGGCTGTCACCTGTCAGCTCTCAGCCGTCAGTCCTTGATCGGCGGCAACCATTTCGCGCCCGTTTGTGCCTCACTTCCCAGAACCGCATGGCCACGGATCAACTGTTACTGCGACGCGCCGTCCAGGGGGATGAGCGAGCGCTGCAATCGCTCTGGTCGCAGCACTCTCCGCACATCGATGCGGTGGTGCGGCGGCTCGTGGGCGATGCGGATCTGGCCGCCGACATCGCGCAGGAAGTCTGGATCCAGATCTTCCGCGCCTTGCCGACCTACCGGGGCGATTCGCAGTTCGGGACGTGGGCTCACCGCATCGCGGTGAACAGGACCCTGAACGCACTCCGGAAGATTCGGCGGATCGCGAACGTTGAAACGGACATCGAGGACTCGAGCGCGTCAATCGAGCATGAAGGCGACCGCGCGCTGCTCGCGGCCTCCATCGAGGAGGCGGCGGCAAAGCTCTCGCCGGGAGCACGGACGGTATTCCTGCTGCATGACGTGGAAGGCTATACGCACGAAGAGATCGCAGAGCAGCTCGGCATTACGGCCGGCGGCTCCAAGTCCCAACTGTTCAAGGCACGCGCGAAGCTTCGCCGGCTGCTCGCGCATCTCGTCGATACCCCTTTGGCCGGCACGGATAAGGAACATGCTGCACCTGTCTCCTGATCGCCTCGCGGCGCTCGCCGATGAAGAACCCGTCGCCTCGGAAGCGGCGCACCTGGCCGCGTGCGCCCATTGCGCCGCGGAGCGTCGCGCCCATCGCGCGCTGCTCGCGATGGCGCACCGCGAAGCTGCACTCCCCGGTGAGCCGCTGACCAGTTGGACAATGGTTGCCGCCGACCTGCGGTCCGAAGGGCTGATCGGTCCGCCAGCCGACCCGATGACGCTGACGCCGCCCCATGGGACCCCGATTCCGCGCTACCAGCGGCCGTTGCTGAGTCACGGGTGGATGCGGGTCGCCGCTGCGCTCCTGCTGGTCGCGGCGGGAGCTGCCGGTGGACGCTACTCGGCTGGCGCCGGCGGTCCGATATCGTCGGGAAGCGAGGCGACCCAGGCGGCAGCGGCTTCGATCGACCCGACCGAGCTCACGACCGTCAGCTATTCGTCGACCACCGATGCCATGACGGCATTCCTGCAGGCGCAGCGGCAGATGCAGCAGGCGGCAGCGTATCTGGCCGAGCGCGAGGAGGCCGGCGCTCCCGCGGGCGACCGCGAGATGTACCGGGCGCGGCTCGCCGCGCTCGATGGAATGGTGAGTGTCTCCCGGGCAGCGCTGTACGAGGCGCCGGCCGATCCCGTGATCAACCAGTACTACCTGGCGACGCTGGGTGCGCGCGAGGCGACGATGCGCCAGATCGGACGCACGCTTCCCGCTGGCACCCAGGTGACGCCGTACTGATGCGAGGCTTCAGCGTGACTGTGATGCAGAGATTCTTCCTGCCAGCGCTCCTCGCCGCCGCGGTTCTTTCCGCGCCGGCGGGGGCGCAGGGGGGCGGTGGACGCGGCGGGTCGGCCGCCGGGGAGCGTTGCCCGGGGTGCGACTCGACTGCGAGGGTGGGCGCCATGCGGCGCTCGATGGACTCGGAGATTGCCGGACTGACGGTGAGCCTTGCCGAGCACCGCATTCTCCTCGAGCACCTGCGGGCGCGGCTCGCCGAGGGGTCGCCCGACAGGCCGGCGTCGGAGAAGGAACGCGCGGAGCTGCAATCGAAACTGGTCGTCCATCGGCGCGAGATGGAACGGCTGGAGCGCGAGCTCTCGAGGCTGTGCGGCGACGCTGCCGCCGTTCGCGGCTACATGGGAGTGAACGTCACGTTCTCCGGCACGCGGCGGGACAGTGAAGGGAAGTCGATGTACACCTACTCGTACCCGGTCGTGTCCTCGGTCGAGCCGGGCTCGCCCGCTGCGCGCGCGGGAGTCGAGCCGTACGACACCATCGTGTCGCTCAACGGGCTCGATGCGCGTGGCCGGTCGCTCGACAGGTTCGTGCGCGAGCCCGGCGAGAAGCTGACGGTGACACTTGCGGGCCCAGACGGCCGCCGCGACGTCACGGTCACCGTTGCGCCGAAGCCGGCGACGTATGGCGGTGCATGCCTCCAGTATCGCAGCGTCGTCTTCGAGAGCAGCGGGCAGAACATCGTGGCGGTGCGTCCCCCGGGCGCTCGTGGTGGTGGCGGCCCGCCCGCGGCCACGGTCCGCGCGCGCCCGGGTACCGTCGCGTCTGGTGGGGGCGCCATCGGGGCCGCCGCCGGTGAGCGTCAGCCCGTGCGAATCGACATGTCCCCGGATTCCATGGTGCAGGGTGTCACGTTCTTCGTCGTACCGCCGGGTGCGGGCGCGACCGCGCTCTTCATGGCGCGCGGCGTGACCGGCGCGATCGTTGCCGGCGCCGAGGTAGCGCTCGTCAACGGCGGCCTCAAGACCGTTTTCGCCGTGGACCACGGGGCGCTGGTGGTGGGCGTCGCGCCGCGCTCCCCCGCGGACCAGGCGGGCGTCCTCTCCGGCGATGTGATCGTCGGAGCCCAGGGCGAGCCCGTCACCTCGATCGCGGTGCTCCAGCGCGCGATTCAGTCCGCCGGAGCCCGCCGCAGCGTCTCGCTGGAGATCGTGCGCGCCAAACAGCCGAAGATTCTGCCCCTTCGCTGGTAGTGCGCGGGAGCATTCGGCTGCCAGCCGTCAGCGCTCGGCTTCACTGACCGCGACTGCGTACGGACCTGCATTGCGTACTGCGCACGCACTTCGTACCGGGTACCGAGTACACACCGCCAGAGCGGGACGGGCACGGCAGGCGGAACGGCGGGGCGTTGGGAGGAATCCGGGCAACCGGCCGAGGAGGAGTGGGCGCCCGGTGTGCCGTTCCTTCCCTCCGGCGCCGACTACTGGGACGGCGCACCACGACGCACTGCCGCCTGTTACGCCTTCATGCACCCGTGCGCAGTAGCCAGTACGAAGTACGTGCGCAGTAAGCAGTGAAGTTCAGTACGTAGCTGCGGTCGGTGAAGCTGGGCAGCACGCCCCGGTTCAAGCTGCAAGACTGCTCTCAAACCAGCTTCCGCTCGTCCGGCACGAGTGACTTGTGTATTGCCATCGCCGCAACAGCTCCGTCGGCTGCCGCGCGGATCGCGAGCTGCGGACCCGGCGTGATGTCGCCGGCCGCGAACACATTCATCGCCGACGTGTGATGCGCGTGGTCCACGATGATCTGCCCACGCTCATCGCGCTCGCACCCGAGCTGCACTCCGAGGTCGTCAGCGGGGTACTGCGCGATCGAGAAGAAAATGCGGTCGCAGTCGAGCTGAAGGCCGTTGCCGAACTCCACCGCATGCACAAGGCCATCGACCGCGTGCACGCACTCGATGTGGGCGTCCAGCACCGGAATGTGCAGCGCGTCGAGCCTTGCGAGCAGCTCCGCATCCATGTCGGGCTCGTGTCCGTTGGTGCAGACGACGATCTGGTTGGTCCACGTCGTCAGTGACAGCGCCATCCCGACCGCGCGCCGCCCGCGGCCAATGACGAGGATCTTCGTGCCGCGCGCATCGTAGCCGTCGCAATCGGGACAGACATGGATGGAGGCCCCGAAGCAGGTGTCGAGTCCGGGGATGATCGGCCAGATGTCCTTGATGCCGATCGCGAGCAGGAGGCGCTTCGCCTCGAAGCAGCGCCCGGAGGCGGTGTAGATGGAGAAGCGCTCCTCGCCCATCGGGTCGGTGCGGTCCACGACTTCATCGACGAGCACGACGCCATGCTTCCGGCATTCGTCGCGTCCTGCGCCGCGCAGCTCGGCGGGCCGGATGCCGGGGTGACCGAGGTATCCGTTGATGCCGCGCGTCTGCCAGTTGCGCGGGTCGCCCGAGTCGATCAGCACCACCGAGTGCAGGTAGCGCGCGAGCCAGAGCGCCGCGGTAAGCCCGGCCGGTCCGCCACCGACGATCGCCACGTCGAAGCGCGCCGCGTCCGTTGTCATTGCGTTCGTCATCTCCGCGAGCTGGTTTTCGCGGGGTAACGGCAAGAACGAGTCCCCGCGCGACTAGCGGAAGCGACCCGGCGGCATCGTGTACAGGAGCCGCATTGTCATGAGGTCGGCCGGCGACGGTTCGATCTGGCGATTGTACCCGGCCGACATGATGTCCAGCGAATGCGGCGAGTGGAGCAGGCCAAGCATGTGTCCGGCCTCGTGTGTCGCGATCGATCGCACCGCATCCCGGCCGAGCAGTCCGCCGCCTGGCTCGTGCACTGCGAGCGTCACGTCGGCGGCCACCAGCCAGTAGTCACTGTTGCGCGTGCGGAGGGCGACGCCGACGCGCTTCTCCTCGAGGCGGTCGGCCCAGCGAACGCGGACCTCTGCGTCGGCCGAGTCGATGACGAACGCCATGCGCACGGGAATGCCTGCGGCGTTCCAGCGGTTGAATCCCTGCTGCGCTGCGACGGCGAACTCAGGCGCCCAATCCGCAAGCGGCGGCGCACGGTCGATCCACACCCGAATCGATTCCGTCGGACGGACGGGCCAGCGGGCAATGCCCGTCTCGCCCTCGAGCATCTCGAAGATGTAGGTCCCCGCCGCACCGGCTCGCATCCGCCGCATGATCTCCTCGGAGCGCGGGCCTGGAATGAATACGTCGGGTTCGGCGACGCCGGGAGCAATGAGGATGGCCGGCGTCGTGTCGACGATCGTGACGGCCGTCGTCGCCGCACGTGACGCTGCGCGCCGCACCTCGGGCGCCACCGGCTCGACGACCACCGGCGGCCGCGCGACGTGCGGCTCGCGGACCATGCGAAATCCCACGGCGCCCGCGAGTGCGCCGAGCAGCGCCAGCGGGATCATGTCCGCGCCGCGCATGACGCTAGCGGACGGTGCCGGGGGGGAGCGAGTAGAGCAGCCGCATCGTGGCGCGGTCGGCGTCCGACAGCGACTTCACGCGGACGCGGGGGGTCATGATGTTCTCGGGGTTCTGCGAGTGGTCGAGCCCGAGGAGGTGACCGACCTCGTGCAGCGCGATCGCGTGGATCGCCGAGCCGCTGAGCATCGGCCCGCTGCTGTGACGAAGCGCGATGGTGATGTTTCCATCGACGATCCACCAGCGGCTGTCGCGGGCCCATCGCGTCTTGCCGCTGATCGGCTCGTTGAAGCGGTCAACCCAGGTCACCATGACCTCGGCGTCCGCCGAATCCTCGACGAAGCGGAACCGCATCGGGATCCCGATGGCGACCCACTCGCTGAAAGCCGTGCGCACCTGGCTCTCGAACTCGGGGTTCCATCCCTCGAGCGCGGGGTCCGACTGGATCCAGACGCGGAGTGGCTTCACGACGCGCTCGGGCCAGCGGGCGAGCGCCGAGTCGTGCTCGATGAGGACGTCGGAGATGTACGTGCCGGAGGCGCCACGCTCGAGCTGCCGCCGGACCTCCTGGACATCGCGCTTCCGGGCGCGACGCGACATCGGTGATGTCGCGCGGGAGTCGTCCACCCAGGTCGCACCGCGGGTCACCTCGGTGAGCTCTTCCCCCTCACGAGGTCCCACGCCCTCGAACAGTCCCCACGCAGCAAGCGTGACGACCATCGCGGACAGCGGAACCGAGATCAGGTGAAGGGACTTCATGGGCGGCCTTCCAGCGTCGGCGTCTATTCCGAAAGGAAGGCATCCACGGCACTGAAGAAGTGCTCCGGAGCTTCCCAGAACGGCATGTGGCCCGCGCCGGGAAGGAGGAGGAGTCGTGCGCCCTCGATCGTGCCGGCGGTTTCCTCCGCCAGTGAAACGGGGAGGAGGTCTGCTTCTCCGTGAATGACGATCGTCGGCACACGAAGGCCACGCAGGATGGGACGCCAGTCATACCCCTCACGGCGGATTCTGGCCGCCACTGCGGCGCCGGTCACACTCGTGCTCCGGGGCGGCGAGAAAAGAGCCGCGAGAGAGCGATCCGCGAACCACGCCGGATACATCGCGCGCGCGTATGCGCTGTGAATCCCGGGGTCGGGCTCCTGAAGCGCGGCGACGTCGATTCGCTCGAGCACCGCACGGTCGGCCGCCTCGAGCCTCGGCAGCGCGTCGGGCACGAGGTTCGGTATCCACTCGCTCGTGACGCCCACCGCATCGACGAGCACGAGGCGCCGCACTGCCGCCCCGTCCCGCTCGGCCGCGAGCATTGCGACCCCGCCGCCCCACGAGTGTCCGAGGACATCCCATCGCGAAAGGCCGAGCGCCTCTCGCAGCGCGCCGGCGTCGCCGGCATCGTGCTCGATTTTCGCGGCGCGAGGTCCGGGCGGTACCCCGCTCTCACCGCGGCCGCGCTGATCGTAGAAGATGAGCTGACGCGAGGCAGCGAGGGGTGCGAGCGCAGGCCAGAGGATGGCGTGCGAGAAGAGCAGGCCGCCGTTGATGCAGACGAGGGGCAGGACGCCGGAGACTGGTGGCGACGAGAACACCGCGAGCTCCAGCCCTCGCACCGTGACGCTGCGGCGTGTGAGCCGCGGGGGCCGCGGCAATCCACGGCGAAACGCCATGAAGCGCTCGCGCGCGGAATCGGGTGCGTCGGTCACGGAGCGGGAAGGATGCGACGGCGGCGGGTTGGAGATCGGCGCGTTCGGAAAGCTAGTGACACGCGCCGCCCCCGATCACCACGGGCGGACCGCAGTGGCCAGTCGTCCCGTTGTGACGAGCTCGCGCAGTTCATCGCCCAGGCGTGCACTGGCGTCGGCGACCGCCTGCCAGCGCCGCAGCCGCTCCGGCTCGGGCATCGTGTAGAAATCAGCGCGGTCGGGAATCTTTCCGCCGGGGAGTGTCGCGACGAATGCCTCGGACGGCGCAATGAGAAGCGCGCGCCGGAAGTTCGCGCCACCGGCGCGTCGCCAGCGAAGCGCCTTGTCGAACCATCCCGGCACGACGTGCTCGTAGAAGTGCGGGTAGAGCACGAGCCCCTTCCCGGCACCAAAGTCGAGATCCAGGTGGTAGTCGAGAAATCCTCCGTCCCAGTGCAGACCGTCGGCGCCGGGGACTCGCACGCCGTCCACCAGCAGCGGAATGGATCCCGACGCGAGCAATGCGGCGCGAAGGTTCTCGCGTGTCAGCGCGAGATGCATTGTGGGCAGGTCCGACAATGGCGCGAACGGCGTGTCGTCGCCAGCCGAATGGAAGATGCACCGACGCATTTGCAGGCCGAGCGCCCGACGGCTGATGACGTTGCCGACAGCGGCCAGCGCGATTGCTGCCTGGAGCGCGGTGCGCCGCCCGCTCGCCGCGAGGCCGCGCCCTTCTGCCGTGATGATGTGCAGCCGCGCCCACGGATGGGTGAGGATCTCCTCGACACCGGTCGGGCCGAGCAGGATGTCCAGGGCACGCGCGAGGACCTCGGTCACGTCGCGCGTCGTCGGCCGCGGTGGGTAGCGCTGGTCGAAGATGTAGGCGTGATGCCCGCGCTCGAGCGCAGCGATGGGATCGCGCTGAGCCGCGCACGCCATGCGCCAGCTCCCGATCGACGATCCGATGAGATGCATTGGGCGCGTGCGCGGCTGCAGGAGGAGCTCGCCGAACAGGTAGCGGTCGATGCCGGCGAGCACGAGCCACTTCGCCCCGCCCGATGCTCCGGGGATGATGTCGATGTCTTCGGCGCGGAGTCCACGCTCGCGGAGCAGCGCGAGTGCGTCCGGACCGGCGCGGAAGCTCAGCGACGATGCCGCTGCATGGATGGCCGGGCCGGTGGACGGATGGCGGGGTTCGGTGATGTGCCTACTCGGCGAGGATGTCGTACTGCCCCGGGTCGTACCAGGTGTCGATGAGGTGCGGAACGAACTGCGAGCGGTTGTCAGTGACGTAGCCGGCCGTCTCGCGGATCCCCATGCCTCCCGCCTCCTGCCCGATGATCCAGGATCCGATCACGGGGTGACGCACCGTGCCATCCCCTGCGTCGTAGGCGGGAATGGGACCCAGCGCCTGACAGACGTATCCCTCCGCCCCGTAATCGCCCGCGGTCACAAGATCGGTCCCGCCTGAGAGGCCTCGCACGACGGTGACGTTGGCACCCTCGCGCGACAGGAGCGGCTTTCGGACGTAGCCCCAGTTCTTCATCTCGTCGCTCGGCGCGTCGAAGGATGCGGCGAGAAGGTTTGGATGGCCGTCGAACAACTCCCAGAGGATGGGAAGGATGCCCTTGTTCGACAGGATCATCTTCCATGCGGGCTCAATGACGTGGAGTGGAAGCGCGGGGTCGAGCAGCATCGGTCCGAACTCCTCCTGCGCCGCCCACTCCCACGGATACAGCTTGAACAGGTTCACGATGGCGCGTCCGTCGAGGTCCACGAACTCGCGAACGTCGTGGTCGAAGCCGACGTCGGCGACATGCATGCCCACCGTGGCGAGTCCGGCCTGTGCCGCCGTGTCACGGAGGTACGTCACCGTGACGAGGTCCTCGGTGTCCTCGACATGGGTGAAGTGGACCATGGGACCGCCCAGGGCGCCGAAGCCGATGAGTGCCGGGCGCAGGTCGGCCCACGTGGCAATGAGGCGATCGTGCAGGCTGTTGAACTGGTCACGGCCGGGGAAGGCGTCCTCGAGCCATTTCCACTGCACGACGGCCGCCTCGAACAGCGAGGTCGGGGTGTCCGCGTTGTACTCGAGCATCTTCGGCGTGCCTGCACCATCGTACGCAAAGTCGAAACGTCCATAGAGCGACGGAGGCGCCGCATCCCACGTGCGCTCGATCGCGCACACCGCGTGTGCGGGGATGCCGAGCCGATCGTACAGCTTGCGGTCGATGACGTGCTGCACGGCTTCGAGGCACCGCTCATGGAGCTCGTTGGTCGCCCGCTCGATGCGCTCGATGTCGGTGACGGTGAACGAGTAGTAGGCGCTCTCGTTCCAGTAGGGAACCGGCGCCGGGCCCGCGTTCGGGGACGCATCGGTGTGGAAGATGAGCCCCAGCGCTTCGACCTTGTCGCGCCAGCCGTCGCGCGGCGCGATGATGTGGCGGTCCACCGCGTTGGCTCAGGCGCCGATGCTGCCCGTGCGCCCCGCGCTCCTCGCCCCGATTCCGCCGCGGCTCACCGGCCCGCGGATCGAGGGCATCGTGCGGCTTCCTCCCGCGACGTAGGTCGCGCCGCCCTGGGACAGCGTCCGTCCGCCGAAGTAGAAAAAGTACGGATAGAAGCCGCCGCCCGTGCGCTGCCCGGCGCACTGTGCGTCCGAGACGACCTGGTAGGTCGAGTCCACACAGCGACGCACGGTGTCTGCCGCCGTGAAGCTCGAGCCGCCGCCTTCGAGCTCCGTACGCGACCCGCCGTCCGAGCAAGCGGCGGCAAGGCTCGCCATCAACGTCAGGCTGATGCTCCGACTCTTCTTCAACGTCCGCTCCTGCAAGTGGGACGGCGACCATCGCCGCGTCGAACAATACGCTACTGGAGGGCGATATGTGTCGGCAAGCGGGCCGGTCAGGACTCCAGGCCGAAGAAGCTCTCCACCGGCGGTACGGAGGATGGCGTGGCGGGCATCGCGACCGCCTGCCTTCGATCGGGCGGGCGCATCGTCGAGAACATCCGGAGGTGGTGATCCATCACGCGCTGCCGCTCCCCCTCGTCCACATCGAGTGACCAGACGCCCGGCTGCATGACGTGGCCGAGCACGATGCCGTCGGTACGGGGCAACATCGTCCATGTGGAATAGTCGACGCCGGCCTGCGGGACGAGCACGACGAGCTGACCCTTCACCGGCGTCAGCTCATCGTCGCCGAACAGACGCTTGGCGCCGAGCCCGGTGCAGTTGATGATCAACGTCTCGGGCAGCGACGCGAGATCGCGCGGCGTCTCGAAGGACCGGACCGCAATGCGTCCGCCGAAGGTCAGGACGTCGCGCATCAGTGCGTCGAGGTAGATCGTGGGCTCGAAGCGGAGGGTGGGATGCCGGCGGGCGTATCTCGTGGCGAAAGGATGCTCGCCCCTGCCCAGCGTGACGCGGCCGAGAGCGAGTCCTTCGGGGAGCATCGAGCCTTCCGGGGAGGCGGCGACACGTCCCGCGACCGGTGCAGCGCTGACGGCATTGTTGGTCGGCGTGTATTCGTGGATCCACGACACGCCGTAGCGCGGGCCGACGAGAAGCTGGACCTGACGGTAGGCAATCTCGACGGCGCGCCTGAACTGGTCATCCCACTCGGGAGTGCGGCGGGCCTGCGACACGAGCCCCGATGTCGGCGTGAACCCCGCCCACGACATGTTCGACGTGGTATCCGGCGGAAGCGCCGCGGCATGGATCGAGACGTCGAACCCGCGCCGCTGAAGCGTGCGCGCGGTGGTAAGGCCGACGACGCCACAGCCGATGACCGCTGCCCGTCTCTCGGTGTGATTCATCGCGAGGTCGGCCGCGAGGGCGGCGGTCCCCCACGACAGCGACATCCCCGCACCCCCATGACCGAAGTTGTGGATGACGGTCTTGTCGTCCAGCCGTTCGGCGCGCACCACGAACCCCGACTCGCGATACGGCCGCAAGCCAACCGTCGTGCGGATGATCCGGTCCCAGCCCACCTCGACGGGGACGAGGTCGGCGCGCGGCCGCCGGGGCCCACGCGGGGCGACCAGCGGACCGCAGCCTCCCAGCGCCACACCGAGCGCAGCGGCCGCCCCCGTCTCGAGAAACGTCCGTCGATTCACCGACTCCTCACTGGATCCATGCACCGCCGCACCGTGCGGCTGGGCCGTACGCGTGCGGGGAACAGAGCGGGCGCAGCACGGCTTTGCAAGAGGCGGCAGCGCGACGGCGAGAATAGCTTGACATCAAGTATCTTGACGCATAGC
>JANPKQ010000032.1:0-2560 GCA_031426115.1 Gemmatimonadaceae bacterium | reverse complement strand
CGGGGGCGGCGGCCAGCGTCATTGGAGGCATGGGTCGTGCGTTCCATGAGCATCCACATGTGAAGGGAGAGTGCCATGAACGACGACAAGCACCGGACCGAGAAGCAGGGCGACATTCCAAGCGATACCGAGGAGCTCATGGGCGACACGGCGGCGAGCGACAAGCTCACCGACCACAAGCGCGTGCAGCCTCCCGAGACGGAGTCGCGCGGGGAGCCGACGGGCAATCCGCCGCACACGACGAGCAAGAAAATCTCGTCACCCGCGTTCGGGTCCGCCGTCAGCGGCGGCGCACTCGCCGATCCGGGACCGCCGAAGAGCTGAGCGACGGCTGCCCGAGCTACCCGACATCACGATCTACCTCGAGCGGCTGGATGCCCTGATTGGGCGCCAGCCGCTCGAGCAGTTGCACATCCTGAATCCGTTCGTACTGCGCTCGGTCACCCCGACGCCATCGGAAGTCGCGGGTCGCACGGTCGTCGGCTCGCGCCGGATCGGGAAGCGCATCGCCATCGAGCTCGATGGCGACGTGTTCATCGTCATCCACCTCATGATCGCCGGCCGCCTCAAATGGCGCGATGCCGGGGGCAAGCTCGCGCGCGGGCACAACCTCGCAGCGCTCGACTTCCCGAATGGCCGCATCCTGCTCACCGAGGCGGGGTCTTCACGACGGGCATCCATGCACCTCGCTGCGGGCAGCGACGCCCTCGCGCAGTTCGACCGGGGTGGGCTGGAGCTGCTCGACGCGACACTGGAGGGGTTCGCCGAGCGGATGCGCATCGAGAATCACACGCTCAAGCGGTCCCTCACCGACCCGAGGCTCTTCAGTGGGATCGGCAACGCTTACTCCGACGAGATCCTCCACCGGGCGCGACTGTCCCCGATCGCGCACTCGACGAGGCTGACGGACGACGAGATCGAGCGGCTGTTCGACGCGACGCGCGCGACGCTCGTCGAGTGGACCGACCGCACGCGCGCCGAGGTCGGCGACGGCTTTCCCGAGAAGGTCACCGCGTTTCGCGAGGGCATGGCCGTGCACGGGCGGTTCGGCGAGCCGTGTCCCGTGTGCGCTGCCCCGGTGCAGCGCATCCGCTACGCATCGAACGAGACGAACTACTGCGCCCGGTGCCAGACCGGCGGCCGCCTCCTCGCCGACCGCGCCCTGTCGCGCCTCCTCGGCAAGGACTGGCCGCGATCGATCGACGACGTCGAGTGAGGCGGGGGCCTCACCGCGCCGGCTTCATCGCCTTCGCGAGCAGCGCCGCCATGCGATAGCCCGCGAGCGTCACGCGCTCCTCGGCCAGGCGCTGCGCATTGGCGGCGTATGAGGCGGGGAGCACGGCTGCGGTCTCGCGCGATACGCCGCCCTCGAACGTTCCGTCAGCGTAGGCCCAGCGACGGGCGAGTGGCAGGCTCTCGTCACGGGCCCAGCCAAGGGGAGCGAGCAGCGCGAGCTGGGAGGTAAACGACGCACTCGTCCGCGCGGCGCGAAGTGCGGTCGCGCGGTTCATCGTCGAGCGGATATCGTCGGAGCCGATGATGAGGCCATCCCAGAAGGAGTGAAGATTGATCGGCTGGGATGTCGCCGTGGCCCTGATGAAGAACAGGTTGCCGCCGCGATCGCCCTGCGGCCACCGCGACGAGAAGAGATTCGTCGCATGCAGGGGTTGATGGATGTCGCCGACGAGATGCAGCACCCAGGCAATTGCGATCGCCTTGTCTGCGTCGAGCGCGTCGGGATCGCGCAGCACCGAGAGGTTGTGCGCCGTCTCCGTGACCACATCACCAGTGATCGCAGCAGGCGGGCGCGTCGTGTCTCCGGCGATGAGCACGGGGAAGTTGGTGTAGTGCCACGTCGGGTGGTCGTATTGCGGCTCGTCGCGAGTGTCATCCGGCCAGCGAGCCGCATACATGAACAGCGCGATGTCGTGGTCGGCGGCGCCGTGGGCTGTGATCAGCGGAAGCCACCGCGCCGCGTAGGCCGGATGAGTCCAGAGAAGCGAAATGACGCGCTGGAGAGCGGCAGGGTCGCGAGTGCGGAGGTCGCTGTACGCTATGGCGCCGGAAACCATGTGTCCCGCACGGTTCCACGCGACGGCCTCGCGAGGGACGATGATGACGGCCAGCGCCGCGATGGCGGCGAACGCGCGAGGGAAGAGGCTATTGACGGTTCGGAGCATCTCGAGCGTCTCGGGAGGAGGTGCTCCCAAGCTATCACAAGGTCGGTGGGCGGGCGGGCGGGGCCACGGGACGCGCCCGACGGTCACCGCTCTCGTCTGCGCGAATCAACCGCAAGGTCAGCTCCGAGGTCAACACCAACGTCAACAGCCTGGAAGAACGATGAGCGGAAACGGCGCCGATTCAGCGGATACTGCAAACACCAACACAGCATTGCCTGCTTGCATCTCGGCGGCATGACTGCAGTTGATGCAATCCGCTCGATCCGCGCCTTTCCGCTTTATCGTTCTTATTAGCTGTTGACCTGGACGTTGATCTTGCCGTCGCACTCGACGATGCGTACGGAATGCCGCGTTACGGTGCGATCGATGGAATTCCGTAG
>JANPKQ010000031.1:0-1946 GCA_031426115.1 Gemmatimonadaceae bacterium | reverse complement strand
CTGCTCGCGCTCGACCGGGAGCGGGGGCTTCGCGCTCGCGTCGGATACCTCACCAACCAGCCGCGGACGTTCGGCGTGACGCTGGGCTTTCACTACTGAGCGGACCGACGGCGGATTCGTGTCGAGGCGGGTCGAGCAGCGAAGCGACTGGAACCCGGCGGCATCGGCGGACTCGACACCGTTGCTCGCCGGCGTGTCGCGCCGCGCGTTCGTCGCGTCACTCGTGGCTGCACCAATGACGGCGCGAATCGCCATGGCCGGCGCGTCACGCGAGCCGGCAGCGGCGGGCGGATCGGGCGCGCCCCAGCCGCGCGCGCATGTGGCGGTCGTGGGTGCCGGCGCATTCGGCGGCTGGACCGCGCTCGCGCTCCTGCGCGCGGGGCTGCGGGTGACACTCGTCGATGCGTGGGGCGCGGGGAACTCGCGCGCATCGTCCGGCGGCGAGACACGCGTCATTCGCGGGGTGTACGGCGGCGTTCCGCTCTACAGCGAAATGGCGGCGCGCGCGCTGGCGCTCTGGCGCGAGGCGGAGGTCCAGTGGAAGCGCCAGGTCTTCTTTCGCACGGGCGCGCTGTGGATGTGTAGCGGCGACGATGGCTACGTGCGCCGCTCGATCGAGCCGATGAAGGCGGTCGGGCTTTCGCTGGAGCAGCTCTCGGCGGACGATGCTGCGCGTCGCTGGCCGCAGATGAGTTTTCGCGATGTGCGCACGGCGTTCTTCGAGCCGGAGGCGGGGTACATCGCCGCACGGGCCGCGTGTGAACTGGTGCGCGAGACGTTCGTGCGCGAGGGTGGCGTGTATCGACAGGCCTGGGTGCGCCCCGGCATGCCGGCGGGATCGCGTCTCTCGAGCCTCGTTCTCGCGGATGGCACGCGGCTCGACGCCGATCGGTTCGTGTTCGCGTGCGGCCCGTGGATGGCGCAGGTCTTTCCGGATGTGGTCGGCCGGAGGATCGTCGCGACGCGACAGGAGATCTTCTTCTTCGGCACGCCCGCGGGCGAGGTGCAGTACGACTTCGGCGCGCTGCCCGCATGGGTGCACATCGGCGACCTCTTCACGTATGGCGTACCAGGGCACGAGCGTCGGGGCCTGAAAGTGGCGGACGACACCGCGGGCGAAGAGGTGGATCCGACGACGATGGATCGTGCACCGAGCCCGGGCGGGTTGGTACGTGCGCGCGAGATTCTCCGCGAGCGGTTCCCCGCGCTGGCCGGCGCCCCACTGCTGGAAGCACGAGTGTGTCAGTACGAGGCGTCGAGCGATGGGCACTTCCTCGTCGATCGACATCCAGGGCTCGAGAACGTGTGGCTTGCCGGCGGCGGATCAGGACATGGGTTCAAGATGGGGCCCGCTCTCGGCGAGCACGTCGCGGCGCTCGTGCAAGGGCGGGCCGCGGTGCATCCCATGTTCGCCCATGCGCGGCTGCGCGCGCGCTCCGGCTCGGGTGATGAGCCCTCGGCTCGTGGCGCGTTTCAGTAGCTGTCGAGGCGGCCGTTTGGGTGTGCGCACTGGGTGACGTTCGACCGAGTCACCGGTCCACTGGCGAATTGCTTGCACGGTCGCTCGCACGGCAATCCGCCAGTGGCGTTTCGATATCGGCGATGAGTGGCAGTACGAGCGAGCGCGCGATACGGGGCAAGATCGACGTCAAAGTCAACAGAATGGAAGAACGATAAAGCGGATGCGGCGGATCAAGCGGATCGCCTCGGCCCTCGTCAGGACTCCATGATGCGTGCCCGGTGTGTCCCTGGGAATGCATTTTTCATCTGCTCGATCCGCGTCATCCGATGACGAGTGCATTTGATCTTGCCCGAACCACGGGCAGATCGATCCGCTGAATCGGCAGTTCTCCGTTCAATCGTTCTTTCCGGCTGTTGACCTTGTTATTTGCGCACTCGGTCATCGAAACGGTGCCACGGCATGGACGATCCGTCCGCCGACCACG
>JANPKQ010000030.1:0-8113 GCA_031426115.1 Gemmatimonadaceae bacterium | reverse complement strand
CTCGACCCTTGGGGCGCGGCAGGAGAACGCCGCCCTGCTGCGACGCGCGGGCGTGAACGTTCTCCTCATCGGCGCCGGCGGCGAGGCGTTCAATGTCCGCAACATCCGCCAGGAAGCGGGGAACGCGGTCTCATATGGCATGAGCTGGGACGACGCGCTCCGAGCCGTCACGCTCGCGCCTGCAGAGGCCTTCGGCGTTTCCGCGCAGGTCGGCACGCTCCAGGCTGGGCGTGACGCGAACCTCGTGGTCTGGAGCGGTGATCCCTTCGAATTCAGCACGCGCGCCGAGCAGGTGTTCATCAAGGGCCGTGATGTAAAGGCCCCGTCGCGTCAGGACATGCTGATCGAGCGGTACAAGACGCTGCCGCCGAGCTACCGTCCGCCCGGCGGCTGAGGAATTCGCGCCTAGGCGCCCGGCCCGGCTGGCCCGGCGGATGACGACGACGGAGGCGGGCTCGCAGCATCGGGGCCCGTCTTCCGTTTCGTGGCCAGATCCGCGAGCTGCTCCTCGTAGCGATTGGCCTCGGCCTCGTGCGCGGCGAGGGTGCTGCTGAGGCGCGAATAGGTATCGGCGTCGACTTCCAGGTTTTGCACCTTCGCGCGATAGACTGCATAGCCGAGCGCCTGTGCAGCCTTGTCGGCGAGCTGGCGAACGCGAAACGCGTCGAGCCGTACCTTGCCTTCATCGATTGCGCCCTGCGCCGCCTTTCCTGCGCGATCAAGTTCGTTCTTGACCTTGTCCCACATTGCCATGGTGTCCCGCCGGGTGAAGTGAGTAGTGGCCGACCGTACGTACTCTGGCGAGTCGGGGTTCCATAACGCAAGGAGGCCCCCGCGCTGGCAGGGGCCTCGTTGCATGCAACCTGTCAGGCTACGCCGCAGACGTCTCGGCGACTTCGGGATAGACGCTGATCTTGAAGCGCGTCTTGTTTTTGTGCTCGAACTTCACGACGCCGTCGATCAGTGCGTAGATCGTGAAGTCGGTCCCGAGGCCAACGTTCCGGCCGGGGTGCCACTTCGTGCCACATTGCCGGACGATGATGTTTCCAGCCACGACCCGTTCGCCGCCGAACTTCTTGACGCCGCGGAATTGTGGGTTGCTGTCGCGGCCGTTGCGTGAGGAGCCGACGCCTTTCTTGTGAGCCATTGTCGCTTCTCGTCAGCCGAGGGTGATGTCGTTGATGCGGACTTCGGTGAAGCCCTGCCGATGTCCCTGCTTCTTCGCGTAGTTCTTCCGGCGCTTCATCTTGAAGACGACGATCTTCTTGTCGCGGCCGTGCTTGACGATCTCGCCGGACACCGAGGCGCCCTCGAGCGTCGGCAAGCCAGTGCGGATGTCGGAGCCGTCAGCGCCGAGGATGACGTCGTCGAACGTGATCGCATCGCCGGCGTCGCCGACAAGGCTCGGGATGCGGATCGTCTGCCCCGGCTCGACACGGAACTGCTTGCCGCCGGTGCGAATGATGGCGTAAGGCATTGATTCAGGACTGGTTAACGGACGTAGAGCCAACAAAGATAGCCCGCCGGGGTGGCAAGGTCAACCGCGGGGGTCAAGACGCGCAACGCCCGTCGCTTCGACCGACCGAGCGGCGCCCTGCGCCGCCGGCCGGACGCGACCGACGCCCGGTCTTACCGACGGATCGCGAGCAGGTCGAGCAATTGCTCGCGCACAGCCACGGCTTTTCCCGCCTTCTCGAGCCGTGCCCACAATCGGTCGATCGTCTCGGCATCCACGAGCCCGGACGGGGATCCCAGGGCGGGGCCGGCAAGGCCCTCAGCCGCGCGGAACGCATCGACCGCCGCAATCGCCTCCGCAGTATACCGCGATGCCGTCGAATCCCTGGCCAGCGCTGGAGTGCCCGCGCGGAAGTACCCCGCGGCGTGGAGCATCACCTTGAGCTGCCACACGTCGTTGCCCGAGAACTGCTCGAGTACTCGGAACCCAAGCGTCTGTGACACGGCGTTGTAGATCCGCCGAAGCTCGGCCACCGGCTCCGCGTGCTCGCAGACGTTGAGGTTTACCGTGATCCTGTCCCCGCGGCGCGAGCGCCCGGGACGCGGGTCGGCGACGACCACCGCTGCGGACTGCGATCGGCCCTTCCGCGCATCGCCCCCCGCCGCGTGTCCCGCAGCGATAGCGTCGATCAGTCGGTCGGCGAGATGCCGGGGTGCGCCCTCGCTGGCCTCGAAGCTTGCAGCAACCGCCGCAAGCACCGACGGTCCGACGAGCAGGTTCCCCTGGGTGACGTAGTTCCGTCCGGCGCGATGCCCGGCCCACTGGGTCGTCCCGCCGCCCGTGTGCTGGGCGCTGCGTCCATCCATTCCGATCACCCCGACCTGCCGCTGCGCGGCACCGCTGTCGGCCGCGAGCTCAGCCTTGAGAGCATCGCTCGGCGCCGCACCGCCGGCGACGCGATCGAGCAGGAGCGACCCGTATTCCGTCCGCGTCGAAGCCTGTGTCGCGACTGCTCCCACGCCCGCCCGCACCCACGGCACCCCGTTCCCGACACACGCGACGCGCGTCGTTACGGCCACCCCTGACTCACCCGTGCGCTGATCGATCGCCGCGATCGAGAACGTCGCGAACTGCAAGCGGTCTCCCCATGAGGCTGGTTCCTGCGCACCCGCGACGTTCGCAGTCGCTGCGACGACGACGAGGGCGGCGGTGACGCGCCGGAGCAGTCGGCGGATTATGGGCACGATGGTCATGCTACCGCGTACTGCTGCGTCACATCTCGTCCAGCGCTCTTCACGACGAGCTTGAACTCATCGGGCCGAAGCAGTGGGTCGTCACGGAGTTCCAGCGTGAACCCCGCTGACTTCTCGAGGCGGCGCATCAGGTCCTGCTCGTTCTCGAGGACGTACATCGCGACGTCGGGGTGCAGCTTGACGAGAAGGTGATCACGCTTCCCCTCGACCCCCATCCGGCGCACCGACCGCTCCATCCGGCGGATGATCGCCTCGGGGGTGAACACACGTCCCGTCCCGCCGCACATCTGACACGCCTCCGTCATGCTCTGGAGGTGGCTCTGGCGGACCCGCTGGCGGGTCATCTCGATCAGCCCGAGATCGCTGACTCCGAAGGCCTTCGTCCGGGCGCGATCACGGCCGAGGTGCGTCCGAAGCTCCTGGAGCACGCGCTCGCGATTCTCCTTCGCCTCCATGTCGATGAAGTCGCAGACGATGATCCCGCCGACGTCGCGGAGCCGGAGCTGGCGGGCGATCTCACGGGCCGCCTCGACATTGGTCTTCAGGATCGTCTTTTCCGGATCCTTCTTGCCGGTATAGCGCCCGGAGTTCACGTCGATCGAGACGAGCGCTTCGGTCGGCTCGATGATCAGATAGCCGCCGGAGGGGAGATCGCAGCGACGCTTGAACAGGTCGCGAATCTCGCCCTCGATTCCAGCCTTGTCGAACAGGGAGTCGGTCTCCTCGTACAGGCTCACCCGTTCGATGAGCTCGGGCGCGATCCCCTTGAGGTACTCCGTGATCTCGTTGTAGACCTGCTTCGAGTCGATCGTGAGGCTGTCCACCTTGGCGCTGAACAGGTCGCGAATGAGCCCGCGGGTGAGGCCGGTCTCGCGGTGGATCAGGGCAGGCGCGCGCGTAAAATTCGTCTTCTTCTTGATCTTCTTCCACTGATTGATCAGCGACGTCAGCTCGCGCTCGAAGGTCTCCTGCGTGACGTCCTCGCCGACCGTCCGGACGATGACACCCCCGCTGTTCTCCGGCAGGACGCTCTGGAGCTGCTGGCGCAGGCGCTGTCGCTCCGCCCGATCCCCGATCTTCCGGCTTACGCCGACGCGCGACGCGGAGGGCATGTAGACGAGGAACCGGCCGGCGAGGGAGATCTGCGCGGTGACGCGGGGCCCTTTCGTCGAGATGGGTTCCTTCGACACCTGGACGAGAATCTGCTGCCCACGCTTCAGGACGTCCTGGATCGGCGGGCCCTTGTCGCGGTTCTCGCGGCCGTTCCTGCCGCTGCCGGTCCCATTGCCGTTCCCTTCCTCGCCGTCGTCGTCGTCCTCGAGCGCCTCATCGACGACGAGGTCCGACGCGTGGAGAAAGGCGCTCTTCTCAGTCCCGATCTGGACGAAGGCGGCCTGGATCCCTGGAAGTACTGCCTCGACCTTGCCGAGGTAGATGTCGCCGACCATGCGACGCGCTTCCGGTCGATCGAAGAGCAGCTCGACGAGCTGGTCGTCCTCGAGAATGGCGACCCGCGTCTCGCGCTGGCTCGCGTTGATCAGGATTTCTCGCTTCATCGATATCCGCCTGCTGGGCGTCGTGCGGCGACTCCGCATACGAACCCGGGCGGGCCTTCCACAGAAATGGCACCGGCGCGGGGCGCTCGAAGCGCCCTGCCGGTGCCTGCGTTGGACAGGATCTCCGCCGACGGCGCAGGATCGTCCACGGCTGCCCTGGTGCGGAGAACCGCCGCGCGGCGGAGCCGAAAGGCTCCACGGCGTGGCCGGAACCCGCCATCTGCGGGGCCACCATGCGATCCGCGGCTCGCCGACGAAGCGGCGAGCGCGGGGAGAAGCGCGACTTCGTCACCGACCGATACTGCTTCGATTCGGTAATCGCGCTGAGATCGTCGGCGCGCCGGGAGTCGCGCGGCGCCGCCAACGTCAGAAAGAGCAGAATGGACACTGCCGTATTCTAACCGTCACCGAGCCCGTTCGGCAACGGACGCAAGAACTTACGCCCCCAACCTCATCCGCGCGACGAGCCACGCGACGGCGGCGGCGAAGCCCAGCGCAGCGCGCCACTCACCGTGGCGCTTGTACAGCGCGAAGCTGAACCCGCCGTGCTCCTCCGGCAGTGGAGCCCGCCAGGGGATGGGACGTGGCACGAACGGGGGGACGTTGCGCGCCCATTCGTCGTACGCCTCCGGGAATCGACCGCTGACGTTGGCTCGCTCGCGCTCCATCGTCGGGCCATAGACGGCGACGAAGAACGCGATGACGATGAGCAGGAGCGACCAGTGGGCAGCGATCGCGAAACCGGACGCGATGAGGAAGCTGCCGAAATACAGCGGGTTCCGCGTGTGGGCGTACGGGCCCGTCGTGGCCAGCCGGTTGTTCTTGACGATGTGTCCGGCCGCCCAGGCTCGGACGAGCAGCCCGATGAAGGCGATCGGGACGCCGACGATCAGCGTCATTGGCGTCGGCCGGGCGAAGGCGAGGTATAGCGCCCCGAACAGGAAGCCCAGCGGAACCCGGAGGTGCTTGACCCGCTCGGCGAAGCTCAATCTCCCAGACCTTTCAAGAGGTGTCGGGCGATGACGAGTCGCTGGATTTCCGATGTGCCCTCGCCGATCTCGCAGATCTTCGCGTCCCGCATCATGCGTTCGACGGGGTAATCCTTGGTGTACCCGTACCCGCCGTGAATCTGGACTGCCTTGATCGTCGCACGCATGCAGAGCTCCGAACAATAGAGCTTTGCCATGGCGGCCTGCTTTCCGAATGGCTTGCCATTCTGGGCGAGCCACGCGGCGTGATAGACGAGGTGACGGCCCGCCTCGATCTCGGTCGCCATGTCGGACAGCTGGAACTGGACACCCTGGAAGCTGGCGATCGGCTTTCCGAACTGGTGCCGGACGCCGGCGTAAGTGAGGGCCTGCTCGAAGGCCCCCTCCGCGATCCCGAGGGAGAGCGCCGCGATCCCGACACGCCCCGAGTCGAGCGTCCGCATGAAGTTCGCAAAGCCCTCCCCTTCCTTCCCGAGCAGGTTCTCGGCGGGAACCTCGACATCCTCGAGGATCAGCTCACGCGTATCAGACGCGCGCCACCCGAGCTTGTCTTCCTTCTTGCCCGAGCGGAATCCCGCCATCACCGGAAGGTCCGGCGCGTGGCCGATGCCCAGGGATTTCAGCTTGTCGAGGTCCGACGATTCCTTCGTCACGATGAACGAGCTGATCCCCTTGGTTCCCTTCCCGGGGCTCGTCACGGCCGTGACGACGAAGATCTCGCCGACGCCGCCATGGGTGATGAAGATCTTCGTGCCGTTGAGGATGTAACTGCCGTTCCGGCGAACAGCGGACGTCTTCGTGCCGCCGGCATCGCTGCCGGCGCTTGGCTCCGTGAGGCCGAAGCCGCCGAGGACCGTGCCGCTCGCCAGCAGTGGTACGAATCGGCGCTGCTGTTCTTTCGTGCCGAAGTTGACGATCGGCGACGTACCGAGGGTTGTGTGCGCCGAGATCGTGATCGCGTGCGAGGCGTCTACCTTCGCCATCTCGTTGATGACGAGCATGTAGCTCAGCAGGTCGAGTCCGGCGCCGCCGAGGTCCTCGGACCACGGGACGCCGAGGAGTCCGAGCTCACCCATGCGCTTCACGTTGTCCCACGGGAACTCGCCGGCCGCGTCCAGCCGGCTGGCGACCGGTGCGACTTCCTCGCGCGCGAACGCGCGAACCATGTCGCGGACGGCGTAATGCTGTTCGTTGAAGTACAGGGAATCTTCCATGCTACGCCGCCTCGGTGTCGTTCGAGCCACGAATCACTTCCAGAAACTGCCCTGCGTACTTCTCGAGCTTTGCCGGACCGACCCCTCGTACCTCTCCAAAGGACGCCAGGGTCCGTGGTCGCCGGGTCGCCAACTCGGCGAGGGTGCGGTCGGGGAAAACGACGTACGCCGGCACCTTTGTTTCCTTCGCGATCCGTCCCCTCAATCCCTTGAGCGCGGCAAAGAGTTCTTCGTCGCCGGGCCCGATTGCGACATCCGCGCCCTCCGACACTGCGAGCGCGCCGTCTCGACGCCGCCCGCGGGGCTGGGGCTCCGCTGTTCGCGTATCGCGCTCCCTGCGCCGTGCGGGCGGCGCGGCCTTCTCCTTCACGGCGTACCGCACGCCGAGGCAGTTGTCGCACCCTTCGCACGTATTCCGCGCAGCAGGATCGCCGAAATATCTGAGGACGAACCCCCGGCGGCAACCTCGCGCGTAGGCGTACCCCTGCATCGCGTCGAGCTTGGCGAGGTCGGCCGCGCGACGACGATCGATCGTCGCCCAGTCAACCCGGAAATGCGTCAGTGGCGCGCGCGGGTCGGCGAGGCGTGGTCCTCCATCCGGGCGCTCGAAGGTGAGAAACTGGCGTGACTGCAGCCGGTCGAGCAATGGCATCGCGCCGGCGACGCCGGCCAGTCCTGGGGGAAGCCCGTCGAGATTGATCACCGCCCCCTCGCCAAGCTGCGCGCCGGCCGCTCGCCACAGGGCGCGAAGAAGCCCGAGCTCGGCCTCGTGGCCGGCGCCCAGCTCGCGCTTGATGCGCTCCGGCGTCGCGAGGAGGCGTACGAGCACGCGCGCCGACTGGTCAGTGTGCATCATCAACGCGCCCGAGCGT
The DNA here is from genome assembly GCA_031426115.1 of Gemmatimonadaceae bacterium. GTDB lineage: Bacteria > Gemmatimonadota > Gemmatimonadetes > Gemmatimonadales > Gemmatimonadaceae > JANPKQ01. The sequence continues at coordinate 773 of JANPKQ010000030.1, read as the reverse complement.
GCGAGCACTCGCATGACGGATTCGACGTCTCGCGCCGAGATCTTCCCTCCCGCCGCCGACGCGATGCGATCAGTCGAGAACGATTCGAGACGGCCATCCTTCGCGGCACTGCGCCGCATCGCTTCGTAGACCTTCTCGACTAGGGGACGCTCGGGATGCGTGCCCTTGATGAAGAACTCGTGGGTGAAACGGTCGGGGAACGCGTGCAGGAGAAAGCAGTCGGAATGCAGACCGTCGCGCCCCGCCCTGCCGGCTTCCTGATAGTACGCCTCGAGCGTTCCGGGCATGGCGTGGTGAATGACGAGGCGTACGTTCGGCTTGTCGATACCCATCCCGAAGGCGTTGGTCGCGACGATCGCGCGCACGCGCTCGGCCATGAACGAATCCTGCACCTCGTGCCGGTGCGCATCGTCGAGCCCCGCGTGGTAGGCAGCCGCTGGAATCCGTGCGCGCTCGAGCACGGTCGAAACGCGCTCGACCGCCTTGCGCGTGGCGGCGTACACGACCGCCAGGCCGTCCGTGCTTGTGAGCACATCGATCAACGCGCCGTCCTTGTCACGCTCCGTCGCGCTCGGCACCACGTGGTAGTGGAGATTCCGTCGATCGAACCCGGTGATGACGATGACGGGATCGCGGAGCCCCATCTGCTTCGCGATGTCCCGCCGGACCTCCGGCGTGGCGGTAGCGGTGAGGGCAATGGTCGGTGGCGCGCCGAGCTTCTCGCGCACGGCGCCCATCCGCATGTAGCTCGGACGGAAGTCGTGACCCCACTC
>JANPKQ010000029.1:0-2643 GCA_031426115.1 Gemmatimonadaceae bacterium | reverse complement strand
GCGTGCGTCGATGTCATCAAAGCCGAGCGCGCCGGCGCGTTGCGGGTAGCGGCCCGTCATCCAGACGTTGCGGCTCGGATGGCAGATCGCCACGGTGACGTGTGCCTGTGCGAACCACATGCCCTCGCTCGCCAGGCGGTCGACGTTGGGGGAGAGCGCGGTGATGGGATTCCCCGTCAGGCCGAGCGATCCCCAACCCAGATCGTCCACCGTAATGAGCAGGATGTTCGGACGGTCGCTCACCGACTGGTCGACGGCGGCTCGGCCCGCGGCTGACGGCCAACACCCGGCAATCGCGGCGAGCAGACCTGCGAGGGCCAGCACGGCGCGACGACGCCTCGCGCGCATCGCCTTCTGCTCGATCATGACCTCCCGTGTCTGTTGTTTTCCTCTGTAGTGCGCCATCCGACCATGCGTTCTCGCAGGCCTTACCGCTTCACCAGAATCCGGTACCCGTTGGCCGGCACGTCGACTCGCCCCGCCGCGCCGAGCGGCACGGCCGCCTTCGAGAACCAGTCGATGTAGTCGCCGGTGACCGGCAACTCTGTGTACGACACCTTCGCCGCGGCATCGCCGAAGTTCGCCACCACGAGTACCGTGTTCGCGCCCTTCGTTCTCGTGAACGCATAGACGCGATCACCGCCGTCCGTCTTCAGCGCCACCTGGTTCCCACCCGCGTTGCCATTCGACACCGCTTCCTCGGTGTCCTTCAGCTCGAAGACCGATCGGTAGAAGCTCTCCAGCGACGGCCCCTTCCAATTGACGGTATCCTTCTCGAAGAATCGGAGGCGCTTGTTGAGGCTCACTTCCTGGCCGGTGTAGAGCAGCGGCATCCCTCCCCGTACCGTGGCAGCGACGACGAACGCGGCGAGGTGATTCTTTCCCATTCGCTCGAACTCGGTGCCCTGCCAGCTGTTCTCGTCGTGGTTGCTGGTGAAGTACATCCGGTACCCACCATCGGGATAGAGGCTGTCGTCGCGCGCCAGGTAGCGATCGATGTCAGCCGTCGGCTTCTTCTTCTGGGCGACCTCGTTCAGCAGGTGGTGGAGCTCCCATCCATAGGTCATGTGAAAGGAGTCGTGCAGCTCGGGGATCTCGCCCTCCGCGAGCAGGAACAGGTCCGGCTTCGCGGCGGTGAGCTGCCTTCGCGCGTCAGCCCAGAACTCCGGCGGCACGCCACGGGCGACATCGGCGCGAAAGCCATCGATGTTCATGCTGTCCACCCACCACCGCATCTCTGCGATCATCGCCCGCTGCAGCTCGGGCTTCTCGTAATTCAGCTCGGCCACATCGGTCCAGTCAGTCTCCTTGCCGCCGTAGTCCATCGCGTTGGAGATCGAGCCGTCGGGCCGCGAGACGTACCAGTCGCGATGCTCCTTCGTCCACGCGTGATCGAACGCCGAGTGGTTGGCGACCCAGTCGAGGATGACCTTCAGTCCCTGCCGGTGCGCCTCGGTGACGAACGCCTTGAAGTCGGCCTCGGTCCCGTACTCGGCGTTGATCGCGGTGTAGTCCGCGACCGAGTAGGGACTGCCGAGCGATCCCTTCCGATTGAGCTTGCCGATCGGCTGGACGGGCATCAGCCACAGGACGTCCACGCCGAGCGCCTTGAGCCGCGGCAGATGCGTCTGAAGCGCGGCGAACGTCCCTTCCGGCGTGTACTGCCGGACATTGATCTCGTAGAGGACAGCGTTGCGTGTCCACTCCGGCGGCGTCGGCCGCGGAGCGCGGGTTCCCTGCGGACTCGATGCAGTCTCGGCTGCAGCGTCGGTCTTCTCTCCGGACGGCTGACACGACGCAAGCGCGAGGATGGCAATCAACCAGCGAACGGTGGACTTCATGTCATGACCTCGTAAAGGACGACATCTCGATGGCCGCGGACGACGCGGAAACAGCAACCCTCTTTGAAATGACAACTGCAACGGCAGCCGCGGATTTCGCGGAAACGCGCGGATAGGACAACTGCATTGGTAGCATCTCGGCGCAGAGCTCTGTTCCCAGGCATCGGGTTGGAAGTCACCGCCGTCAGGCGATCAGCGGTCAGCGTTTTTCAGCGATGGGCGCTCAGCGCGCTGTTGAGCCCACATGTTCGCCGTGGCAGTCGCAGTTGCTGTTGCTGTTGCAGGTCTTCATACCCTTCCGTTCAGGCGGCCCTCACAACCGCCCCGCCACATAAATCGCGACCGCCGTGTTGGGCTGAAGCGTCAATTGCACCGCCCCAGCCGCATCCACGATGATCGACCTCCCAACGCACGACGACGGAGCGGGGCCGCCGCTGAGCAGGTCACAGTACGTCCCCGCGGGAAGACCGGTCGCGATGATCGCGGAAACTGCAACGGTCTCCCGGTTGATCGCGACGAAGCCCCGATCGCCTCGCGAGAACGCGATGGCGTTCGCTCCATTGTCCCACCAGCGATTGATGTCCGTGCCGGCGACGATCCGACGGAAGCCGACCATGCGAGCGATGTACGGATCGCGATGCTCGCAGACCCACTGGCCGAGGATCGCCGTGTCGAAGCTCGACGCGCAGGCGACGTCTGTCGTGTTGCCATTCGCATCGGACGGCGGCCCCCGTTCCCGGCCCACGGGGCCGCGATCGAACGCATAGCTCGACATGATCGAGGGAAAGCCGTACGGCTGCGC
>JANPKQ010000028.1:0-53738 GCA_031426115.1 Gemmatimonadaceae bacterium | reverse complement strand
TCCCGATGTCGATCACCGTCTTGAGGCGGGCCGCAAGTCGCTGGAGAGCCGCACGCTTCGGAGCCTGCACGGTGCGCAATGCAGCCGCACTCGCCACCTGGTTCTTGGTTCGAATCGTGAACTGGATTCGCTTGTACGGCTCAAACGTAGCTACCGCGGCTTCGAACGCCTGCCTCGCGCGGTATGCACCGCAGACCTCGCGATTGGCCGCAGCATTCTGCGAGCACATGCGGCCGAATTCCGCGTTCGCGGCCGAGGTGTCTCCCGCCGCGAGCAGCAGCGCCGCCCGACGCGTACGCGCATCCGACGCTCGCGCGCCACGTGGGAAGCGGTCAGCATAGCGGCCGTACGCGCGCGCCGAGGCCGTCGTGTCGCCAGCCTCGAGGTACGTCACGCCCGCGTTGAACTGTGCATCGGCTGAACGGGCGTCGCGCGGGAACGCTTCGGCGAAAGCCGCGTAGGCGGCTGCGGCCTCAGCCTTCCTGTTGAGCGAGTCCAGACGCTGCGCGATTGTCACCATGGCGTCCGCGCGCCCCGGCCACGTCGGATTGTCGTTCACCAGCCGGCGCAGTGCGTCGATCGACTCCTCGTTCCGACCCAGCTCGGCGAGGGTGCGTGCGCCGAGCGCCTGATACTGAAGACGATATCGGTAGGTCGGGTACTGAGCGACGAGGCGGGTCGTGAGCGCTACAATCCGTTCCTTCGCCTGCCGGGACGCGTCCGCATCGTTACGCCCACGTGCCACCGAGTCCGCGGTAACGTAGGTAGCGATCGCGTCGCGCAGCGCTTCCGGCGCCTTGTCGGACGTCGGGTTACGATCGGCGAACGCGACGTAGACTTCCTCGGCCGCGCGCTGGTACTGGCCCTGACGAACCAGGGTATCGGCGAACGTTCCCGCAGCCGTTTCACGCGTGCGCGTGATCGAGTCCGCGAGCGCGCGTCGTCCGGACGCCGCAGCAATCGTCCCTGCGGTTTCCCATTGGGTCTGGGCCTCGGCGTACTGACCGCCGCGGAACAGTGCGTCGCCGATCAGCTTCTGGGCCGTTGGCGTGTACGGATCGTTGGGGTAGGTCGACGCGTAGGTCCGGAAGGTCTCGGCCATCACGTCCCAGCGCTTGGCCTGCGAGGCGCGGCGCCCCTTCTGGATCAACGCCCTCTTCGCCTGGTCCGTCTGCGGGAACGCGCGAACGAAGTTGTCGACCGCGCGGAAGAGCGAGTCCTGGACGCCAGCATTGGTGCTGTCGCGCACGAATGCCGAGTCGAAGGCGACGATCGCGTTCTGCCCTGCACGCTGGGCAACACTCATTGAGTCTGTCGTCGCGCCGGAGGGCGCCGCCGCGGTGCGGCCATAGGCCGCGCGCGAGTACTCTGCACCCGCGCGCAGGAACTCTCCCTGCCCAAAGAGCGCTTCGGCGTACAACAGGTTCACCGATTGCGCGCTGTCTGCGCTGGCGAACTCGTTCAGGTAGCGCTGATACAGCGTAGCCGCCTCGCCGAACTGCGCGCGGTTGCTTCCGCGCTGTGCCTGCGCGAGCAGGTACTGGCCGCTCTGTCGAAGTGCCATCTCGCGAGCAGTCGCCGCCTGTGCGGACAAGCCCGAGTTGGCGCTCGCCCACGGCGTTCCGGGCGCGAACCTGTCAGCTAGCTCGAGGCGTGCTGCCTGAGCCTGCGCCGGTTCCAGCATCCGGTTCTGATAGATGTCGACGATCTCCTGCTGAGCCGAGAGTGCGCTTGAATCTGTCGGTGCCTCGGCGATCACGGCCCGATATGCCTCGACGGCCTGCGGGAACGCACCCTGATCCCGAAGGCTCTGGGCGACTCGCCGAAGGATGGGAAGCTTGACCGCACTCCCACCGCGGCTCGCGAAATACTGATTCGCGGCCTCGGCACCGCCGACCTGCGTGAACGCGACGGCCATGTACTCGAGCGCTTCACCCCGGAGCCCGAGTCGGGCCTGCTGCTCAGGCGTCAGCTTGTCATAGGCATCAACGAGCTGGCCGAACACATCGACTGCGCGACGGTACTCTTCGGAGTTGTTGCGCGTAGCCTGGTTGTAGTAAGACCACCCAAGCTTGTACAGAGACAGGAAATAAATGTCGCTTCCGGCAGCAGTATTCTTTGTCGCCTGTTCGTAGGCCTGGGCAGCGCGAGCGAAGCCTTCCCGGCGCGTCGTCCCCGACTCGCGAGCCGCCAGCTCGAAATACGCATCGCCAAGTCGGAAGAAAGCCTCGGCCTTGAATGTCGATGAATCGGCCTCCGTAACTACGCGAAAGACGCGGGCCGCGTCTGCGTAGCGCTGATTCTGCATGTACAGCGTGCCGAGCGTGTACGCTGCGGCAGTCACCTTCCCGAAGTTCGGAAAGCGCGTCACCAGCTCTTCGTAGACGCGCACTGCCCGCGAGTAGTCGGGGCGGGCCGGCGCATCCGATCGGCCGGTCGTATCGACGGCGGCGCGAGCAACGGCCCGCTGCGTCTCGGCGAACCGCTCGTCCGCTTCCTGGACGAGGAGCTCACCCAACTGCAGCAGCGCCTCGGGGCGGAGCGTGCTGTTCGGGTATTTCGAAAGGAACGATTCCAGGCGGCGAATTGCGCTATCGCGGGCCGGCGTCGCTGACGGCGTCGACGCCGATGCGAGCTGAACCGGCGTCGTCTGTGCGGGCGTCGTCTGCGCGAGCAGCGGCGCCGCAACGACTACGGAAATTCCAGCGAGGTAACGGATTGACGGCAGCATCATCTATTCTCTACTTCGGCGGATTGATGGGATTGGTCGGATTCGATGGGACGCGACGCACGGCGCCCGAGCCATCCGTAGTACCAGTCGCACTGCTCCTGCGTTCCGCATCGAGCGACTTGAAGAACAGAGCACTGGCCGATCCGAATTCAGCAGCTTCGACATCCCGCCGAAGGGTCGTAAGCATCTCGTTCGACCGAGCACGCAGCTCGGTATCCACAACCGCAACGAGCCGCGCTTCTGCACCGGCACGCTGCGCCTCGGCCGACGCAATCGCTGCGCGAAGCGCGCGGACACGATCGCTTTCGGTGGACTCCATTTCAGCGATCGCGCTGGCGAGTAGACGCTGCGCCTCTTCACCTGCGCCGCGGGCCTCCGCGACGAGCGTGGCGACCTTCGCAGCCCTCGCGCGAACCGAGTCGGCGAGCGCGAAGATCGGGTTGCGCGCGATCGCGCCAGGCAGCCCGTTCTGAATCAGGTCGGCCATGCGCTTGTACGACTCCGCGGTCTCTCGCTCCTGTCTGAGGATCGTTTCATCGGCCGGCGCGATAGCGCCTCCGAGCCCGGCGCGAAGGCTGTCGATGGAAGCGATATTCTCGTCGGCGAGTACGCGCGTTGCCGTGAGCTGTCCCATGAACATTTGCGTCAGACGCGCGCCGGCCGCACCAACAACTGCGTACACCCGGCTCAGGGAATCCTGAGCCGAGGTCAGGCCACGTGTCAGCGTGTCGAAGCCAGTGAGGTCGGCAGCAAGAATGGTCTGGAAACGCCGCAGCAAGGCGAGCTGCAGGCGTTGCGCTTCCATCTGCTCGTCGAGGCGGTGCCGCGCCAGCGCCACCGAGACGTCGGCGTCATAGAGCGCCTGCGAGCCCATCACGAAATCAGACCGACTTCTCGTCGCCGATGGCGATGCGAACAGCAGGCGCTGGGGAACGGCGCTCTCGATGGACGGCGAGATACGCGCCACGCGCGCCATTACATCGCTGAGGGAAATGATCTCCGGCGCGGTGACGGCAGGCATCGCCGTCGCCGAGTCGGCGAAGATCGTTGCCAGCACCTGGGCTTCCGCACCGGCCGCATCCTGCAGGGCGATCGTCTTGCCGCTGGCGGGATCACGGAGAAACAGCAAACCTGCTGCGCGGGCAGCAACGAGCGCACGCGCGGCCTCGGTCATCGCGCCAGGACCGCGAGCCTGCAGGGTCGAGAGCGTCGCACTGGTCGAATCGGCAACCGTCCGGAAGAGGTTCGCCGCTTCGTCAGTGCGACCCATCTGCAGCATCACCTGCCCTTCCATCAGCCGGCTTTCTTCCCGCTCCGGGAGCTGCGCGAACCGTGTAGCGAAATCGGCGAACGCCTCGCCAGCGGGGGCAAGCTGATCGCTCTTGTAGAGTGCCCACGCCCGCGTGAATTGCGCCTGTGCTGCAAGGCCGCCCGTGCGTGAGATCGCGTCCGCCATCTGGATCGCCGCCGGATACTGGCCAAGCTCGTAAGCGAGCTGCGCCGCCGTCAGTCGAACCTGGTCTGCGAACTCGCCAGTGGCCGAGCCAGCGAGTCCCTGCAGCGCGGTGAGCGCCGCTCCGCCGCTCGAGGTATCCGCGCGGAGCATCGCCAGCGCGTCCATGTAGCGCGCGTACTCCGAGTAAGGTGCCCCCGCGTTCGTCGCGGCCGCAAACGCCGTCCGCGCATCGGGATAGTTTCCGAGCTGATATGACGCGAGCCCGGCGACGAGCGATGCAACGCCGCGCCCGCGCTGGGTATCCCCGAGCGACTTCGACAGCGTGATGGCTCCAGCGTAATCGCCGCGGCGATACGCATCGAGCATCAGCTGGGCGTTCAGGATCGGGGCATAGCGACTCGCCGCGCTGTTCGCCGCGAGCTGCCGCGCCGCCGCGCCGAAGGCCTCGTCCATTCCGAGCGTGTAGTACGTCTCCGCGAGCAGGAAGAGCATGTTCTCGCGGGCGCGAACGAGGCTCGCGTCAGCCGGTCCGCCAAGGGCGGTCGGTGAGGTGCTCAGCCACTGCAGCCGGCTGAGCGCCGGAACCGGCTTCCCGGTCACCAGTTGGAAAAGCGCCGCGCGGATCTCGGCGTCCACTCCGGCGGACTGGTTTTCCTGCGGAATCAGCGCCGAATCGCCAAGGATGCGTCGGACCGCCGCTTCGTCGAGCGCGGTCGGCACGCCCGTGGGTGCGGGTTGCGGATTGGTCGGAGCACCCCCCGTTGGCGGCTGGAGCGCCGCAACGGGCGAGGCCGCAGCCGCACCCACTACGACCAGAGCAAACGCAATCAGACGCGACACGGGATATCCGACGTTAGAACGGTGTGGTGCCACGGGACGTCCACGTTGTGTGAACGATCTGTCCGTTGCGAACGGCGAACTGGACGTAGGTGACTGCCGCACCGGCCGCCGTTACATCGAGGCTGCTCGTGAGCGGACGGCCATCGATCGTCGCAGAAAGGTTGATCGTGTGCGCCGTTGGGAGCACGTTCGAGCGGTAGAGCGGATCGACCGCACCCAGGGACAGCGCGTTGTTGGACGTCACCGTGTATGCCCTGGTGGCGACCTGTTCGCGGTCGATCTGGAGCGTCACCTGTCCAAGCAGCTGGTTCGACGTCGATGAGTCCGCGCGCAGGAGCACGACGAGCACCGCACCACCACGCCGGCGAACGACATCGCCTAGCGCGTTGAAACGGTCGCGCTGGGCGAGGAGGTTGTCCTGCGAGGATGTGAGGATGGCGTCCAGCTCCTGCAGCGCGTTCTGCTCATTGGTCATCAGCAGCGCGCGCGCGCGTTCCTCGAGCATCTTTGCGATCACGTTTTCGATGCGGGTCGCGAGCTCGACGCGCTGTCCACGCAGTTCGGCGAGCCGCTTCTGCGAGTCCTCGAGCTCTCGCGTCAACTCCGCCCGTTTCTGCTCATACGCCTGCTGCTGCGCCGTGCGTTGGGCGTGGAGCGTTCCAGCCCCCATGACAGTGCACAGCGCAAACGCGCCCAATACCATTCGGTTCATAGAGGCTGTCCGGCTTCAGGGTCTGGTCGTGTGTCAGCGACGGGCAGCTGGCGGCGGGCTGCCCGGCGGTGGTGTTGGCGGGCGCGTAGTCGGCGGCGGCGCGATCTGCTCGATCCTGCGAAGCCGGTCCTCGAGACTCTTCAGTGCTGCGCGCTCTGCCCTCAATTCCTCTTCAGCCTGCACGCGGCGCTGCTCGAGTTCAAGCAGGTTCTGTGCCTCGTACCGGTTGATCTCGAGATCGAGCGCAGCGATGCGTTGCTGACGTTCGGCGATCTCGGCGAGCAGCGCCTGCCGCTGCCGCTCGAGCGCCGCAGCACGGCTTTGCAGGAACTCCCCACGAAGCAATGCATACAGGTTGCTCTGCCAGCTCAGCGTGAAGGAGACCTTCTGGTATCCGTACACCAGGCTCGCCTCATCGGCGATGCCGCTGGGATCATCGGCGAGCGGCTCGGCGCTGCCGCCACCGAGCTCCGTCAGGTAGAGACCGGCGCGCAGGCCACGGTACACGGCAGACGCCCCGAGGTTGTAGTCCCACGAGTTGTCCTCTGCCATCAGCGACAGCGTGACGTTCGGCGCGGGATTGAAATCCGTCTTCACCCCGTAAAAAAGACCGCCGCGATCATGGTTGCCGTAGTTCGGAATGCCACCATCGTCATTGAACAACCCGTTGCCGTAACCTGCCGTGAAGCTCAGGTTGATGTCCGGCCAGCTCGGGCGAATCTCCGAAAGCGAGAAGCCCTTCGTCGCGACGCCGTACACGGAGTTGTTCGTCTTGAGACCCTGATGCAGTGCATCCGCCTCGTGCGTGAAATCGGGGTCGCCCGGCGGCGGCGGAATGAGCTCGTAACCGATACCGAAGCGGTCGATCTGATCGTACGGGCCAACGTTGCGCACGCCGACCGCGAGGCTCGGTAGCCACCGGCTCACTCCGACGCGGTCGCGGTAGTCATCTTCGCGGAGGAGCATCGCCTTGCCGAAGAAGCCCCACTCGGGGTTGCTGGAATACGCAGCGTAGCCAGCCTCGACCCGTCCCCATCCCGAGATGGAGAAAACGAGCTGCGAGTTGAGGCTGTTGCTGTAGTTGATCTTTGTCTTCGTCGGATCGGGCTCGAAGCGCTTGCCGCTGTAGTTGATGAAGAAGTCGCCCGTGAGCGGCGCGACCCAGGCCGTCGGGATATCGATGAGACCCGAGCCCCAGTACAGCGTGGCTGGATATTCCTGCTGCGCGCCGACCGGCGCGGCCGCGACCAGCGCCACGACCGTCGCTGCCACGCGAAGACGGAAACGAGAAATGACCATTGCTGTGCTGCCTCGTTAAAGCGACGGCGATGAAGAAGCGAAAGGCAGCTGCGACGGCGGCGGCTGCGTCGGGGGCGGAGACGACGGGGGTGGTGTCGTCGGCGGAGGATTGGTCCGCTGACGATCGATCTCGTTCAGGCGCTCGGTCGCGCGACGAATCGCCTCGCGGTCCTCGCTGATCTGCGACTCGAGCTCAGCGCGGCGCCGTGCGATATCGCTCAGCTCGCCGGCCTGCGCACGGCGAAGCGTGACTTCGAGCTGGGCGATGCGGCGATTGCGCTCCGCGATGTCCATCCGAAGACGCTGCTGCTCGCGCGTCAGGTCCGTGATCCGCGTGCGAAGGATGACGCCTCGCGCGATATCAAACACATTGCCGCTGTAGCCAAGTGCAAAATTGATCTTGGTGTAGTTGTAGATCTGGGCGACGTCGCTCTCCTTTCCACCCTCCTCCAACTCGGTGCCGTACAACCCCGCGGACAAACCGCGGTAGTTGAACACGACGCCGGCGTTCCAATCCCACGCATCGTTCTCCGCGAGGACTGTGAGGGTCGAATTGAGCGTCGGGTGCGCGACGAACCGGGTCCCGAGGAACAGGCCACTCGCGATCGTGCCTTTCTCGTTGTACTGGGCCCCGAGGTCGCCGTCATCGCTGAAGAGACCGTTCCCGTAACCGACGGTGAAGCTCATCATCGTTCCGGGAAGGCGCGCATTCATGCTCGAGAGTGCGAACTCCTTGGTTGCGACGCCATAGAACGACGGATTCGTCTTGAATCCCTCGGCGAAGGGGGGCACCGTCTCCACGTACTCGCCATCGGCATTCAACCCGATGTCGTGTCCAATGAGGAAGCGCTCTTCATGCTCGTACTTCCCGAGATTGCGGAAACCGACCGCGATGCCCGGAAGAAACCCAACCTGGTTGTCGCGCAGCAGCAGCGCCTGGCCAAAGAAACCCCACTCGGGATTCTGGCTGTACGCCGACACGCCGACCGAGAAGCGCTGCATCCAGTGCGTGTCGAGCGCGACGTTCGTGTTGAACTGCGTCGCGAAGCTCGCATCGGCAGGCCCGTAGTACTGGATCCGCTTGCCCGAGATGTTGAACCAGCCATCACCGGACGATGGGCTCACCCACGCGACCGGAATGGTGACCAGCCCGGTCCCGTAGTGAAGCGTTGCGGGGTATGGATCGCTGCCTTGCTGCGCGCCGATGGACGTGGCGCCGCTGACAGATGCTACGACAGCGGCGGCAATCCACGCCGCACCCGCTCTCAACGTGCGCATGTTGCCTCCCCTAACCGATGGAATCATTGTGACTGGGTCTCTCAGGATCGATGCGTCCAAGGTTTCCACGCGGCTAAAACAGTGGGAAACGAATGCCGGTTGCGTGGGCGATGCGCGATCGTCAACAGGGCCCACGGTGCAAGAGACATGCCTTGTAGCCTCTCTCGTAAAGACATGAGACGACAATTCGTGATTCCCGAACCGTGAGTACGTCCTCACCTCGGAGCCGTGGGTATATCCAGCGCCGATGTTGAGGAACGTGGCGGGATACCCGGCCGGCGTGCGTTTGTTCGCAGCCTGGACCGCAAGGTGGATGAAGAGTGCTGACACGAGCGCGCGTACGAGCTATATCATACACTATCGCACCCGCCGATCACACCCGGCTCGACGGAACCGGCCCGATCGGGCCAGCTGCAACCGAACCGACGTGCCTCCCCAACTGGCCATCCTTACCCGCCGCACAACGGTTGGGCTCGTTGCACTCGCCGCAATACTCGCGAGCTGCCTCAAGCCGCCCGCGCCAACTCCGAGCGACCCGATGGCGACCGGCCGCGTGGTCCTCACCGTGCACAATAACCACCGAGCGGACATCACCATCTATGTCGTCGGCGACGGTCAGCCCACGCGCGTAGGAACGGCCACGGCAGCGGCGACGACGAGCTTCAACGTAGCCGCGCGCCTGCTCGGCCAGGGGCGACAGCTCAGGCTTCGAGCCGACCCGATCGGCGCTCGCTCGGTGCACACGTCCGAGCTGATTCGGGTCGGGCCTGGGCAACGACTCGAGTGGACACTGGAAACCGATCTCAGCCGTTCGAGCGTCGCCGTGTACTGAGAAGCGGGCCGTGCTGACACCTCGATCCCTCAACGAAATGCATCGTCACAGTCTCCTTGCCGCCTGCGCTTCCATCGCACTCATCACCGCGTGCGCAAGTCCTGACAGCCGAGGAACGGCCGAGGCCGCTGGACAGGACACGCTGGCGGCTCCACCACCCGGTGGAGCCAACGCGGGGAACAGTAGCCCCACCGATTCGCTCGTCGCTCTCGCCGACCGGTCACGCACGCTCGGCGATTCCACTGCGTCGCTCTGGGTGATCATCGTCAGCGACTTTCAGTGCCCGTTCTGCAAGGTGTGGCACGACCAGACCTTTCCCGCGCTCAGGAAAGAGTTCGTCGATAACGGCAAGGTTCGCCTTGCATACCTGAATCTCCCCCTTCCACAGCATCAGCATGCGCAATCCACGGCCGAGATGGCCCTTTGCGCCGGAGCACAGGGACGATTCTGGGAATTCCACGACGCGGTCTTCGACAGCCAGAATGCCTGGAGCGGTCTCCCCGCCGGCACAACCTTTTTCGACTCGCTTGCCACCGTCGCAAAGGTCGATCGGCCCCGGTTGCAGCAATGCATGGAGGCCCGCACGATGCGCGCGCTCGTGGACGCGGACTATCAGCGTGCGGTGGAAGCGAAAGTGCGGTCGACGCCAACGTTTTTCATTGGCGACGACATACGCCTCGCTGGCGCGGTCACCATCGAGATAATGCGCGATTCGATCACCAAGGCGCTGCGAGGCCCGCCAACCGCGACACGCTGAGCGCGGTGCACCCCTACCTCCGGCCGGGCTACCTCGCCGTCGGACAATTGGCGCGCGCCCTGGCCGCCGTTGCGCCGGCGAGCGACCACAAGGTTCTGCAATCGCTGCGAGCCCGTCGGGACATTTCGCTCCGGTATCGTGCCTGGGCATCGGCGGGGCGCCGGGCGGACCGCCCGCTGGTCTGGATCCATGCACCTTCAGTCGGTGAAGGGCTGCAGGCACGCCCGGTCATCCGTCTCATCCGCCACGAATATCCGCGCGCCCAGGTGGCATATACGCACTTCTCGCCCAGCGCGGACCAGTTCGCCCACTCGCTCGGGGCTGACTTCGCAGATTATCTCCCATTCGATACCCCTGGCGATAGCGCGCTGGCGCTCGACGCGCTGCGCCCGTCCGCGCTCGTTTTCTCCAAGCTCGACGTGTGGCCCATTCTGGTCGGACAGGCCGCGGCACGAGGAGTTCGGTTAGGGATGATCAGCGCGACTCTTCCGGCCCGGTCGCGACGGCTCGGACGGGTAGGACGTGCGTTGCTCAGCGACGCCTACGCGCTCCTGGACGCGGTCGGCGCGATCGATGACGACGACGCCGCACGTCTCGTCGCGCTCGGTGTGCGCGAGAGGGCGATCCGAGTGACGGGGGACACACGATACGACCAGGTCTGGGAGCGTGCTGAAGGCATCGACCGAAATGCGCCGTTGCTGTCCGGCCTCGCGGCCGCGCGGCCGACACTCATCGCGGGCTCGACCTGGGCGCCCGATGAAGACGTTCTCTTCCCTGCCTTCGAGCGCGTTCATGCCCTGCATCCGACCGCTCGCCTCATGATCGCGCCGCATGAACCAACGCCCGCTCACGCGGATCACATCGAGCGCTGGGGAATCCGGGCCGGTCTCCGAACCGCCCGCCTCGGAGCAGATGCGGCCCATTCCGCTGACGTCATCATCATCGATCGGGTCGGCGTACTCGGCGACCTTTACGCGCTTGGAGACATTGCCTATGTTGGCGGCGGCTTCCACCCTGCCGGCCTGCACTCGGTCCTCGAGCCGGCGGCCTTCGGTCTACCCGTCCTGTTCGGCCCGCAGAACACCGGGAGCCGAGATGCGCGGCTGCTCACTGCACGAGGGGGCGGGGCATCGGTAGCCACGAGCCGCGATCTCGCCGATCGAGTGAGCAGCTGGCTTGCGGACCCCGGAAGCAGGGCGGATGCAGGTGCCCGCGCGCGCGGACTCGTGGCCGACGGGATCGGGGCCGCTCGAGCGACCTACGAGCTGGTGCGAACGCTGCTGCCGGCCTGAGTCATCGCGGCACACCGAACCGCGGCACTTCTGCCATGGGTGTATCAGCCTGCGACGGGCGATGGAGGTAAAAGCCCTGCACGAGGTGAACGCCGAGACCCTTCACCGTCTCGTACTCCTCCGCGCGCTCCACGCCCTCGGCAATGACCTTGGCGCCCATGTCATTGGCGAACCGCACCATCGTCTCGACAAGGTTCTGCTTGATGAAGTTCGAGTCGATGCAGTTGATGAGCGACATGTCGAGCTTGATGAAGTCCGGCTCGAGGTTCGCGATGGACCCCAGGCCCGCGTAGCCACTGCCGGCGTCATCGACCGCAAAGCGATACCCGACCTCGCGGAAGCGCTTCAGGTGCTCGCGAAACTTGGGGTAGTCCTTGATCGCCGTGCGCTCGGTGATCTCGATGACGACGCGATGAGGCTCCGAACTCTCGATGACGTTGAAGTCGGGATCGGCGAAGTCATGCGGATCGACGTTCAGGAACAGGAGCTCCTCGCCGCGAAGGCGAGTGCGCATCCCCTCGATCGCCCTGCTGCGGCACAGGCGACTGAGCTCCCATATCAGGTCTGCCTCGGCAGCCACTTCGAACATCACTTCAGGGCTCCGCAGGCTGCGCATCACGCCACGCGCGAGCGCCTCGTAGCCGAAGATCTCGCGCGTATCGGTGACGACGATCGGGTGATAGTCGATGTACACGCCTCGATCGCGCAGACTCGATCGAAGATCCGACACACGCCGCCCCCGCTCGCGTTCCTCCGTGCTCTTCGCGGCGTTGGCAGCCTCGCGAATCCCCCGGTAAATCAGCCGCTCGAACCGGATCTTGGGGTTGTAATAGACATGGGAGCGGCCGACATAGATGTCGAAGAGCGCGGCGATGTCCTCGCCGTGCGCCTCCTCGATCTTGCTGGCGACGAATACCTGGAGGCGCCCGACGAGCTCCGTGATCTGGGCATCGCTCGCGGCCGGCACGCCGTGCGCCGGCACGTGAAAGAACACGAAGTCATCGTCGTTCGCGAAGCTCACCATCACACGGGACGTGTTCAGCGCGCTGTCGTGGAGGAACTCCCGCACCGCGAGGGCAGTCGTCTCGAGGACCGCGTCCAGCTTCTCCCACCCGTAGATCTCCTCGATCTTCGAGTATCTCACGAAGTTGAAATAGAGGACGATGAGCTCGCCGCGTTCCTTGATCAGCGCCCGGGACCGCTCGATCATCACCGGCAGGGTCGGGAGTCCGGTGAGGTAGTCGTAGAGCATCTGCTCGTACTCCACCCTGCCGACCCGATCGACGAGCGCCGCGCCCGACAGCTCGGTGCGAGTGAGCGCCGAGCGCACGCGGGCCGCGACCTCTTCGGCGCTGCCGGGGAGGATGAACCATTCCCCGATGCGCAGCTCGGCCGCGCGCCGCCGCGCTGCATCGTCGGCGGCGCCCATGATCACGGCGATGCCGCGCCGCTGGGCGAGCTCGAGGACGCTGCGCAGTACGCCCGGGTCGCCGCCGGTGAGGACGACGGCGCGAACGTCGGCCGTCGTATCGAGGGCCTCTGCCATCCCGCGCTCTGTGCGGATCTCCAGGCGCCACCCGTCCAGAAGCTTCACGGCTTCTGCGAGAACGGGCGCGTCGCTATCCGTCAGGAGGACCGACGGTTGCATCCCGGTCAGGTTTGCGGCCTGAGCATGGCGACGTTGCGCTCGACCGTCTTCACGAGCTTCGGGAGATCGACCGGCTTCTCGACGTAGTCGTCGGCCCCGGTCTGCAACGCCTGACGCTTGTCTGACCACTCGTCCAGCGCGGTCACCATGACGATCCGCACCGACGACCCGAGTACGGGGTGCTGCTTCATGATCCGGCAGACTTCCCACCCGTCTCGGCCAGGCATCATCACGTCGAGGAGGACGAGTGACGGCCGCACCGTCTCGAACTGCGCGAGCGCCTCGTCGCCGTCATAGGCGACGGCAATCGGGTACCCGTGAGCCTCCAGGTACTGCCGGATGATCTCCGCATTGTCGTGGTTGTCGTCGACGACCAGGATGGTGGGGCGTCGCGTTTCGGTCATGGTCATGTCTGCGCACGTCCAAAATGGGGAGGAGGCGCAAGTTACAAGCCACCTGCCGGCGTCTGCGAGCGACGAGGCCGATCGAGGCCACGTCGCAGGGTCGTGCTCCCAGCTCGAGCGGGTGGGAGACCACGAAGGATAACCGCGGTGCGATCCCGGTGCGACAATCATGACCATGACCCCTGCGTCTACGGCCGGCGGATGCAAGACGAGCCGCTCGACTCGAGCGGCCCGTTGCCACAGTCTGACACCAGATCCGATCAGCGCGGCCGCAGGGGCGCCGATGACGTCGTCCGAAGGCCGCGCGGTGTCCAGGCGAGGGAGAAGCCGATGGCATCGTCGTCACCGAGTGGGCCCTCGCCACCCAGCATCGCGCTAATGCGCAGGGCCAACTGCGGAGTCAGCTCGAGGCTGCCCCCGAGATCGAAGCCGATATTGATGTCGGTCTCATCGACGTCGCCGAGAGACACATAATCGAGGGACACTCGTGGGTGGACGTAGGGTGTGATCGCCATCGAGGTTCCCGTGATGGGGAAGCGGTGACCCACCGAGACGCCGACGGGCACCCCAAGTGCGGTGACGTCGTTTCCGAACAGGGTGAACAGGCCGACCGTGAGCATGATGTCGAGGGGCATGTCCGCGCGCGCCTGCGTGATCATGCGTGCGTACTGTCCGCCGACCATGAAGAACAGGTCCGCGCCTTGGACATCCGGGTCCGCGAGCCCGAGGTCCAGCGAGAGCTGGGTGCCCGGCGCCGTCGCTTCACGCCACTGGAATATCAGCGGCGTGATGTCCGCTCCGTCAGCGATCGCGAAGTTGAACTCCCTCGAGACCACCCGTGGCTGCTGAAAGGATGGGTAGATCGACTGCGCGCCTGCGGGAGTCGCGCCAGTCACGAGCACCATGATGGTGGCGGCGCACGTTAAGCGGAGGCTGCTGATACGAAAAGACATGTCGATCCTCGTACGAGTAAGTGAGGGGTGGATCACCGACGGAACGCGTAGGACACTCCGATCCCGAAAATCGAGCCGGTTGGTCCGGGATCGCCGGCGTCGGCCGCCTGACCCGCCTCGTATCCGACGGTGACGCCCAACGCCGGCAAGAGCGCCACATCCAATCCACCGGAGAAGCGAATGAGGCCTTTCGAAACGGTCTCCGCATTCGCGACATCGCTGGTGAACCGCGTCCAGCTGTAAAAGGACGAGCCGTACACGGAGATGGCACGCGTGGCACCGAGCGCGCGGCGATAGCCGGCCGCGACTCCGACCGGCAGGTGCATGATCGACGTCCCCTGTCGACTGGCCGCGCCGAGACCTGCAAACGGCGCGACCCCAAAGCTCCCATTGCCCGTCAATCCGGTCAGCGGAACACCGACTCGACCACCGTACGTCACCCAGGCCTTGCCGTCATCCGGATCGTAGCCCCCGACGCCGCCGCTCACCTGAAACCGTCCACTGGCCGGCGCCCACGCGCCCGCCAGTCCATAGCCGCGAACACCCTCCGCCGTGCCGTAGTTCACCGCAGCGGTAATCCCCGGATTCGAGAATCCGTTCTGGAGAACCGGAACGCCCAGCATCTGCGCCGGGAGGGGTGCCATCGCTGCATGGGCGACGAACAGAAGGGTGGACATTACCACGATACGCGAAGTGGAATGCGGCATGAACACAAGAGCCTCCCAGGCTTTGTAGAGTGCATGAATGCGGTGCGTCAAACCCGCCCGGTGCGGCGGACACCAAGCTTCGCTCACGCCGGGTGAGCGCGTATATTGTGCCGCATCATGATGTCACGGCCACCGTCACTCTCGAGGACCACGGATGGATCGGCAACCTGAGTATTTCGAGCCCAAGTCCCGCGGATGGGGCGTCGCGGCATTCATTGTCGGCCTCGCGGTCGCGTGTGCGGTCGGGGCCGCGTACATCCACACCACCACCTATGTCCATCCGACGCACCCGCTGAACCCCTCAGGGGGGAGCAAGGCTGCGACGGTAGCAGCTCCGCACTGAGCAGGAAAAAGCGCGGCGCCGACGGCGCCGCGCTTCGTTACTAGAGGGCCTGAGCGGATTCGGTAACCACGCGCACCTGATTATCGACGACCTGGAGAAATCCGCCGTTCACGGAAAAGCGCTTTGCCGTCCCGGCGCTGTCGAGCCGTAACTCACCCTGGCCGAGCAGCGTCATCATGGGCGCATGATTCTCCAGGATGCCCACAAACCCGTCGAAGGCAGGCGCCACGACGTGGGTGGCCTCCCCCTCGAAGAGCATCCGCTCCGGAGAACTGACCGAGACCTTGAGCACTCGGGATCAGCTCCTCGCCATCGTTTCGGCCTTCGTCACGGCCTCTTCGATGCTGCCGACCATGTAAAACGCCTGCTCCGGGAGCGCGTCGAACTCGCCGGCGACGAGACGCTCGAACGATGAGACCGTCTCCTCGAGCTTCACGTATCGACCCTCGATCCCGGTGAACTGGGTCGCGACGCTGAACGGCTGCGACATGAAGCGCTGCACACGGCGCGCACGACCAACGATGCGCTTGTCCTCTTCGGACAGCTCATCCATCCCAAGAATCGCGATGATGTCCTGAAGCTCCTTGTAGCGCTGGAGGATTCGCTGCACGTCGGTCGCCGCCTTGTAGTGACGCTCACCGAGGAACTGCGGATCGAGCAGGCGTGAGGAGGATGCGAGCGGATCGACGGCCGGATAGATACCCAGCTCCGTGATCGCGCGAGAGAGAACCACGGTCGCATCGAGGTGTGCAAAGGCGGTGGCTGGCGCGGGATCCGTGATGTCATCGGCGGGAACGTAGATCGCCTGGACAGACGTGATCGAGCCGCTCTTCGTCGACGTGATGCGTTCCTGCAGCTCACCCATCTCGGTAGCGAGCGTCGGCTGGTAACCGACGGCGCTCGGCATGCGCCCGAGCAGCGCAGACACTTCGGAGCCGGCCTGCGTAAACCGGAAGATGTTGTCGATGAAGACGAGGACGTCCTGCCCCTCGGTGTCACGGAAGTATTCCGCCACGGTGAGGCCGGACAGGCCGACGCGGAGACGGGCGCCCGGCGGCTCGTTCATCTGGCCGTAGATCAGGGCGACCTTGTCGAGAATCCCTGCTTCCTTGAACTCGAGGTAGAGGTCGTTCCCTTCACGCGTCCGCTCACCAACGCCGCAGAAGACCGACTTTCCACCGTGGGCCTTCGCCACGTTGTTGATCAGCTCCTGAATGACGACCGTCTTGCCAACGCCGGCGCCGCCGAACAATCCGATCTTTCCGCCCTTCACGAACGGCGCGATGAGATCGATGACCTTGATCCCCGTCTCGAAGACCTCGGTCTTCGGTTCGAGGTTGACGAAGTCGGGGCGCTTCCGGTGGATCGGCCAGCGAGGCGCGCTGTCCGGGATGGGCGGGCCGTTGTCGACGGGAATCCCGAGGACGTTCAGGATGCGGCCAAGTGCCGCCTCGCCGACTGGAACGGAGATCGGTGCACCGGTGTCGACCGCATCCATTCCGCGGACGACAGCGTCGGTGGATGACATGGCAACGGCGCGCACCTGATTGCGGCCGATGTGCTGCTGTACTTCGGCAACGACGTCGATCGGGAAGCCTTCCGCAGCCATTCCCTTGATCTGGATCGCGTTGTAGAGCTCGGGAAGGTGGTCCGCCTCGAACTCGACGTCGAGAACGGGTCCAATGACCTGGACTACCTTGCCCACCTGTACGGCTGTCGCTGTCGCTGCCATGTCTATCTCGGTCCGGTGTGATAATGCATTCGGGCGGTTCCTGACATCAAAGCGCTTCGGCACCGCCGACGATCTCGGCGATCTCCTGAGTGATCTGCGCCTGGCGAGCACGGTTGTAGGTGCGCCGGAGCACGTTGAGCATCTCTCCGGCATTGTCAGTCGCATTCTTCATCGCGGTCCGTCGGGCGCCCTGCTCTCCAGCCGCAGTCTCCACCAGCGCCCGATAGACCACGTTTCGCACGTACAGCGGAAGCAGCTCCGACAGGATCGCCTCGGCGGACGGGAAGAGCAGATAATCGCGCTGCGTCCCCGTTTTCTCGGGAGGCGTGACCGGCAGAATCCGCTCGGCTGTCGGCGGCGTCGACAGGACGGAGTTGAACTTCGCGTAGACGACGTACACCGCATCGACGGTCCCACGAATGAAGCTGTCCATCATCGGCTCGACGAGAGCGATCGCGTCGTCGGCCGTCGGACGGTCGGTGAGGTCGGTCCGATTGGTCGCGATCGTGCGGCCCACGAAGCGGAAAAAGCCCAGCCCCTTCCGGCCAACGACGTGGAACTCGATCTCGGTGCCTTCGCCTTCCAGCCGCGCGAGGAGATTGCGCGTCTCCTTGATCAGGTTCGAGTTGAAAGCCCCGGCGAGACCGCGATTGGACGTGATGAGAAGGACGGCGGCCCGCCGCACGCGCGCTGGCTGACGCAGCAGGGGAAACCGCTCTGCGAGCTCTGGAGAGTAGAGATCCCCGATCACCTCGGCGAGCGCGCGTGAATACGGGCGGGCCGAGACGACCCTGTCCTGTGCACGCTTCAACTTGGAGGTCGCGACCATCTCCATCGTGCGCGTGATCTTCCGTGTGCCCTCGACGGACTTGATCCGGCCCTTGAGCTCCCGTCCCTTAGCCACCGTGCGCTCCGTGCTCTGGGACCACCATTACTTGGACTTGGCGGCTGCAGTCGCCGGCCGCGCGGGAACCGCTGCCTTCGCGGCGCTGCTCGCGATCTCCTTGTACTGGGTGATCGCGCGCTTGAGGTCGGCCTCGAGCTCCTTCGAGAGCGCCTTCTCCTTGCGGATCCCCTGCCCGACCTGCGGGAACTGCGCGTGCATATAGTCGTGGAAACCCCGCTCCCACTCCCGGATCTGGTTGACCGGGACATCGTCGAGATGACCGTTCGTCACGGCGTAGAGTGTCGTGACCTGGTTTTCCACGGACATCGGCTGGTACTGGCCCTGCTTCAGCACTTCGACCGTACGCGCGCCGCGCTCGAGCTGGCGCTTGGTGGCAGCATCCAGATCGGACGCAAAGGATGCGAAGGCCTCGAGCTCGCGATACTGCGCGAGATCCAGGCGCAGTCGGCCAGCGACTGCCTTCATCGCCTTGGTCTGCGCGGCGCCACCGACGCGAGACACCGAGATACCGACGTTCACGGCGGGACGAACACCAGCGTAGAACAGGTCGGCTTCGAGGAAGATCTGGCCGTCGGTGATCGAGATGACGTTCGTCGGGATGTAGGCAGAGACGTCGCCGGCCTGGGTCTCGATGATCGGCAGCGCCGTCAATGAGCCGCCCGGCTTGAGAATGTTGACGCCATCGACGACATCGTGATCCTCGCGCAGCTTTGCGGCGCGCTCCAGAAGGCGCGAGTGGAGATAGAAGACGTCGCCGGGGAAGGCCTCACGTCCCGGGGGGCGGCGAAGCACGAGCGAGAGCTGGCGATACGCGGCTGCCTGCTTCGACAGGTCGTCGTACACGCACAGCGTGGGCTTTCCCTCGTTGTACATGAAATACTCGGCCATCGCGCAGCCCGTGTAGGGGGCGATGTACTGCATCGGGGCGGGATCCGAGGCCGACGCGACGACAACGATGGAATAGTCCATTGCGCCGGACGCCTTGAGGCGCTCGACCACGGCGGCAACGGTGGATGCCTTCTGGCCGATCGCGACGTACACACACGTGACGCCGGTTCCCTTCTGGTTGATCATCGTATCGACTGCGATCGCCGTCTTTCCGGTGCCGCGGTCACCAATGATCAGCTCGCGCTGACCGCGTCCGATCGGAATCATCGAGTCGATCGCCTTGATGCCGGTCTGGAGCGGTTCCTTCACCGGTTGACGCACGATGATGCCCGGGGCTTCCGACTCGACCTTTCGGGTCTGGCGCGCATTGATGTCGCCGAGCCCATCGATCGGCCGACCGAGCGCATCGACGACGCGCCCGATGAGCTCGGGGCCGACGGGAACCTCGAGCACGCGCCCCGTGCGGCGAACCTGGTCGCCTTCCTTCAAGCGCAGGTAGTCGCCAAGGATGACTGCGCCGATGTTGTCTTCCTCTAGGTTGAGCGCGAGGCCGACGACGATCTCGCCCGTCTCCGAGGACGTCACCTCGAGCATCTCCCCCGCCATCGCCTTCGCGAGACCGTAGATCCGGGCGATGCCGTCCTTCACTTCGAGGACGGTGCCAACCTCTTCGACACCGAGGTCATCGAGGTCAGCCGCCTCGATGGCGCGAAGGAGGATGTCCTTGATCTCGCCGGGGCGAAGCGTGGTTTGAGATGCCATAATCAGAGAGTCCGAGGGACGGGGCGCGAAGGGGTGTGGCAGAGCTTGTGAAAAATATCACAAGGCAGTTCCGGGAGCAAGCCAGATGGCTGCTGCAATGCACGCGCCCGACCGGTCCTTGCCGCGATGGACCGATGGCAGGTCCGGCGGCAGCCGGGCTACCATCGCCCCATGAGCAGCGGCGTGAAGGATCTCAAGGTGTGGCAAGAGGCGGTCGCCCTGGGTGGCGAGGTCGTCAAGGCGGCCCGTCAGGTTGCGCGGCGGGAGACGAAGAGCTTCACCGACCCTCTCATGCAGTCCGCGGTAGCCGTCGCCTGCTGCATCGCGCACGGGTATGCCTCATTTGGAGCGGCGGAGCAGCGTCTCGCCTACCAGGACGCGCGTCGGGCGCTGCTCGATCTCGAGACCCGGCTCACCATCGCCCGGCACGCGGGTCTGCTCCAGCCACAGGCGATTGCCCAGCTCACGGGCCGACTGACAGCAGTGAGCCGACTGCTCTCCGGCTACGTGTCCTACATCGACCGTCAGGCGGCCGCCGGAACCGGGCTCGCGCTGCCATCCGCGGCGCTCACGGTGCGAACACCACTCGCGGATGAGCTCGATCCAGCGGCGCAATGATCGCGTTCACGAGCGACTTCGGCCGCGGCCCTGAACGAATCGCTCGATGAGATCGACGGTGCGCAGGGCTGAGAGCGACGCCGGCTTCGTTCCCACGATCCGCTGAGCAGTGCTCGAGAGGTGCGAAGAGGACGCGAACCCGAGGACTGCCGAGACATCCCGGATGTCGTACCCTGGATTCTTCGCGAGCTCGGCCGCCGCGATGAGGCGGACGAGGTCGATGACGCGCTTCAGGTTGGGCGCGCCGTCGGCCGCGAAGCGCCGGCTCAGGTGCTCCCGCGTAACACCCAGACCTGCCGCCAACTCCTCCGTCCGCACCGCGCGGCCGGTGTGCGCAACGATGCGCTTCCATGTCTCGCGTTGAACATCGGTGACGAACGCCAGTCGGGTCGGGGGCGCGCCCAGCGCTGCCGCAAAGCGCGAAGAGAAAAAGTGCCGTGCGATGAGCTCGCGGGCCGCGGAATCGTCGACGCCTTCCACGATCAGCTCGATGAAGTCGAGCCCGACGCACCGTGCGACCGTCGGTCCATCCGCGGCCCGAAGCGGAACGATCCCGACGAAGGGCGTGCTCGGAAATTCGCGGGCCAGGGCAGCTACCCCCCACAGGGTGTCCGATGGGGCAGCCGCATCGACGAGCACGAGGTCGATGAGCGTCGTGCGAAAGGTGCGAAGGCACTCGCTGGCGTTGCGCGCCGCAATGACCCGGGCGTGGCGACGGGAGAACAGGCCCCGCACGAGCGTCCGCGAACGCTCGCGCGGCATGTAGGCCAGCACGCAGGGAGAAGGCGGGCCCGCGAGCGTCCTCGCTGACACTCGTCAGCCTCCGAGAGCCGCTTCGGTGACCAGCTCCTGCGCACGCTTCAACACCTGCCGTGCGTTGGCGTACGAGATCATCCCGATCGCATCATCATACGCGACCCAACGGCATGCGGTGATGCCTTCCGTTTTCTGAGGACTCGTGCGCTCATC
Organism: Gemmatimonadaceae bacterium; assembly: GCA_031426115.1. Taxonomy (GTDB): domain Bacteria; phylum Gemmatimonadota; class Gemmatimonadetes; order Gemmatimonadales; family Gemmatimonadaceae; genus JANPKQ01. Next base: position 32,610 of record JANPKQ010000028.1, on the reverse strand, counting down.
GGCCGATTCCATGAGATAGAAATGGCAAACCTTGTGGATCAGCCGGCCGCGGAAGCGGAAGTACCAGTCAATAGTGTCGATGGGACCGCGGCATTCCACCGTTGCGAGGCCCGTCTCCTCGACGACCTCCCGCACCGCTGCATGCTCGGGCGCTTCCCCGTCCTCGAGATGGCCTTTCGGGAAGCCCCAGTTGTCGTAGCTGTCGCGGATGAGCAGGAACACCGGTCGCCCCGCATCGGACCGGAAGACGACCCCACCCGCTGACACTTCCTGCCTCGCCCGGGTCCGGGCCATCACACCGGCCCCGCGCCCGTTTCGATCTCGTCAAGCGTCGCGCGGCCCTCAATGAACTGGCGCACGACGGGATCGTCCGTGTGCTGGATCTCGTTGACGGTCCCGACCCTGCGCACGCGACCGTTGTACAGCATCGCGATGCGCGTCCCGACGGTGTAGGCGCTGCGCATGTCGTGGGTGATGACGATGCTCGTGACGCCGAGCTGGCGCTGCATTCGTACCATCAGCTGGTCGATCACGGCGCTCGTCACGGGATCGAGGCCGGTGGTCGGTTCATCGTACAGGATGTACTTCGGCCGACCGACGATTGCGCGGGCGATGCCGACGCGCTTCCGCATCCCTCCCGACAACTCCGCGGGAAAGCGGTCCGCGACGTCGGGCAGATCCACCAGCTCGAGTGCTTCCTGTACGCGACCGGAGATCTCCGACTCGTCCACGCGCTGCTTCCGCAGCGCCATTGCGACGTTGTCGCCGATCGACAGTGAGTCAAAGAGCGCGGCAAACTGGAAAACGTAGCCGATCCGTGCCCGAAGGGCGTAGAGGTCGCGCCTTGCCAGCCTCGGGACCTCCTGGTCATCGACGAGCACAGTGCCGGCGTCGGGCTCCAGCAGGCCGACGATGTGCTTGATCGCCACGGACTTGCCTGTGCCGGAGTAGCCGATGATGACCATCGTCTCCCCTTCGACGACATCGAGCGAGAAGCCGCTCAGGACTCGCTTGGTGCCGAAGTCCTTGTATACGTCGATGAGGCGAATCATTGAGTGGCGGGGGCGGAGGCTGCGACGGCGCGCGAACGGGTGGCGCCAGGAGGCGACCGATCGACGGCAATCGGTGCGGGGGAAAATGGCCGCGCGGGAAGCGGACATCAAGACGCCGTGACTGAAACGACGAACGGCGGAGCCAGTGGGCTCCGCCGTTCGTCGTCTGTCGATGGTGCGTGGGATCAGGCCGCGAAGCTGCCGAGCGCGCGACCCACATCGCCTTCACGCAGCCGCTTGAGCGCCCGGTCGCGGAGTTGACGCACACGCTCGCGCGTGACGCCAAGCATCGAGCCGATCTCCTCGAGGGTGTGCTCGCGTCCGCCCTCGAGCCCAAAGTACAGGCGCAGAACCTTCGCGTCGCGCGGAGGCAGCGTACCCAGCGCCTGCTCGATCTCGTCGTTGAGGAAGCGGTTCATGGCCTCTTCCTCGGCGTCGGGCATCTCGTCGGCGACAAAGCGTTCGATCAGCGAACGGTCTCCCTCCGGATCCATCGGAGCGTCGAGGCGCACATCGCCGGTGTTCAGTGCGGCGAGCGACTGGACGACATCCACGGATAGCCCGGTCAACTGCGACAGCTCTTCCGGGTTCGGCTCACGACGGAGCTTCTGGCGGAGGATCTCCGACGCCTTGATGATGCGCGACAGATCCGCCGTGCGATTGAGTGGGACACGCACGGTACGTCCCTGACGAGCCAGCGAGGAGAGAATCGCCTGACGAATCCACCACACAGCGTACGAAATGAACTTGACGCCCTGATCAGGATCGAACTTCCTGGCGGCGGTCAACAGGCCGACGTTCCCCTCACCGATGAGATCGATGAGCGGCAGGCCGCGGTTCTGGTATTTCTTCGCCACCGAGATGACGAAGCGCAAGTTGCGACGGACGAGCTCCTGGAGCGCGTCCTGGTCGCCCGCGCGGATCTTTCGCGCGATCTCGATCTCTTCCGTTCCCTTCAGGAGCGGATACGTGCTGACCTCGTAGAGATACTGGTCGAGAATGTCGCGCTCAGGCTCGCTGGGAGCTATTCCGGCGGGAGCTGCGCGTCGGCGTCGGCGCTTTACTTCGGTCATCGGGATTGCCTCGAACGTTCGCGTAGTTGTGAATTCATGTATCTGAAAGGCGCCGCAGGATCCGTCGCCTCACGATGGCCTCGAATGGCTTAACGGAGGGCGTAACACCGGTCCCCCCGCGAAGCGCTGCAAAATACTGGCCTACAGGAGTTGCGCTAGCCCCAATTTCTTGACACAAGGGGTACCCCCTCCTAGACTTCGCGGTTCCTGGTGGCTATCCTGCCCGCCGCCCGGGGGCGTAGCTCAGTTGGGAGAGCGCTTGAATGGCATTCAAGAGGTCAGGGGTTCGATTCCCCTCGCCTCCATGGCTTTCTCCTCGGAGTGAAGCCGGAGGTTCGAAGGGCGCGCCAAACGCATGGCGCTGGCAGTGAGAGGCTGCGGGAATAGCTCAGTTGGTAGAGCACAACCTTGCCAAGGTTGGGGTCGCGGGTTCGAGTCCCGTTTCCCGCTCTTCGCGGAAGCGAAGTAGATGTCGATGGTCGGGCAGGACCCTGATCACGAAGGCCTGACAACGAGAATTTGTTTCGCAGGTGCCGGACGGGCGGTTAGCTCAGTTGGTTAGAGCGCCACGTTGACATCGTGGAGGTCACAAGTTCGAGTCTTGTACCGCTCATGGCCTCACGGGTCTCCCGTGAGGCCTTTTTTTTAGCCGGTGGGCGCGCCTTGATTTCTCGTTGCGGAGGACGCCCCGAGACACCGTGGGACGCGATGCGTCGGCAATTCAGGCGCGCCATTTGCCCTGACGTGGACCTCTATGTCTGCGCCCTCCTCGACCCTCCACTGCATCGCCGACGCTCCACGGCGGGCCGCATCACCGCCGCAGACCGGCCATGGCGCAATCGTCGCCGGCTAGCGATTACGCCGAGCTGCGCGTCCGGTCGCTTCTCTGGCGGCTGCCACTCGTTGCGGTCGTCCTCATCGGGCTTATCGCGCTGAGGTATCTCGACCGGTTGCTCGAGCGGGAATACGCCAACGAAGCCCAGACCCAGGCAGTCCAGACTGACGCGCTCCTCGAGAGCTTTCTGCGCCATCGCTTTGCCCTGATCCACAGCGAGCGAGCACTCATCGCGACCGCGTCGACGCGGTCAGAGAGCCGCGAGCGGTTCGCAATCCTGGCCGAACAGATCATGGCGGACGCGCCGGACATGTTCTCCCTCTACCTGCTGGATGCCGACGGCGTTGTCACCGATGCCGTACGACGCGGGGGGGAACAGCTGCAGTCGCCGCGCGCGAACCACTTCGACCTGCCTGAACGAGCCGAGGCCCTCGACCGTGCCCGCGCCGAGCGACGTCCGGCCGTGACACGGTCCATCACACTCCTCGGCGGCGCGAGAGGCATGCTGGTCTACGTCCCGGTCATTCGCGACCGGCGGATCGTTGGGTACATCGGCGGCGGGCTCGCATACCAGGCGTTGTTCAACGACGCCCTCGCGGGGCAGCTCCAGGGACGCTTCGCGTACCGCATCTCGGATGCGAGCGGAGACGTACTCGCGATCTCGCCGAACTTCCCGCGTCAGGTGTCGTCCCTCGTCGTCCGCACGGTCTCCTTTCCTGGAGGTCCGGGGTGGACGCTGGGTGTGGCGATTCCACGATTCGAGCCGCTGACCTCGCGTCTCGTGACGTGGACCGTCGGACTGCTCCTGCTCCTCCTCGTCGTGTTCCTCGTGCTGCGCGAGGAGGCGCGTGCACGGCGATTCGCGGCGCACTCCTTCGATCTCGAGCTGATGTCGCGGGACCTCCTCGATGCGAACGTCCGTCTCGAGGAGCGTGCGCAGCAGATTGCCGAGGCCAATCGCGCGAAGAGCCGATTTCTCGCGAACGTCTCTCACGAGCTCCGCACACCGCTCAACGCGATCGTAGGCTACAACTCGCTCGCGATCGACGGAATCTATGGAACGCTTCCCGCCCCGCTGCACGGAGCACACGAACGAATCCGGGCCGCGGCCGAGCATCTGCTGGCGCTGGTGAATGACGTGCTCGACCTGTCGAAGATCGAGGTCGGCCGAATGGAAGTCGATCTCGAGACGGTCGACATCGGCGCGCTTCTCGACACCGTCGTGACTGTCATCGAGCCGATTGCGGCAGCGAAGGGACTGCACGTCGATGTGATCCTCGGCCGCGCGCTTCCGCGAATCACGACGGACGCGCGCCATGTACGCCAGATCCTCCTGAACCTCGCCTCGAACGCCATCAAGTTCACGGAGCGAGGATCGGTGACGCTGATCGCCCGCCGCTCGGACATCCCGGGGGACGACTCCGTCTGCATCTCGGTGGAGGATACAGGGATCGGCATCGCGCCCGAGGATCTCTCCCGGATCTTTGAGGAGTTCGAGCAGGTCCGGCCGAGCGGCCGTGGCGATTCACTTCAGCGCGGAACGGGCCTCGGCCTCGCGATTGCGCAGAAGCTCACCCGCCTTCTCGGGGGAGAGATCGTGGTGACGAGCACGGAGGGCGTGGGTTCACGCTTCATGGTGGAGCTTCCGTACTCGGCCCCGTCCCTGCCCCCTGTTGTCTCGGATGCGGAGGCGTCCAACCCACCGGTGTCCGATCGATCGGGCTCCGGCCGCCCGGCGTCGGGGACCGGGGAGTCGGACGCCGCGCCAGGACGCGAGTTCGGGTCGGAAGCCCGTGGCAATACAGGTGATGCGGACAGCGACGAGCATGCGGCGATCACCGCGTCGCGCCTGCGGCACGGACTTGACGGCCCTTCATCTGGCGGGTAGTATCATCCCGCTGTGGGCAATCGCGACTCGCGTGCGCTCCGTCTCTCGCCAGCTCGCCCCGGCAAGCTGGCGAACGTGTTTAAGCGCCCGTAGCTCAATTGGATAGAGCATCTGACTACGGATCAGAAGGTTGGGAGTTCGAGTCTCTCCGGGCGCATGATGTTGCCCCAAGCTCGTAACCGACGGGGCGTAGCGTAGCCCGGTAGCGCGCCTGCTTCGGGAGCAGGAGGTCGCTGGTTCAAATCCAGTCGCCCCGACTGTCGGAAGCCCCCTGCGTACGCTCGTGCTGACGCCGGGGGTTTCGTCATCCAGCGGTTGGCTGGTCGTTGGAGCAGGTGTAGCTTGTGAGTGCGGTGACGTAGTCCGGGCCGCAAGTGGGACGAATAGACGCGCGCGTAGCTCAGCTGGATAGAGCGTCGGCCTCCGGAGCCGAAGGTCGTGGGTTCGAATCCCGCCGCGCGCATTTCCCTCCGTAGGAGCGACGGCAGCGCCGCTCTTTCCCGGTCGGGGCATGGCCTCCGAATTGCCCCCTTTCGTTCGCGCTGCGCATTCCGCTTCCCCTCCCTCTCGTACACTCAGCCCATGGCTCCCGACAAAACGAGCTGGAGGTCGCTCATTCCGGGGCTCATCGCCATCGCGGCGATCGTGCTCGGGACGATCGCGTTGATGATGTTCGCGCAGGTTGGCGCGCTCCATGGAGAGACGGTTAGGGTGTTCGCTGCGACGGATCAGGCGCGGGGACTTCTCAAGGGCTCCGATGTCTGGCTCAACGGTCAGAAGGTTGGCGTGGTCGCCGACATCCGGTTCCAGCCGGTTACGACTGACGTGTCCCAGCGGTTGCTGATCGAGCTCGAGCTCCTCAGCGATCATCTCGAGCAGTTGCGTGGCGATTCCTATGCGCAGGTTCGCACTGGTGGAAGCCTCATCGGCGCACAGGTCGTGTATCTCACGACCGGAACGCCGACGGCGCCTGCGGTCGACGAGGGTGACACGCTGCGTGCCGAGCCCCAGGGTGACACAGAGACCGTCGCTTCCCAGATCGCAAGCGCCTCGCGACAGTTCCCCGCGATTATCAACAACGTGAAGCTGCTGAGCTCACAGCTCGAAGGCGCTCGCGGGACGCTGGGAGCATTCGGCGCCGAGGAGGGCGTCGAGAAGCTTGGCCGCGTCGGGGAGCGCGCCGCCGAGCTGACCGGTCGCGCGTTCGGTGGCGCGGGAACGATCGGGATGGTCATGCGCCGCGACGACCATCTCGTTCGTGCACGGAGCGCAATGGCACGGGCTGACTCGATTCGCGTCCTGCTGGCATCGAACGCGACGACCTACGGGCGAATGCGCCGGGACAGCACGCTGATCCGGGAGATCGCGAGCGTTCGTGACGAGGTCTCGATCGTGAAAGCCATGCTTGACCAACCACAGGGAACCGTCGGGCGCGTGCGCGCCGACAGCGCGATCGTCCGACAGCTGGGACGGCTCGAGCGGGAGTTCACTGCGCTGAAGCGCGACATCATGCGCGATCCGCTTCGCTTCATCAGCTTCTGAGTTCCACCCAGCTGATTAGAGCGGCCTAATCGTTACGCGGTCGTCACCCGATCCCTGCCTCGGGGCACGACGATTGCCCCGGTGCAAGCACCGTCCTCGCGTCGTTTGTCTTGACGGTGTTTTCCTGCAGCACTACTATCGTAGGCCTTCCCTTGCTCGGCGGCATGGCTCTCACGCCCGATGCCCCGCCGGTCCCCGATACGCCGTCGTGTCGGATGCATTGCTTCACGTCGACCTCGTAGCGACGCAGTCGTCCCGGGCGCTTTCCCCTAGAGTCTCTCCCCAGTGGACATCACTGAACTGAAGCGGAAATCGGTCGCCGAGCTCCATGCGATGGCCGACGACCTCAACATCTCCAACTTTTCGGGGCTCAGGAAGCAGGATCTCATTTTCCGCATCGAGCAGAACCTGCTTGACTCGGACACCATCCTCCGCGGTGAGGGGGTGCTCGAGATACTTCCCGAAGGTTACGGCTTCCTCCGCAGTCAGGACTGGAATTACCTGTATGGACCCGATGACATCTACGTCTCACCGTCACAGATCAAGCGATTCGGCCTTCGAACGGGGGACACCGTACTCGGTCAGGTCCGACCGCCGAAGGAGTGGGAACGCTATCTCGCCCTCCTGAAGGTGGAATCGATGAACGGCGACGATCCCGACACTGCGAAGTCCAGGGTCGCCTTCGACAACCTGCGTCCGCGCTATCCGGACGGCCGGCTGAGGCTCGAGACAAAGAACGGAGACCTCAGCATGCGGGTCGTCGATCTCATCGCGCCGATCGGGAAGGGACAGCGTGGCCTCATCGTCGCACCGCCGCGAGCGGGAAAGACGATCCTGCTGCAGAAGATGGCCAACGCGATCTCCGAGAATCACCCGGAGGCAACGCTCATCGTGCTGCTGATCGACGAGCGGCCCGAGGAGGTCACCGACATGCAGGCGAACGTGCCCGGCGCCGAGGTGATCAGCTCGACATTCGATGAGCCGGCCGATCGTCACGTGCAGGTCGCTGACATGGTCATCGAGAAAGCAAAGCGCCTCGTCGAGCACGGAAAGGACGTCGTCATCCTCCTCGACTCGATCACGCGCCTCGCTCGAGCACACAACGTAGTCGTTCCCCACTCCGGAAAGATCCTGTCGGGTGGCGTCGATGCCCAGGCGCTCCACAAGCCGAAGCGCTTCTTCGGATCTGCCCGAAACATCGATGAGGGTGGCTCGCTGACGATCGTCGCCACGGCGCTTGTCGATACAGGATCGCGGATGGACGAGGTGATCTTCGAGGAGTTCAAGGGTACGGGCAACATGGAGCTGGTCCTCGACCGGAAGATCGCCGACCGGCGTGTGTTCCCCGCGATCGACATCCAGAAGTCGGGGACGCGAAAAGAGGAGCTGCTCTTCGACCCCATCGAGCTGAACCGGGTCTACCTGCTCCGGAACTTTCTCGCGGACATGCCGCCCGCCGAAGCGATCGAGTTCCTGCTCGCGCGCATGCAGCGCACGAAGAACAACAAGGAGTTCTTCGTCTCGATGGCCGAGGGGTAGTTGCGGCCGGCCTGACCCGCGCGTCGATGGGCTATATTCCGCGCGTGTCGGAAGCACGGGGACGCCAGTTGGCAGTGGACTACGGAGACCGCAGGGTCGGGTTCGCGATCAGCGATCCGACAGGGACCATCGCGTCACCGGCGGGATTCCTGCTGCGGCGCCCGGGAAAGCGGGCCCCGATTTCGAAGATCATCGCACGCGCGGCCGAGCTCGAGGCAACGGGGTTTGTCCTCGGACTACCCCTCGATGAGCGGGGTGAGGATACCCCGCGAGCGGTGGAAGTGCGCGCCATCGGCGTGGAGATCGAGCGACGCACCGGCCTGCGGGTTCGGCTCGTCGACGAGCGGTACACGACGGCGGCAGCGCAGAGAGCGATTCGCGAAATGAGCGGTTCAACACGGGGCCGGCGCGGCGACGTCGATGCGCTCGCAGCCACCATCCTCCTCCAGCATGCGCTCCAGCTTCGGACCTGAATTGCGCGCGATCCCGATGATTGGCCTCGCCGCCCTGCTCGCGTGTGGAGGATCCCCTGACGGTTCGCCGCGGAGGGTCGTCATCCCCGCCGGCTCGAGCTTCCGCGCCACGACGGATTCCCTCGTCAGTGCGGGCATCGTCACGTCGCCGCGGCTGTTCCGGATGTACGCCACCGTCCGCCGCCTCGACCGAGGAGTCAAACCGGGAACATACCTCCTTCGCCCCGGCACCTCCTGGTCGACAGTGCTGCACTCCCTCGACGTCGGCACGGGCGTCGTTCGCACGCTCACTGTTCCCGAAGGCTTCGCGCTCGCGGCGATCGAGCCGCTCATTGCGAAGACGCTCGGCGTTCCCGCCGAATCGGTGGCCGTGGCAGTGCGAGACACGACGCTCCTGCGGCGCCTCGACATCCCGACGCCGACGCTCGAGGGATACCTCTTTCCGGACACGTACCAATTTCCGGACGGGGCGACAGCGCGCGACGTCGTCGGAGCGATGGTGTCGCAGTTCGAGGCGCGATGGAATCCGGAATGGGATGCACAACTCGCGAAGCTGCCGATGACGCGGCATGCGGCCGTGACTCTTGGCTCGATCATCGAGAAGGAGGCACGGCTCGCCGAAGAGCGCCCGATCATCTCCGCCGTGTATCACAATCGCCTGCGCATCAACATGCCGCTGCAGGCGGATCCGACGGTTCAGTACGCGCGGGGCACGCATACGGCTCGCGTGACGTACAAGGATCTCGAGATCAAGTCGGCATACAACACATACCAGCGCGCCGGCCTTCCGCCGGGCCCGATCGCGTCACCCGGCGCGCTGAGCATCGAGGCAGCCATGTTCCCTGCCGACGTGCCGTATCGCTACTTCGTGGCCCATCCCGATGGACACCACGAGTTCCGCGTGACGTTCGAGGAGCACAAGGCGGCGCGGGACAAGGTGCGCAGGGCGCAGCGGTCGCGCGGAAAGACCCCCTAGCGCAACGGCGCCTACTCGTGCCCCGCTGGCTGTCGGGGTGCGTCCTGGCCGTGGCGCGCTCGGGAGCCGCCGCGCCAGCGGAAGGTGACGTCCGGAACCTCGAGACCCTTGCCGACCCGACGGTCTCCTCCCCGCACGCGCGGGACATTGCTCTGTCGCATGTCGCGCTGAATGCGAGCAAACACTGGCGGAAACAGAAACAGGTCCGTGAGCTCGGGGTCGAACTGGGTCCCGCGTCCCGCCGCGATCATCTCCGCCGCCTCGTTCCCGGTCCGGCCATCGCGGTACCGCCGCCGATGGGTGATGGCATCGAATGAATCAGCGATTGCGACGACGCGGGCCGCGAGGGGAATGCGCCTGCCCTTCAGGCGACGGGGATACCCGCTGCCATCCCATCGCTCATGGTGCGAGAGCACCCCTTCAGCGAGGTCGGGATAGAACGATGTGAGCGGTGCCAGCACCTGCGCCCCTCGCTTCGGATGTGTCGCGATCGCGTTCCACTCCTCCGGAGTCAGGGTGGACTGGTCATGAATGATGTCGAACAGTGCTTCGTGGATCTTGCCGATGTCGTGAAAGAGTGCGACGCGCTCGATGGTGAGCCGCTCCTTGGCATCGAGATCGGCCGCGTCGGCCAAGGTGAGCGCGTAGACCGCAACGCGGCGCACGTGCGCACCCGTCTCGTGATCGTTGGCATCGATCGCGTTGAGCAACGTCTCGAGGGTGGCAGCCGTGAAGCGCTCGGCGGAACGGCGAGCCTTGCGCTCACGGATCAGGAGCCTGCTTGCCAGGACGCCGCCGGCGAGGGCCCCGGCAGTGAGAGCGAGTTGTCGTGTCATTGCCCTCTCATGCGCAAGAACCGTACGGGGGATGGCGCGGCCCGAACGGTACTCGGGAATCGGCACTCGATGACCGACGCCGTCCTGACGCGCGGTGCCGGAGCGAGCCACGGTCACCTAACTTTCGCAGATGGCACGAGCAAAGGCGCGTCCTGCTGCACGCGAACGGGTACCGGCGGCATCTGCCAGCGACACGGCGATCGTGAGCGCGCGGGGTGCTCGGCGCTGGCTCACCGGACATCCATGGATCTTCCGTAGCGACGTCGTGACGCCACCGTCGGTGGATGCCGGCATCGTTCGCGTCACCGAAGCGTCCGGCCGACCGCTGGGGTGGGCACTGTGGAGCCCGCCATCGGAGATCTCACTGCGCCTGCTCGACCGGGACCCTGCAGCGCGAATCGACGCCGATTGGTGGCGGACACGGCTCGACACCGCCGCCCAGCGGAGGGCGGTGCTCGAGGGAACAACTTCCGCCTACCGGCTCGTGCACGCCGAGGCAGACGGGCTCCCTTCGTTGATCTGCGACCGGTACGATCGCTGGCTCGTCGTGCAGTTGATGAGCGCAGGCCTGGAGCAGGCGCGCGATGAGATCGTCAGCGCGCTGATCGACATCACCGGGGTGGAGGGCATTCTGGCGCGGAACGACGCCCCGCTGCGAGCCCGCGAGGGACTCACGCGTGAGGTCGTGCTGTTGTATGGAGATGTCCCGCGCGAGATCGAGGTAGTCGAGCACGGCGTGCGGTATCTCGCCGACCCATGGACGGGGCAGAAGACGGGCGCTTTCCTGGACCAGCGCGAGAATCGCGTGATGATCGGCGATCTCGCACGGGGCCGCGCGCTCGACTGCTTCAGTTACCACGGGTCGTTCGCCCTTCATCTCGCACGCCATGCGACCCACGTCGTCGCGCTCGACAGCTCCGGCCCTGCGCTGGCGCGCGCGGCAGAGAACGCGGCGCGGAACGGGTTCGGTCACATCGAGTTCGTCGAAGCCAACGCCTTCGACTACCTCCGCGAGCGCGAGGGGGCGGGCGACCGCTTCGAGACCATCGTCCTCGATCCGCCCGCGTTCGCCAAGAATCGGGCGACGATTCCGGCCGCGCTGCGGGGATACAAGGAAGTCAATCTTCGCGCGATGAGGCTGCTCGCGCGGGGAGGGCTGCTATTCACTGCGAGCTGCAGCTTTCATGTCACGAAGCCGCTCTTCCTGGAGATGCTTCAGGCCGCCGCCGCGGACAGCGGCCGACGAATCGCCCTTCGTGACATTCGCGGCCAGCCACTTGACCATCCCGAAATCCTGACGATCCCGGAGACGGGCTACATCAAGGGCGCGGTTCTCGAAGCGCTCGACTGAAAACTCCGGCCATCGAATCCGACAGAAGCTCACGATGACTGGCAGACGGAGCAGAAGTAGGTAGATCGACCCGCCTGCACGATCCGCTCGATAGGTGTCGAGCATCGCCGGCACGGCTCTCCCTCCCTTCCATACACTGCGATGCGTCCGGAGCCACGTGCCTGTCGGTAGCGCGCCGGGAGTTGCGCTGCCGGCCCGAGGACGTAACGAATCTCGCGAATGAGGCGCTCGAGGCGCTCCGGCGTCAGCGTCGCCGCGACCGCGCGGGGGCTGATATGTGCATGCCAGAGCGATTCGGATGCGTAGATATTCCCCACGCCCGCGAGGATCCGCTGATCGAGGAGAACCGGCTTGATCGGGCCTTTCCGACGCGTCAGCACGGCTGCCAGGGAGGCGGGCGTGAACGCGGCATCCGAGGGTTCGGGGCCAAGCTCCGGAAGGGGCGAATCGCCGGCCGCATGGAGAGTGAGCGTGGACAGGGCGCGAGGATCGACCAGCGCGACGCGGGTCCCGTTCTCGAACTCGAGTGTCGCCCGGGCATGACGCGGCAATGTATCGGTGGCGGTTCCGATGTCCCAGTCGCCCGCCATCCGGAAATGCACGTGAATCGTGCGCCCGTCCTGGAGCTCGAGCAACTGATGCTTCCCGCGCCGAAGCACGCGAGTAACGACGGCGCCGCGCAGGGTCCGGAGTCGATGCGGCGACAGCTTGCGGCGGAGTGACGGGTGCATCAGCGACACACAAGCGAGCGTCTTTCCCGCGGCGGCGCGGCGAAGGATGCGCGCTGCTCGTTCGACCTCAGGAAGCTCCGGCACGTTCGATTCCCCTGCGTGATTGACATGAGGCTGTCCGCGGGGACAAGATGCCACGGTGATCACGGAAGCGGAAACTCGCGGCCCCCCTACGCCCCTTGGGCCCGCCCACGCCGCGGCCGTTCGACGCACGCTCGGACTGATCCTCGGCCTCAATATCGTGGTCGTGGCGGTGAAGGTCGCTGTTGGGTGGCGGACAGGGACGCTGGCAGTGCTCGGCGCCGCGCTCGAATCGGCGCTCGATACGCTCAACAACGTCATCGGGATGGCGCTCGTCACCGTCGCCGCGAGGGCACCCGACGATGACCACCCCTACGGTCATGACAAGTTCGAAACGATCGGAGCGCTGGCGATCGTCGGATTTCTCTCCATCTCCTGCTTCGAGCTTCTGAAGGAAGGCATCGAGAAGCTCAGAAGCCATGGGGAGCCCAGGCCACCGGAATTGCTGGAGATCGTCCTCCTCGCAGGGACGGTCGCGGTCAACATCTACGTGGTCTGGTACGAGCGGCGCCGGGGACGCGAGCTGCGCAGTGCATTTCTCATGGCCGACGCGGCGCACACGAGCAGCGACACCTACGTCACGCTTCTCGCCCTCACCTCAATGATCCTGGCGGCTTTCGGAATGGGGCAATTCGACGCGCCGCTCGCGATCGTCGTCGCGATGATCATCGCGTACAGCGGTTACCGCATCCTAAAAGGAACGATCCCGATCCTCGTCGACGAGCGCGCGGTGGACGCCGACGAGATCCGCAGGCTCGTCCGGGGGATCCCGGAAATCGGGGGAGTCCGGAGGGTCAGATCCCGATTTGCAGCGTCAGGGTTGTTGTTCGCCGAGTTGACGATCGTCGTCGATGAGCACAGTACGGTCGCGGAAGCGCACAGGCTCGCGGATGCCGTCGAGTCCCGCATCACCGAGGCGCTCGGCGCGTCGGACGTGACCGTGCACATCGAACCTCCGTGATCCACAGCCACTTGCGCGGGCGGGCTCAACCCCTAGGTTATGCGCATCCTTAGCCCCTCCGCTGAATGCCGCACCGCGCACACCGCTCGCTCAAGCACGAGTACGAGCTGTTCGTGGAACAGGAGATCGAGAACTACAAGGATTCGATTCCGCGCTCCGCCCTCCTGAAGATCGGCGATGAGGCGGTCGCCTCGCTGGAATCCCAGACCCAGTTCGCGCTGACCGAGATCCTGCTGTGCGAGCAGGTCGATGAGATCATCGCGAAACGGCTTCGGCTTCCCACCTACCGAACGTGGCGTGCCCGGCGAATGAAGCTGCTCGCGCAGTATCGGACGCCCGAGCACTGGGGGCTTCCCGCCGACAGCGCGCTGGTCCGGGACGTTCAGCCCGCGGCCGAAGGGCATGTTCTCATTGCGGGCGGGGCGAGCGAAGGCACTGCCCTCTACCTTGCCGCGCATGGATCGGAAGTCACGACCCTCGATGACCAGGCGTCCGCAGTCGAACGCGTCATCGCCGCTGCTGAAGCCGCCGGAATCAACGATCGGATTCGCGGCTACATCTCCGACCTGGGCCACTGGGCGCCGGATGTGCCGCTCAGCGCGGTCGTCTGCGCCTCGAGCGCCTTCACTCATCTGTCAACGCCGGACCGGTGGCGCGTCATCGACGCCCTACAGGATGCGACCCGTCGAGGAGGCGTTCACCTTGTCGAGGCAGTCGGTAGCGGCACCACGGACCTGACGGTCGATGACCTTCGAGCGCGGTACGGTGGGTGGGAGATCTCCGTCCGGCGCGATGCCCCCGCATCCGAAGCGTTCCTGGCTCGCAAGGCGGTAGCGTAACGAAACGAAACGCGCGGGTGTCATCCACGCGTGTCACTCCGCGACAGCCGACCTTGCCTGAGGTCGGCTTTCTCGTTGTAACCTGTAGTTCTACAACGAGTTAAGAAATTCGGTCCGACTGGCACCGAGGGTGCTTAGAGGAGGGTATCCGGCGCTGCTCATGCAACACGCTGCCGGGCTTTTCAAGGAGACCGACATGACAGAGATTCGTCGCGACGCCGAGACCGAGCCGGTCGGCATTGTGATTTCGAGGGGTTCGCGTGCCGAGGCGTCGCCGAAGTTCCTGGCGTACGTCTGGGGTCCCGCTCCCGAAGCGGCCACCGAAGAGACGTCCAAGGCCGCCTAGACGAAGCCAGATTCGTCAGATCAAACGAGGCCCTGCGCCATCCTGCGCGGGGCCTCGTTGCATCGTTGGGTATGCTGCTTGCGCTCCGCGGTGCCGTGACCGCTCCATTCGAAGGGTGGGAGAACGACCGTCAGACACTGCTGGGCCAGCGCATCTCCTCGCTGGGCCTCTCGCTTCGTGGATCGCTCGTCGAGCGCCTCGTCACCCAGCTGTACGAGGAGCTCGGAGCCAGGGGGCTGACCTTTCGTCCCCCCGTGTATCTGAGCGACCAGTGGGGCTGCCCCGACGACACGCCGCTGATCGGCGTGCCCTTCTATCTCGCGGATCCACGACTCGCCCGCATCGAAGAGGAGAACGCCGTCGAAGTCGAGGGCGAGCTGGACGTGATGCGGTATCTGCGTCACGAGGCGGGGCACGCCTTCAACTACGCATACCGCCTGTACGATCGCGCCGACTGGCGAAAGACATTTGGTCCGTACTCGCGCCCATATCGCGAGCGGTACCGCGCCGACCCGTTCTCGCGGGCATTCGTCCGGCACATCCTCGGATGGTATGCGCAGAAGCATCCTGACGAGGACTTCGCGGAGACGTTCGCCGTGTGGCTCACCCCCGGGCTCGATTGGCGCACGGAGTACGCGGGCTGGCCTGCCCTCGCAAAGCTGGAATACATGGACGCGGTGATGGGTGAGGTCGGCGGGACAGCCCCCGAGGCGCCGCCGCTCACCGATGATGATCTTCCGGTCGAGGCGATGCATTACACGGTGGAGGACCACTACCGTGAGTCGGAAGAGCAGATGCCGATCGAGGACGCGCGGCACTTCGACGGCGACCTGCGCAACCTGTTCGCGAATGCACCGGATGTCCCGGGCGGGGAAGCGGCGGGGACGTTCGTCCGCAGGCACCGGCGTGAGATCGTCGGCCGCATTGCATACTGGACCGGAGAGAGCGCTCCAACCGTACGCTCGTTCATCGACTTTCTCGCGACTCGTTCCGAGACGCTGGACCTGCGGGTGCGCGGGCTCGAAGCATCGACGCTGATCGAGCTGACCGCGTTCGGCACGGCGGTCATGATGAACTACCGATATACGAACACGCTGGACGTCACCGCACCGAATCAATCTCCACCGGCCCTTCCGGGCGCTCCCACGGGACCGACCCCGTGAGGCCTGCCGCCTGCCCCGCCCTCGTCCCTCAGCACTGAGGTGTCGCAGTGAAAGTCGTACTCCTCCACACCCGCGACGCCTCCGAACCACCCGAGGATCCGGTCCTCGGACAGATCGAGGAAGCGTTGCAGGCAATGGGTCATACGAGCAAGCGACTGATGGTGGATGCCACCGTCGAGCCGCTCGTGAACGCCCTGCGCACGGATCCGCCGGATCTCGTCTTCAACATGGCTGAGGCGTTCGCAGGAAAAAGCGCCCTCGAGTCGAATGTCGCGGCGTTGATGAACCTCCTGCATCTCCGCTACACGGGGTCGAGTCCCGCGGGATTGATCGTCGCCGGCGACAAGACGCTGACGAAGAAGGTCCTGACGTTTCACGGGCTGAAGACCGCCAAGTTCGCGACGCTCTACCGGGGCGCCGTCGATTGGGCGGGGGACATCACCTTTCCGCTCATCGTGAAGCCCCCGCAGGAGGATGCGTCGCTCGGGATCACGGGGAAGTCCGTCGTGAACAACGTCCAGGAGCTGCTCGAGCGGATCGGCGAGATGCAGACAGAGTTCCAGCAGCCCGCGCTGGTGGAGGAGTTCATCGACGGACGCGAGTTCTATGTCGGTGTCCTCGGCAACGTGAACGTGAAGGCGTTGCCCGTGATCGAGCTCGACTTCACCGGATTCCCCGCTGATCGGCCAAAGATCGCGAGCTGGGAGGCCAAGTGGGGCGACGACGGCGATGAAAAGGGTGCAGAGTTCGCGGGCACCAAGTCGATCTTCCCGACCGACCTGCCCGAGGAGCTGGCCACGAGGATGCAGACGGTTGCGACCGAAGCGTTTCACGCGCTGCGACTCCGCGACTATGCACGCATCGACCTTCGGGTCACGCCGGAGGGGGAGATCTACATTATCGAGGTGAATCCCAACTGCTACCTCGAGCGGTCCGCGGAGTTCTCAATGGCTGCGCAGAAGTCCGGGATCGAACACCCGGCGCTGATCGGGCGCATTCTGGAGCTTGCGATCGGGCGCTATTCGCGCTGAGCCGATGTCGCAGTGAATGATGGGCAACAAAAAAGCCGGCACCTTGCCGGCTTTCTTGTATACCAACAGCCCGACGCTAGCGCGACGACTTCCGCGCGCCCTTCTTCCGCGAGGACTTCCGCGTGGACTTGCGGCCGCCCTTCTTCGCGGCGCGCTTCGACGCGCCCTTGCGCGAGCTCTTCTTACCAGCCGACTTCCTGCCGCCCTTTTTCTTGGTCGCCATGGTTCATGGTCTCCAGTACTGGAATGATTCTCTCAACCGATCCCCCGGTGGATCGGTGAGCCTGGCGCTCGCTCATCACGACGCGATCGCCCAACACGGCCTCCAATAGGCTCGTGAAGCTCGCAATGCAACGAACACACTGCTGCTCGTTGCAACAGACGGCACTGAATGGTGTTGCGTAACAGATCTCATGTGAGGTCCGTCAGATCGCATCACTCGAGCTCGTGAAGGTGAACTCACGAACCTTGATTGGCGGCACGACGATGGCCAGTCCGGGACCGCCGGCTTCACTCGCGCTGACGCGAACCGGGACCCCCATCGCTTCGATGTTGTTGAGCATGAAGATCGGTGATTCGTTGAACCGGAGATTCTTCACGGCCCGCGTGATCTTCCCATTCTCGATGAGGAAAGTGCCATCGCGCGTGAGGCCCGTGTAGAGGATCGTCCGCGCATCCACAGGGCGGATATACCAGAAGCGCGTCACGAGCAACCCACGACGCGTGGAGGCGATCATTTCGTCGGTGGTGGCGGTGCCGCCGGCCATGCGCAGCGTGCCCCCGACGGTCGTGGCCGCACGCGACTGCCGCTCGGCCCAGTAGCGGTCGTACGCGAGATTGCGCACGACACCGTTGTCGATCCACACGGTCCGCGCGATCGGCAACCCTTCCGCCGTGAATGGTGCAGCCGGCGCATCCGGGTCGAGCGGATCACTGAGGAGCGAGACGCGCTCGTCGACGACCTTGAGGCCGACCTTGTTCCCGCCTCCGGCGCGCGCGAAGAAGGAGCGGCCTTCATCGGCTGCGCGCGCAGCGAGCGAGCCGCCGATGAGCTGGACGAGATTCCCGACCGCGGTCGGTTCGAGGATGACGGTATATCGCCCCGGCTCGATGCCGACCGGGTTGCGCGACAGCCGGGCCTTCTCGATCGCCCTTGCGCCGAACGCCTGCGGGTCGAGGCGCGACCAATCGTAGTGCGCGCCGCCCGCCCATCCCGAGCCTGTGCCATCCGGTGTGCGGACGGTGGCGGTCAGCGCGCATGAGGTTGCGCGGTAATAGGCAAAGAGCCCGCGGGAGTTCGCGACCGCAGACGCACCGGCATTGGCCTCGAGGTACCCGGTAGACACGAGGTTTGCCGAGCGCGCAGGGGTCGCAATGCGCTGAACGGCGGTGGACCGCTCAGTGGGCTCGAGCGACGCCGTGGAATCGCTCCAACCTCCGGCGTCCGTGTATTGCTGGGGACCGAGCAAGGGGAGCGACTCCGGATCCTCGGGCGAGAGACGCGCGAGGCGTTCGGCCATTTGGACGGTCGCCCGGAGCGACTCATCGTCCAGCCGGTTGGTGCTCGATGCGGCAGTTCGCTTCCCGTAGCTGCTCTGGACGGAGACAGATGCGTTATAGCTGTCGCCGGCTGTGGAGATCTGGTTGACCGCGAAGCGCGTATTCCCCTGCTGCCCGCTGGCAATGGCGACCCGGGTGTCCGCAGCGGTCGCGAAGCTCATGACGCGGCGCGCGATCTCCTCGCACTCGCCCCTGGTGAGGTGCCGCGCTGCTCGCCGGAGGGACCGCGGCGCCGTCACGCGCTGCGTCCCGTGTTGATGACGCTCACCTGACGAAACCGGCTCGGGACACATCCGTGGCTGACGGCGTTCGACTGAGTCGGTTGTCCCTTCGCATCCCCGTACGCCCCGCAGAGCTGATAGCTGCGGGGGCCGCCGATCATGTCGAGGGAGTTCCAGAACTCGGGCGTGCGCATCTGGTAAGCGACATCCTTCAGCATGCCGGTGATCTTCCCACCGCGCACTTCGTAATAGAGCTGCCCGCCGAACTGCGCATTGTAGCGCTGCTGATCGATGGAGAAGGATCCGTCGCCGATGATGGCGATCCCACGATCGGTTGCGGCAATGAGATCGTCCCATCCCAGGTCTTGCGCACCCGGCCGCAGCGAGACGTTCGGCATCCGCTGGAACTGGACGTCGGACCAGGACTGCGCGTAGGAGCAGCCATGCGACCGCGGTTCGCGCCCCTGCCGGCGATACCACCACTCGAGCCACGGGGCCTGCTCGCGCGTCGTCTGGTAGTCGCTGAAGATTCCCTTGTCGACGATGAGGAAGTCTTCGGGCGCGACGCCGTCATCGTCCCAGCCGGTCGTCGCGAGTGCCCCAACCTCGGAGCGGTCCCCGCGGATGTTCATGAACTCGGGACCATACTTCAACTTGCCGAGTACCGATTCCGGAGGCGCGACAAAGCTTGTCCCCGCGTAGTTCGCCTCGTATCCCATGGCTCGATCGAGCTCGGTCGGATGGGCGATCGACTCGTGGATGGTGAGCCACAGGTGAGTCGGGTGGAGGACGAGGTCGTATCGCCCATCCGTGACGGAGCGTGCAGACAGCTTCTGGACCGCCTCCTCCGCCCAGCGCGTCGCGTTCTCGACGAGCCGTGCCTCGATCACGTGCTCGTACCCTCGCGCCATCGGCTGGATGTCGGTCGAGTCACGAGTCTGGAAATCCGTGGAATCGGCAGACACTGCCGTCACCGACATCGACGGGAGCGTCCGATAGTAGCTCTGCACCGTGAAGGTGCCGTCGCTGTTCGCGTACGTCTTCTCACTGCGGAAAAACGACATCGACGAGTTGACGAAGCGCGCGCCTCCAACGGCGAGGGCGGCAGCGTTGGCGGCGAGGAGGAGCGCGACCTTGTCCTCGACGGGGATGCTGAAGGGATCCACATCGATCGGGCTGCGCCACGTCCCCTTCGGGGTCGCCGTGGCAGGCGCGAGGACGACGGGCCGAACCAGCGCAGAGCGATTGGCACGTGCCTGCGCCACGGCCTGTCGCGCGACGCGCTCGATCTCGAGTGGCGTCAGGTCGTGACTCGCCGCGAATCCCCACGCGCCATCGACAAGTGTTCGAATGCCGAAGCCGAACGTTTCGCTGTCGGAGAGTCCCTGGACGCGCTGTTCGCGCGTTGCGACGGATTGCGTGCGGTTCTGCTGGATGCGGACGTCGGCGTACTGGGCACCGGCGCGGGTGGCGGCATCGACGGCGCGGAGGGCGAGGTCCTTGAGCGTGGCGTCGCCGGAGGAGGGGGTCCGCGTCGGGGGTGGAACGGACGGCGGCGAAGCGGGCGCCGGTGGCGAAGCGGCGGAAGTCGTCCCGTGAGCGACACCGCAGGCGGCGAGGCCTGCTGCCGCGGCTGCGGCTGATGAGGCCTTGAGAAAATCTCGACGGCTATTCGTCAAGCCTGGTCCCGCATCATGCGGGACATCGTTCAGGTTCTCGGATCCCGGTACCCTCGCTGTCGCAGGCCGCACGAGCGACGACGTCGTCGCAACTCACATGCGCGAATATAGAATTGGGAAAAACACCACGCAATAGTCGCGCTAGTCAACATCGAACTCGCGTGATATATAACGAGAGACGCAATCGGGTGACGGAAAATGCTGACGGTGACCATCGATGGACGGGCGATCACGATCGACCCGGGCGCTACGATCCTCGACGCCGCGCGATCCGCGGGCATCGAGATTCCGACGCTGTGCTGGTATCCGGAGTTGCCGACGGTGGGCAACTGCCGTGTGTGCCTCGTGTCCGTCGAGGGGGCGCCAAAGCTCACCGCGGCGTGTGCGACGCTCGCCAGCGACGGGATGCAGGTGAGCACGACATCGACCGCGGCAGCATCGAATCGTGTCGCGGTCCTCGAGATGCTGATGGAGCGCTACCCGGTGGACCGCATTCCGGCCAATGGTGCGGGCAACGAGTTCGAGCGGATGGTCAAGCGGTACGGCGCCCTGCCGCAACATCGATCCGGCCTCCCGCTGCGGGGTGGCGATGATCGCGCCGGCGACCCGATGATCCAGCACGACATGTCCACCTGTATTCTCTGCACCCGCTGCGTGCGCGCGTGCGAGGACATTCAAGTGGTCGGGGTCCTCGAGGTTGGATCGCGAGGGGAGCATGCCGAGATCATCGTTGGCGCCGACGGCAACCCAGAGCATGCCGGCTGTACCTGGTGCGGCGAATGCGTTCGGGTGTGTCCGACCGGAGCGATCCACGACATCCTTCCGCTCGCGAAGTTCCAGCCAGAAACGATGGCGTCGCCCGAGAGCACGGTGCGGAGCATCTGTCCGTATTGCGGCGTCGGCTGCCAGATCGACCTCAAGGTGCGCGGCAACGATGTCATTCGCGTGACGAGCCCGTGGATCGAGGAGGACACACCGAATCAGGGCTCGACGTGCGTGAAGGGTCGGTTCGGCACCGATTTCATCCTGCACCGCGATCGGCTCACCACACCGCTGATCCGCCGCGGGTGGACGAAGGTCGATGGCCAATGGCGCTTCGAGCCCGATGCGGGCGCCGCCGCGTGGGGCCGCCGGGGCGGT
Source organism: Gemmatimonadaceae bacterium (assembly GCA_031426115.1). Classification (GTDB taxonomy): domain Bacteria; phylum Gemmatimonadota; class Gemmatimonadetes; order Gemmatimonadales; family Gemmatimonadaceae; genus JANPKQ01. Next base: position 11,293 of record JANPKQ010000028.1, on the reverse strand, counting down.
CCGTGGCAGGATGTGGAAGCCGAGAGCGCCGGCCGCAAACGCCGTCCGGGAAACAACCCGCTTCGCACGCTCCCGATCGGGCAGTCACCGCTCGGCGATCCGCGCGATCGCGTCGCGACGCCCGCGTCATGGTATGAGCCGTTCCGGGAAGCGACATGGGACGAGGCACTCGAACTGACCGCCCAGGAGCTCGTACGCCTGCGCGATCACCGCGGGCCGGAAAGTCTCGCCGTCTTCCAATCCGCGAAGTGCTCCAACGAGGAGAACTATCTTCTCCAGCGGCTGTTTCGCGGCGGGCTCGGGACGAACAACGTCGACCACTGCACGCGGCTCTGCCACTCCTCCTCCGTGAGCGCGATGCAGCGTGCGCTGAGCACGAGCGCAGCCTCGGGATCGATGCGCGAAATCGAGCACGAATCGGATGTCATCTTCATTCTCGGCGCGAACACGACCGAGTCGCACCCGGTGTTCGGCGCGGCGATCAAGCGGGCGGTGAAGCGGGGGGCGAAGCTCATCGTCGCCGATCCGCGGCGCATCGAGCTCGCTGCGCGCGCCCACATCCACCTCCAGCCGCTCCCGGGCACCGACGTCGCGCTACTGAACGGCATGCTCCACCACATCATCGCGCGAAGGCTGCACGATGAGGCCTTCATCGCCGGCCGCACCCACGAGTTCCGCACCGTCGAGGCGGCCGTCGCGCCGTACACTCCAGAGCGCGCGGAAGCCATCACCGGCGTGCCGGCAGCGCTCATCCGTCAGGCGGCGGAGATGTATGCGCGCGGCCCGCGTTCGGCGACGCTGTGGGCGATGGGGCTGACGCAGCACCGGACTGGCACCGACATCGTCGCGGCACTGCTCAACCTCATCCTCGCCACGGGAATGATCGGGCGCTGGGGCGCAGCGATGATCCCGATTCGCGGCCAGAACAACGTGCAGGGGGCAAGCGACGTCGGCGCGATCCCCATGTTCTACACGGACTATCAGCCGGTGGGCGATCCGGCCATTCGCCGCATGTTCGCGAACGAGTGGGGCGTTCCGGAAGACCGGCTGTCGCTCGTGCCAGGCCTGAAAGTGACGCAGATCGTCCAGGAGGCGAGCCCGGTTCGCGGGATGTACATCATGGGCGAGAATCCCATCATCTCCGATCCGGATGTCTCCCATGCGGAGGCGTGGTTCCGCGAGCTCGATTTTCTCGCGGTGCACGACCTCTTCCTCACGGAGACAGCGCGCTATGCGGACGTCATCCTCCCCGGGTCATCGTTCGCGGAGAAGACCGGCACCTTCGTGAACACCGAGCGCCGTATCCAGCTGTCGAAGAAGGCCGTCGAGCCGCCGGGCAACGCGCGCGCGGACCTGGACATCATTCGGGAGCTGTCGGAGCGCATCGGACTCCCGGCCCGGTTCGACTCGGCAGCCGACGTGCTCGATGAGATCGCGCGAGTGACGCCGTCATGGCGCGGCGTCTCTCACGCACGGCTCGATGGGAACGGCGGGTTGCAGTATCCGGTGCCGACGGCGGACCACCCTGGAACGGCGTTCCTGTTCGACGAGTCGTTCCCCACTCACGATGGAAAGGGCACGTTCGTCCCGGTCGAGTTCCTCCCGGCAGCCGAGCTTCCGGACGCCGAGTTCCCCTTCCTGCTGAATACCGGCCGGCAGATGTACCACTGGCATACGGGGACGATGAGCCGCCGCTCGACGGGGCTGGATTCACGAGAGCCGACACCGACCGTCGAGCTCAGCGCCGCCGATGCGACGGAGCTCGGTGTCCGCGATGGTGATGAAGTGATCGTGACCTCGAGACGCGGCCAGCTACGCATCTCGGTGCGGCTGTCCCCCCGCGTTGCGCGGCGCCAGGTCTTCATCCCGATGCACTATCGAGAAGCAGCCGTGAACCTCCTCACGAACCCGGCGCTGGATCCCTATGCCGGCATCCCGGAGTTCAAGGTGTGCGCGGTGCGAGTGGACCGGGTCGATACGTCCGACATTTCGCCGCCAGCGCGCGAGATCGCCGAGGTCGGCGGAGACTGACACCGGGCGGCCACCAACGTGCGTCGGGGGCAGCCGGTTGCATCACTCGACTTTCCGCCGACGTCCCGCCACCTTTCGCCGTCGCGCAGCGAGGCGCGGGAAGGCACACGCAGGTCACGGGGGTCGAGCCGACGTGAAAGCGCTGGTCAAGGAACGCGCGGGTCCGGGGTTTACACTGAAGGATGTGCCGCAGCCCACGATCCGGGATGATGAAGTGCTCATCCGAGTGCGCCGGGCCGGAGTCTGCGGGACCGACGTTCATATCTATGAATGGGACGACTGGGCGAAGGGGCGGGTGAAGCCGCCCATCACCGTCGGGCACGAATTCGCGGGCGATGTCGCCGAAGTCGGGAAGCTGGTGACCGATGTTCGCATTGGCGACCGTGTCACGGCGGAAGGCCACATCGTGGATGGGCGGTGTCTCCTCTGCCGAACGGGCAACGCGCACGTCTGCCCCTTCACGAAGATCATCGGCGTGGACCGCGACGGTTGCTTCGCGGAATACATCGCGATGCCGGCGACCAACGTCTGGCACCTCGACGATGACATCTCGTTCGATATCGGCGGCATCCACGACCCAATGGGGAACGCCTTTCATACGGCGCTCACCGCAGAGATTCCCGGATCGACCGTGCTCATTACGGGCTGTGGTCCGATCGGAATCTTCGCCGTCGGAATCTGCAGGGCGGCGGGGGCGTCGCGCATCATCGCCTCCGACGTGAACGAGAAGCGCCTCGAGCTCGCCCGGACGATGGGTGCTCACGACGTGGTGCGCCCGGAGCAGGCGGAAGCCGTCGTCCGTCGTCACACCGGCGGCCTCGGCGTCGATGTGGCACTGGAGATGTCCGGTGTGCCCTCAGCCATCCATCAGGCCCTGGCACTCGTGCGAGTCGGCGGCCGCGTGCAGATGCTCGGCATCCCCGCCAAGCCGATGGAGCTCAACCTTGCCACCGAAGTGATCTTCAAGGGAATCACGATCTACGGAGTCGTCGGCCGTCGGATGTACGACACGTGGCACCAGATGACCCGCTTCCTCCGCTCCGGCAAGTTCGACCCCACCCCGGTCATCACTCATCGCTTCCCGCTTGCCGAGGCCGACGCTGCGATCAGCGCGATCAAGTCGGGTGAGGCCGGGAAGGTCATCTTCGAGATTGCGTAGCGCATGCCGTCCACTGCCTTCACGAAGTCGCTCGAGGCGACGATCGAGCAGCTCAAGGTCGACAAGGTCTACAAGCGCCTGAACTACCTCGCCTCACCGCAGGCGGCGCGGGTCCAGATGGAAGGTCGCGGCGAAGTGCTGATCCTCTCATCGAACAATTATCTCGGCCTTACCGCAGAGCCCGAGGTCGTGCAGGCGGGGATCGAGGGGCTCGAGCGGCTCGGAGCGGGGACCGGGAGCGTTCGCTTCATCTGCGGGACATTCACGGTGCATCGCGAGCTGGAAGACGCGCTCGCGAGGTTCGTCGGGACGGAAGCGTCGCTGAGCTACGTCTCCGCATGGAATGCGAACGAGGGACTCACCGGCACGGTCGCAGAGGAAGGTGACCTCGTCCTGTCGGACGCCCTCAACCACGCATCGATCATCGACTCGATGCGTCTCGCCAAGGCAATCACGAAGTGCACGACCGGTGTGTTCAAGCACTCCGACATGGATGACCTGCGGGCGAAGCTCACCGCGAACCGGAGCGCCCGGCGCAAGTTCATCTGGACGGATGGCATCTTCTCGATGGAAGGGAGCATCGCGAAGCTGCCCGAGATCCTCCAGATCGCGCGCGAGCATGACGCAATCGTCGTGATGGACGATTCGCATGCAACGGGGGTGCTCGGCGAGACGGGACGCGGGACCGCCGAGCACTTCGGGGTAGTTGGGGAGGTGGACATCATCACGTCCACACTCGGCAAGGCGCTCGGCGGAGCGGCCGGCGGTTTCGTCGCCGGGTCGGCGGCGCTCTGCGACTACCTCACGCAACGCTCACGTCCGCAGCTGTTCTCCAATGCGCTGCCTCCGACGGTAGCAGCGAGCGCAATGGCCTCGGTTCGGTTCATCGAATCGCACCCCGAGCGGGTGACGGCGCTGCGGGAGAATGCGCGCTACTTCCGCGACTCGATCACCGAGGCCGGATTCTCGCCGCTCGCCGGCGAGACCCCGATCATCCCGATCATCGTCGGCGAAACGTCGAAGGCGATTCAGATGAGCGACATGCTCCTGGACGAGGGCATCTTCGTCACGGGGTTCGGATTTCCGGTGGTGCCGCAGGGAGAGGCGCGGATCCGTTGCCAGCTGTCGGCATCGCACACGCGGTCGGACATCGACCAGGCGGTCGAGGCGTTCAAGCGCGTTGGCCGGAAGATCGGAGTGCTCCGCTAGCGTCGAGCGGCTCCGGGTGGCGACGCTTCGCTACTCCACCCCGGTGGAATCGAGGCGGCATCGCACGCTGATGACGAGGCGGCGCCAGCTCGCGGTGTCCTCGCCGTCCACCCGTGTGACCGTCGCCGCGCATCGCCCGCCGGCCAGCATCCATGGCGCGAGCCAGGCGCCGATCGTCGGCGACAGGTGGCCGACGACGTCGCCACCGGGAGCGTGGACCCAGACCGCAGGCTCATCCGTCCCTGGCGGGTCCGGGACAAGGATGAGATAGTCGCCCTCGTGCAGGCGCCGGACGACCTCCCCGCGATGCCCGAATACGGTGCCGTGCACGGCGGTCGTGAACTGCTCGGAATGCGGCGGCCAAAGGGTCACGTCCGGGGTGCCATGATCCGGGGGCGTGACCCTCGCGCGGCTAGCCTCGTCTGTGACATGACGCCTTGCGGTCCCCCCGCACTCCCTATCTCGAGGTTGGTCATATGCGGTTGCTCCGAAGCCCGTTACTGGGCCTCGCCCTCCTTTCCGCGCTGCCGACGATCGGCTCAGCGCAGGCCGGTCGGCTGTTCAAGGATTCGTGGTTCTGGGGCGCCAAGACGGGCGTCATGATGTACTCCACGAAGGCGGTCGAGAACGCGATCTCGCCGATGGTCGGCGGAGAGTGGCTGATCACGAGAACGCGAGGCGCGCTCTACGTCTCGTACGATCAGACCTTCTTCAATAATGATTCCGCGATCCAGGACATCCTGAATACGAACGGAGTCCGGATCGTGAACATCGACGACATGCGGCGGGTGACCTTCGCGGCGCTGGCGTTCCCGAAGCAGTACCTCGGGTTCCGGCCGTACGGCGGACTGGGGGTCGCGCTCAACTTCATCCAGACGGCGACCCCTCAAGGCAGCTTCGTCAGTGCGTCGCAGGCGAACGACATCGCGGCGACCGTCGAAGACCAGCGAACTCGCGCTTCCGTCCTCATCATGGCGGGCCTCCAGGCGCAGTACTCACGGTGGTCGGTCTTCGGTCAGGCCACGATGATGCCGGCGCATGCGCAATTCCTCATCAACGGGCGCTCGACGTACTTCGTCGAGACCGGTATCCGCTACAACATCGGTTCGTCGATCGAGCGGATCCGCTAGTCGTTCGACTGATGGAGCCAAAGTGAACGGCGCGGGACTCGATTCCGCGCCGTTTCGCCATCCGGTCGGTCCCGTGCGAATCAGCCGAGTCGCCTGACTGCGAAGGATCGAGGAGTCTTCGACACCCACGGGTTGTCGGCGATGTACCAGCGCAGAGGCCAGTCGGCCGCCTTTGTGATGCCGATGCGGGGAGAGACAACCACGTCGCAATCCGGGACTGGTTCACCGGACCGGATCCGGACCGGGAGCCGATGGAGTCGCAGGCCATTGTGGCGGCCGTCGATGCCAAGCGCTGCGCACAGCTTTCCAGGACCGTTCGTGAGCTCGCGGTCGGTGCGCGCCGCGCCGCGACGCAGCCTCATGGTCTCGATCCCCGCGACCGGCTCGAGAGCGCGGATCAGCACGGCGCCTGGCTCACCCTCGACCCGGGTGACCGCATTGAAGCACCAGTGCACACCATAGATGAAGTACACGTACGCCGTGCCGGGGGGACCGTAGAGCCAGCGGGTGCGATCGGTTCTCCCTACCGCCGCGTGACAGGCGGGGTCATGCTCGCCGATGTAGGCCTCGGTCTCGACGATCCGACCGGCGGCGATGCCATCGGGAGTCCGGCATTCGAGCACCGCTCCCAGCAGGGCACGCGAGACCGCTTCCGTCTCCCGGTCGTAGAACGACGCCGGGAGCGGAAGCGAGCCCCGCCCGCGCCGCGCACCGTGCGCGGCGCGTTGCATCACTTCTCGGAGCTGCGCGCCGTCTTCTTCGCGCGCGCGCGCCGGGGCTTCTCTTCGGGCTCCGCCGCTGCGGCAGCCTTGGCCGTGGCTGTCTTCTTCGCAGCGCGGACACCGGCGACGGGACGAGCCCGCGTCCCGCGCTTGGCGGCGGGGCGCTTCTTCGCGGGTCCACCCGTCTCCTCGATCTCCTCGATCTCCGCATCCACAACCTCGGGAGCGGCGAGCTCGAGCTGCTGCGCGGGAATCGCATCCCCCGTCGGGCGGCTCGTCGGAACATCGACGACGCCGATCGAGAGGAGGTCGGCCGGCGGAGCGCCTGCACGTGCTCCGAAGGACCCACGACCGCCACGGCCCGGCCCGCCACCACGCGGACCCATTCCACGCGGCGCGGGCGGAGCCGGCGGCATGGCGGCGACGGCGGCAGCCGCCGCCGACGAGAGCTGTTCGGAGACCGGCATCGCCGCGGCAGCGCGGGCGACCTCGAAGTCGTCTCCGCGACGTCGAAGATCGATGACGTCGGCGTCGTGCGCATCGCGGAGGATGCGTCCGAAGTAGTGCTCTGCCAGGGTCTGGCTGTCGCGGCCGAGGAGCTCGCGGGCGCGGACACGAACATCCGATGCACGCACGACGTCCTCGGTGCCGGAGGTCAACGACTCCACGGCGCGCCGCACGATACCGAATGCCTCGTCACGCGTGAGGCGCTCGCCGGAGACTCCGATGTCGGGGCCGTCGGCGCGCGGTGCTGCATCGTCGCGAGGAGCGCTCGCGGCGGGGGCGGCGCTCCTGTCCTCGCGCGGTGGGCGGTTGTGCGATGGACGACCGCCATCACGCGGCGGACGACCGTCGCGGGGCGGACGGATTTCCGCGATCTCCGCGGGTTGAGATGACTCCATCGGCGCGACATCGCCGCTGGGCGCTTCGACGCCGTCGGTGCGCGGCGGCGTCTCGGGGCGCGGTGGCCGATCGCCACGCTCGCGTCCACGGCCGCGACCGCGACCGCGGCTCCGCGACCGGCCGCGATCCTCTGCCGCTTCCGCCTCGTCATGCACGCGCACCGGCGCAGCAGCTTCGGCTGCGGGACGGTGGCTGGGCGCGGCGCCTGCGGCCTTGTCGCGCGGAAGATCGACCTCGAGCTGGCCGTTCTCGAGCTTGGTGACCGTGAGCAGGCCGCGCTGCGCGGCCTCGAGGCAGAACCGGGAGAACTTCGGATGTCCGAGATCCTTCTCGTCGAAGTCCGGGTCGATCTCCTGCATGACCTGCTTCAGGCGGTCGGACCGCATCACATCGCCGTTGCGCTTCATGCGCGTCACGGCCTCGGTCACGAGCTCCCACGGGTCGTACTTGGCGGCGGCTTCGTCGCCCGACTTCACGAGACCAGCGAGAGCGTTGTAGCTGTAGTACTCGTCGCAGTTCATCACCAGCAGGTCGCTTGACGACTCGCGGATGCCGACACCGATGACGTACTTGCCGTACTCCTTGAGCTTCAGGACGAGGCTCGAGAAGTCGGAGTCGCCGGAGAGCAGGATGTAGGTGCCGATTTCCGGGCGCGTGAAGACGAGCTCGATCGCGTCAACCGCAAGGCGGATGTCGGTGGCGTTCTTCTTTGCGGAGCCGTAGGCGGTCGCCTGAATCGTGTCGATGGAGGCTTCGGCGAGGGGCACCATGTGCTGGGGATAGCGGCGCCAGTCGGCGTAGGCGCGCTGGACAGCGACCTTGCCCTTGATGATGTCCGAGGAGAGCAGGTTGCGAAGCTCGTTGCCGAGGTCGGACCTGATGCCCGTCGTGACGTTATCGAAGTCGATGAGGAGCGCCGCATTCGGGGCGTGGAAGACGCCGGATCCGGGGTACGAGCCGGGGCCGGTGGCTTGTGGGCCGCGGTGCATCGGGACAACTGGCTTGCGTGCCGGCGTCGCCGTCCGCGGGGGTCGAGAGTTCATGTACTTCCTATCATCGCGGTGTGATCGAGCGCCACAGTGCGCTCGAGCTCCTTCCGCTTCACCTTCCCGCTCCCGGTCATCGGGAAGGATTCAAAGAAGCGGACAATGTCCGGAGTCTTGTAATGGGCCATCGTATCGCGCGCGAAACTCTTTATTTCGTCGCCGGTGATGACCGCGCCTTCGACAGGAACGATGCAGGCGCAGACCAGCTCCCCGAGGATGTCATGGGGCACTCCGATCACGCATACATCGTCCACCGCCGGGTGGGCATGGAGCTGGTCTTCCACCTCGCGCGGAAAAACCTGATATCCGCCGCGGAGGATGACCTCCTTGCTGCGCCCGACGATTCGAACGAATCCGTCCTCGTCGATGATGCCGAGATCACCGGTAAGAAAGAATCCTTCCTGCGTGAAGGAGCGGGCGGTCTCGGCCGGCATGCGGGCATAGCCGCGCATCACGTTCGAACCGCGGACGGCAATGACGCCGACCGCTTCGGGGCCATGCAGCGCGCCCGTCACCAGATCCACTGCCTTCACTTCCACACCCGGGAGGGGGCGTCCCGCCGTGCCGAGCCGTTTCTCCGGAGGGTCGGAGAACCGGGTGATCGACACCGTTGGTCCCGTCTCGGTCAGTCCATACGCGACCTGCACATCGCACCAGGCCCGCACGCGACGGATCAGGGCCTCCGAGACTGCCCCTCCGGCGATCGACCCCGTGCGCAGCGAACGCAAACGCGCCGGGTCGAACGTCTCGTTGCGCATGAGCATCTGGTACATCGTCGGGACGCCGTGAATCACGGTGACCCGTTCCCGCTCGATCAGGTCGAGCGCCTCTGCCGGAACGAAGCTCTCCTGAAGGACGAGCGTCGCTCCTGCCGCCAGCGTGCCGATCGCCACGCTGAGCCCGAAGATCGCAAACAGCGGGACCGAGACGAGCACGCGGTCCTCCGACGCAATCTCCATCGCCTCACCGGCGAGGACCGCCGTCTCGACGAGCATCCGGTGCGTGAGGCAGACCCCCTTCGGTTTGCCCATCGTGCCGGACGTATACAACATGGCGAAGTCCGTACCATCGGCGAGCCCATCGGACACCGGCATCGGCCGTCCTTCGCCACTCGACAGCAGATCCTCGAACTGGAAGATCCGGTCGTCGTACCACAGCTCCTCCTCGCCCACCGTCACCACGTACAGCAGGTCAGGCAGCTCCGCGAGCAGCGTCTCGAACAGCTGGAGAAAATCGACACCGTGGTGGCGCTCACAGGTGAACACCACCGAGACTTCCGCGTGTCGCAGCTGGTACTTCAGCTCGTGATGATTGCTGCGCGGATTGACCGGGACGATCGTGGCGCCCAGACGGGCGCCGGCGAGCAACGCGATGATCCATGCCGGCGAGTTGGGCATGTTGATCGCAATGCGATCACCCGCCCCGATGCCGAGCTCCGAGAGCGCGGCAGCCAACGCCGAAGACTTTGCGTCGACCTGCCCATAGGTGAGAGTGCGTCCGCCCGCAACAAGCAGCGTCTTTCCGGGGTGCGCGTCTGCGCGCTCCGCAAAGACATGTGGAAGGGTCCACGACGACGCCATCTATCCCTGGTCAGATCTCACGGTCGGGGCGTAATGTAAGCCCTGCAAAGGGGATGCGCGAGGGAGCACGCTAGACTCCCATAGCCTTCAGCACGAGGCGCTTTGCACGCTGGCCATCCCACTCGCCATAAAAGACGCGCTGCCAAGGGCCGAAGTCGAGCTTCCCGGCCGTCACCGGGACGATGACTTCATGGCCCACGGTGAGCGACCGGAGGTGCGCAGCGGCGTTGTCCTCGCCGGTCCCGGCGTTGTGCGCATAGCGGTCCGGATCCCATGGCGCGACACTCTCTTCGAGCCATTTCAGGATGTCGCTCCACAACCCGGGCTCGTGATCGTTGACGAACACCGACGCCGAAATGTGCATGGCCGAGACGAGGACCATGCCCTCGGTGATGCCGGCGGCCGCGCGGCAGGCTTCCACGTCGTCGGTGATGTCGATGATCTCCTGCCGCTTGCGGGTCTTCATCGTGAGGTAGGTCGTATGCGTCTTCATGGGAGGCATCGAGGGTGGTTCGGCCGGTCGCCGAGCTGTAATATCACTCACTCCCGAAGCCGTCGCCGCGCCCCCAGGATGCATCCTCCGTGAAGCGAATCGGATTCCGCACGCGACTGTTCGTCATCCTGGCGCTGTTCTCGGTCATTCCCTCGCTGGTGCTGACGCTGATCTACGGCCGGACGTTGACGAGCACCCTGCTGACCGTCAGCGGCGTCCGGGCCTGGGAGCGCGCCGGAGAGACCGGGGGCCGGGTGGTGGTGCTCGCGCGGCAGAAGACGCTGACGCCGGCAGAGCGAGCGACGGTGGACGCGCACGAGCGGGAGCTGAACGAGTCGCTGACGCGATGGGCCCAGTTCCGCCGCCTCGCCGCCGAGGCCCCGCCCGTCATTGCATTCGTCGCCGTCCTCGGCCTGCTGTTCATCGCTGCGGTTGCTTCGCGTGTCGCCGGGCATCTCAGCAGGCAGCTGGGGCGCCCCCTTCAGGAGCTCGTCGGCTGGACGGAGCGCATCGCCCGAGGGGAACCGCTGCCCGCCGGCCCTCCGCGGCGCGGCGCGCCGGAGTTCGAGATGCTGCGCCAGCGGATGCGGCGCATGGCGCGTGAGATCGCGCAGGGCCGCGCGCGTGAGCTCGAGGCCGAACGCCTTCGCGCTTTCCGCGAGACGGCGCGCCAGGTCGCACACGAGCTGAAGAATCCATTGACTCCCATCCGCTTCGCGGTGGAACGCCTCAAGCGCGATGCGCCCGCCGATCTGAGGGAGACCGTGGATGTACTCGCGATCGAGTCCGCGAGGCTGGAGGCGATGGCGCGGAGCTTCGCCCAGTTTGGACGGCTGCCCGAGGGGCCACCTTCCGAGATCGAGGTCGGTGAGCTGGCGCGCTACTCGGCCACGGCGACCGTACCGCCGCATGTCTCGCTGACGGTGGAGGTCGAGGATGCACTGCCGATGATCCGCGGCCATCATGACGCGCTCGCCCGGGCGCTCTCGAACGTGCTGATCAACGCGGTGGACGCGTGCA
>JANPKQ010000027.1:0-15243 GCA_031426115.1 Gemmatimonadaceae bacterium | reverse complement strand
GGGCGCGCTCCGTTCTGGTGCGGTAGAGTTTACCGGCTCCAGCTCATGCCGAGGCCCCACTGGGTCGGCGCCTCGTCCAGGAAGATCTTCCGGAAGCCGAGGTTGACGCCAAGCCCGCCGCCGATGTTCTGGAGGCCAATGCCACCGCCGAGCGCCGCACGCGTGCCGCTCTCGGACAGGGTGCCATCCGACATCCGGCCGTAGCCGAAGCCAGGCGCGACGAACGACACGACCTGCATGCCGTTCTTCATGCCGACGTTGAACGCCAGCGGCATGTCAACCGCGAACGACATCGTGTTGAGGTCGCTTTCGCTGTCGTTGCCGTAGCCGAACGCCGGGTGCAGGCCGAGGCTGAACGTCGACGACGTCGACGCGCCAACGGGGGCCGACATCAGCGAGCGGTTGTAGTCGATTCCGAGCATGTTGGTCGAACCATCGACATCCTTGACGGTAGAGCGGCCGAGCATGACACCCATGCGACCACTGCCAACGTTGAAGTTGCCGCCGAGGCCGATCGTGTTGACGTCAACGTTGAGGGCATCGAACGAGTAACGGCCATAGCGAACGTCGAGCGCGAAGCCCGCGTTGCTCTGTGCGGCGACGGCCGGAAGCGCGCCGTACGGGGTTCCGACGAGCGCCACGAATGCGGCGGCGTCACCAGCATCCTGCGCGGACGCCGAAGACGCACTGACGACGAGCGCTGCCGCGGCTACTGCGGTCATGAACTTCTTCATGAATCGTTCTCCTTACGAGTGGGGGGCCAAGGGGGGACATCCCTTAGGTACTGCTTACTGCACACCTAAAAGACGTCACTGCCCGCGTGGCGTCACACGAAATACCCGGACGATCCAGCTCGCATTCCGTCACGGATTCTCGACGGCATCAGCGCCGGCTTTGTGTGCATAGCCCGGTGGATGCGAAACGCGCCGTGAATCAGGGACTCGATTCACGGCGCGTTGCGACCGCGATGATGGGCGCCCCGGGACTACCGCTCCGGCGGGGCCGCAACCGCGCGCGGCTTGTCGGCGACAGCGTCGCTGCGCCGGAATGGATTCCCGAAGCCGGCGATGTCGTACGCCGCCCGCACGTAGTAGTACCGTCCGTTGAACCCGAACGGCGATGCACCGGCGTAGAGGTAGATGCCGCGGGTCTGGTTGGCGGCGAGGATCGTGTCGGGATACACGTCGAAGATGTTGTTCCCGCCGACTGTGAGCTGCAGCTGATCAAAGAAGCGGTAGCCGACGGAGAGATCGGTCACCCACTTCTTCGAGAAGGTCTGGTCGCCGGAGCCATTGACGGCTGGCTGGAAGATCGTCACCTCGCCGAAGCGGCTGGCATGGGCATTCGCCACGAAGCCAGCGACCTGGTGGTTCAGGGTGAGGCTGATGTTGTCGCGGGGCTGGCCGCGCTGGATGAGGTTGCGCTGGACACGGTCGAAGAGCGCGGAGCTCAGCGCGGCGAGCTGCGTCGGAGTCGGATCGACCCTGGTCACCACGGTTCGGTTCCGGTTGTAGCCGCCCGTGAAGCGCAGCAACCCGGCGTTCCGGAGATCCAGGCCGTAGTTGAGGACGACGTCGAGCCCCTCGGTCTTGGTATCGATGGCGTTGGTGAAGTAGCGCGCCCCGTTCACACCCGGGATCCCGTTGGCCGCGAGCAGCGTCTCGACCGCGGGTCCGAGGAAGTTGCCGGAGAACACGATGCGGTCCTCGATCGCGATCTTGTAGTAGTCGGTCGAGATGGAGAAGGTGGGGAAAGGCCGCATCGTGAGGCCGAGACTGATGCTCTTCGACTCCTCCGGCTTCAGCGGCTTCGCTCCGAGCAGCTGGCCGCCGGGGCTGCCCACGGCGAACGTACGGATCTCGAACGGGGTGCTGACACCGTTGATCGTGACGAAGTTCGTCGCGACGGAGGAGAAGTTCGACTGCGCGAGCGAGGGCGCGCGGAAGCCGGTCTGCACTGCACCGCGAATAGCCACTCCCGGGCCGACCTCGAGCCGCGCGGCGACCTTGCCGTCCGTCGTGCTCCAGTCCTCGTTCCCGCTGTAGCGCTCCGCCCGTCCTGCGACGGAGATGAGCAGCGGTGCGACGGGCGTCGCCTCGAGCTCGACGTAGGTGCCGTAATTGGTGCGGGACGCATCGGCCTCATCCTCCGGTCGAAATCCGGGGAAGACCTGGGCAAACGGGGCGGCCGGCCGGCCGACGCGCGGGCCGTCCAGGATCGTCTGCGTGCCGACCTGGAACGACGCAGGATCGCCGCGCTCGATCTGGTAGTTCTCGCGCCGTGCCTCGACACCCGCGGCCGTGTTCACGGTGCCGATCATCGTTCCGGCGAACGACCGCGAGAGGTCCAGATTGAGCGAGCCCTGCTTGAAGCGGAGCGTGCCGGCTTCGAAGGACGTAGGACTTGCAGTGCCGAGCGACGTGTTGACGCTGTTGGTGACCGCGAATGCAAAGGAGTTTCCGCCGTAGACGCCGCCGAGATCCCAGTTCCAGTCCATCCAGTTGCCCTTCACGCCCAGTGCGCCCGACGCGTCGATGATCTCGCTGCCGATCAGCGGGAGAAACCCGTTGGGGTAGGTAGCGCGCACCGTCCTGTCATCCTGCGAGCGCCGGAAGAACCCGGGAGCCGTCCCGTCCCGAGCCCCGTAGCCGCCGAACGCATAGATGCGGGACGCGGTCATGATCGGGATCTCGCTGTTCAGGAACAGGATGAAGTCCTGGGTCTCCGGATCGCCCTGCCAGCTCTGGAGGAGATCAGGGTCGTAGCGGTCGGCGCCGGCCGGGACGTTCTGACACCCGGTCGTCGTCGTGAAGCATTGCAGGCTGGTGTCCACCCGCGCACGGTTCGTCCTCTCCCGGTCACGGATCTCGCCCGCGATGTGGAAGAAGCCATCGTCGCGGATGACTCGCCCGAAGTTCGCGTCGAACTGCTTGACCGTGCCGTCCTTGTACGTCGGGCCACCATCCGGCGAGCTGCGCACCTGGCCATACGTCCCCGACACGGCGCTCTGCGCCGTGGACTTGAGGATGATGTTGATCACGCCGGCGATCGCATCGGAGCCGTACTGGGCCGCGGCTCCGTCACGAAGAATCTCGATCCGCTCGATCGCGTTTGCCGGAATCGCGTTGAGGTCAACGCTGGTCGATCCGCGACCGACCGACTGGTTGACGTGTACGAGCGCGGTCGTATGACGTCGCTTGCCGTTGATGAGCACGAGCGTCTGGTCCGGCCCGAGCCCGCGCAGCGTCGCCGGCCGCACGTGGTCGGTGCCGTCGTTTACCGAGGGTCGCGGAAAGTTCAGCGACGGCGCGAGCATCTGGATGATCTGGCTTGTCTCGGTGAGGCCGGTCGAGCGAATGTCGGCGGCCGAGATGACGTCGATCGCGACGGGCGCCTCGAGCACCGTGCGATCGGTCGCACGCGACCCGATGACGACGGACGGATCGAGGTTGAGCAGCATCGACGCGAGCGCAAAGTCCCTGTTGACCGTCTCACCGGCGGCGATCGTCACCGTGTCCGTACGGGTGGCGAAACCGATCCGTGCGGCGCGCACCGCGTACGTGCCCGCGGTCGCCTGGAGACGATAGGTGCCGTCCTCTCGCGTGATCGCTCCCTGGAGCGTCGTACCGAGACGGATCTGGACCCCCGCCAGTGGCTGGTTGTTGGATGCATCGGTTACCCGACCGGTGAGCACTCCCGTCTGGGCTTCGACGGCGGTCGCGAGCGCGAGCAAGGGCAGCAGACCGAGCACTCGCCCGATGATCGTACGAAGTCTGAATCGACGCAGGGTCATGGAAACCTCCGAGTTGAGCGACTGGACATCGTCGCATGACGCGAAAGTGTGCGTGGGTCGGAGACTGGTCAAGAGAGGGCTGGCCACCTCTCCAGACCTCCCGTATAGTAGGCTCGGCTCATGTCCTCAATCGCCCCGCACGCTGAGCAGCTCGCCGCGCTCGAAGCCGCGCTCGCCGGTCGCTATGCGATCGGACGCGAGATCGGCCGCGGCGGGATGGCATTCGTCTACCTCGCGCGCGACATCGCGAACGCGCGGGACGTCGCGCTCAAGGTCCTGCGGCCGGAGATGACCGCCGCCGTCGGAGCAGCGCGCTTCCTCCGCGAGATCGCGATCGAGCAGCGCCTGAGCCATCCGAGCATCCTTCCGTTGTATGACTGGGGCCGGGCGGGGGGCTCCCTGTACTACACGATGCCCTATGTGTGTGGGGAGACCCTGCGCGACCGCATCGAGCGCGTGCACCAGCTCTCGCTGCCGGAGGCGCTCGCGATCGCGAGCGATGTCGCCTCGGCGCTCGACTACGCGCACGCCGAGCAAGTCGTGCATCGCGACATCAAGCCGGCGAACATCCTGCTCGCCGACGGACCCGCGCTGGTGGCGGACTTCGGAATCGCACGCGCGATGACCGTCGCCGGTAGCGACCAGCTCACCGGGTCCGGGGTCGGGCTCGGGACGCCGGAGTACATGAGTCCGGAACAGCGGAGCGAAGCCAGGCTCGTCGATGGGCGTACCGACACCTACGCACTTGGCTGCGTCTTCTACGAAATGCTGGCGGGCGAGCCTCCGTTCACGGGAAGGAATGCGCAGACGGTGATGGAGAAGCATGCGAAGGCGCCGCCGCCGAAGCTGCACATCATTCGTCCCTCGCTTCCGCCGGGGCTCGACGACGTCATCGCGTGTGCGCTGGCGAAGGCGCCCGGCGATCGCTTCCCGACCGCGGCGGAGTTCATCGCAGCGGCCGGTGCGGCGACCGAAGATGGCGAGACCAGGCCGGTGGTGCCGCAGGTCCCGCCGGCGCGCAAATTTCGCTGGCCGCGGTGAGGCATCGTGAGCTTCGGCATCGGGTTGTGCGCCGGCTCCTGTTGACGATTCGCCCCGTGGGCCGCATTGTGGGTGATCGCGGCCTCCAGCGCTCCCGGTGCGGGCGCGGCTGCGGGCATCTCATCCAGCGGTGTTGAACCGCCCGTCATGAAGCACATCTCGCACACGTCGTCCCCCGGCTATCCTACCGCCGGCCTCACCGCCACGGGACAGTTCCGGATCGTCCGGACGCTGGAAGCCGCGCTATCCTCGCGCGAGGCGATCCTCAGCGCCGTGGCCTTCGCGGCGACGCGATTCCTCGACGACTCCGAGTGGAATGCAAGCGTCCAGGAAGTTCTGGAGCGCCTCGGGACGGCCGCCGATGTGAGCCGCGTTTACCTGTTCGAGCTGTTCTGCGATTCGGACGGCGTGCTGCGCACCAGCCAGCGCCACGAGTGGGCAGCGTCCGGCGTCTCGGCGGAGCTGGCCAATCCCGCACTCCAGGATCTCGACCTGAAGGCGGCGGGCCTCGGTCGGTGGGGCGAGCTGCTCCCGCACGGGGAGGCGATTCACGGACTCGTCACCGATCTCCCGGCGGCCGAACGCGAGATCCTCGACCAGCAGGGGATCATCTCGATCGCCGTCGTACCGGTGATCGCCAGCGGCGAGTGCTGGGGATTCCTCGGCTTCGATGACTGCCTTACCCCTCGCGAGTGGGGGACGGAGCTCGACGCTCTCCGTGCCGCCGCGGCCATGCTCGGCGCCGCGCTGACGCGCCGGCGCAACGACCGGCGCACGCGCGCGCAGTACTCGGTCGCACGGATGCTCAACGAGGCCACCGTGGAGCAGGGCCTGCCCCCGGGAATCATCGCGACCATCTGTGACCACCTCGAATGCCGCGCGGGGCATGTGTGGCTGTCGCCAGAGTCCAACGGTCAGCTGCAGTTCGGCGAGCGGTGGAGCTGCGTTCCGTCCGGGGGCGCCGTGCCCGATGGCGAAAACCCGAGTGCGCTCGTCCTCGAGGTAGCCGCGACGGGCAGGACGAGGATCGTCGGTGTCGAGGGAACGCTTGCCCCGCACTCGCCGGTCGTCGCAGCGTTCGCGATCAGGGCGGGCGCCACGCGCTACGGCGTCGTCGAACTGATGGACCCGGCATCAGCGCCGAACGATGGGGCGCTGTGCCGCGCACTGTCGGTGATCGGCGGGGCGATCGGGCAGTTCCTCGAGCGGCAGCGTGCGGCGGAGCGAGCCCGCGTCGAGGAGATGGAGCGCCGTCGCGGGGAGGAAGAGCTGCGGGAGAGCGAGGAGCGTTTCCGCCGGCTCAGCGAAGCAAGTATCGAGGGGATCATCATCCACGACCGCGGCGTCGTGCTCGATGTCAGCAACCGCTTCGCCTCGATGTTCGGCTACGAGGTGGAAGATCTCATCGGAAAGCAGGTGCTCGACTTTCTTCCCGCGCCGGAATGGGTGCCGGTGATCCTCGAGCGAGTGCGCACCGGCTCCGAGCAGCCGTACGAGATGATGGGCATGCGGAAGGATGGAACCTACGTGTCGGTGGAGATCCACGCGCGTAGCACGGTCTATCACGGACGCCAGGCCCGCGTCGCCGCGGTCCGCGACATCACGGAGCGCAAGCTGCTCGAGCAGCAGGCCATGCAGCTGATGCAGGAGCAGGCGGCGCGCGCAGCGGCGGAGAGCGCAGGCCAGCGTTCGGCGCTGCTCGCGGAAGCGAGCCGGGTGCTCGGGACATCCTTCGATTACGAGACGACTCTCGAGACACTGGCGCATCTCGCGGTGCCGCGCCTCGCCGACTTCTGCACCGTGGACATGGCGGAGGCGGACGGCGGGTTCCGCCGGCTCGGAGTCGCGCACGCGGTGGAAGGCGGCGAGGCGCTCCTGCGCCGCCTCGACTACTTCACGATGACGGATCTCTCCGAGCGGCACCCGCTCATTCGTGTGCTGACGACCGGAGAGTCGGTGCTCGTGCGCGAGATCAAGGAGGGGGCTCTCGAGGCGCTCGGGATGCCACCGGAGCGGCTCGAGACGATCAAGCAGCTCAACCCTCGCTCGATGATCTGCGTGCCGCTGCTCGCATCGGGGCGCGTCCTCGGCGCCGTGACATTCGTCGCGACCGTCTCCGGTCGGCGATTCGATGCGGACGACCTGGCGATGGCCGAGGAGCTCGCGCGCCGCGCAGGATTGGCGGTTGAGAATGCGCGACTCTTCCGGGAGGCGCAGGCGGCGACCGGCGCGCGGGACGAGATGCTGAGCATCGTGGCGCACGACCTTCGCAATCCGCTCAACACCATCATCATGGCCGCCGATCTCGTGATGGAGCTGCCCCCCTCGGCCGATGTGTCGGCAGGGCGGCGCTCGCTCGACATGATCCGGCGCGCGGCGGACCGGATGAATCGCCTCATCCAGGACCTGCTCGATGTGAAGCGCATTGAGGGTGGCCGCCTCGCCGTGGAACCGCGCCCGCAGTCGGTGACGACCGTCGTGAACGAGGCGGTGGAGATGCTGCGCCCGCTCGCGAGCGGCAGCTCGCTGACGCTGCGCGCGGACGCACCGGCGGACCTGCCCCGCGCCCAGCTCGATCCGGCGCGCATCCACCAGGTGCTGTCGAACCTCGTGGGCAACGCGATCAAGTTCACGCCAGCGGGCGGTTCCATCACCGTGCGGGCGGAGCCGTGGGCGGGAGAGTTGCGCGTGACGGTGATCGATACCGGCCCCGGCATCGCGCCGGAGCTGCTGCCGCACCTCTTCGGCCGATACTGGCAGGCCAACCGCCGCGACCACCGCGGGATCGGCCTCGGTCTGGCGATCGCGAAGGGGATCGTCGAGGCGCACAACGGCCGCATCTGGGTCGAGAGCGCCGTCGGGCAGGGCTCCCACTTTCACTTCACCCTGCCGCTGAGCAGCTGAGCCACGCCGCACCGCCGCGGACCGTGCAGGGTACGTCATCGGAGCGCGCGAATACGTCGGTTGACCGATGGGACGCCGCGCGCGATTGCGGCATCATGGGCACTCACGCTTCCCAGGAGATGCCCATGTTTCCGTTCAGACACGTCGTCGCCGCCTTGCTGACGGTCTCCGTCATATCCGTCCCTCTCGCTGCCGCCGCACAGGCCCCGATCCGCGTTGGCCTCGGAGGTGGGATCTCGATGCCGGTGGGTGACATCGCCAAGACATCGAACTCCGGGATCAACCTCACCGCATCGCTCAACTACGATCCGAAGTTGCCGATCGGCTTCGAGGCGAACGCGTCCTACCACAACTTCGCGCCGAAGGGGAGGAGCGACGGCAACTCGTTCATCATGGCGGTGACCGGTGGAATCACGATCCCGATCTCCGGCACGCTCGGCAAACCGTATCTCATGGGCGGCGTCGGCTACTACAACACGCAGGGCCCTACCACCGGAGCAACGGATGCCGAACGCGACGTCGGTGGCTACGGCGGCGTCGGGATTCGATTCCGTGGGAGGAAGGCCGACTTCCATGTGAAGGCCGTGTTCCACGAGATCTTTGCCGGAAAGAACGCCGCGGGCGTGACTCGATCGCGGGAGATGATCCCGTTGAGCTTTACAGTCGTGCTGTGACCTTGCGTTCGTTGGCGAAGACGAGGCGCTTGAACGTTGGCCGCGGACCGAAGTTGAAGATCAGCCCGACTTCCATCTCGGTGGCGCGGAGATAGTTGAGTAACTGGGCCTCGTGGGCGCCGCTGATGGCGCGCGAGGCCTTCAGCTCGAGCACGACGCATTGGTTCACGATGATGTCGGCCTTGAATGTTCCGATCGAGTGGCCGCGGAAGTGAACGATGACGGGAACCTGACGCTCGACGCTCAGGCCCACGCCGCGGAGGTCGACGACCATGGCCTCTTCGTAGATGGACTCCACGAACCCGTGTCCGAGAACATCGAAGACGCCGTAGAACACGCCGATGATCTGCTCGGTGAGGTCGCGGTGCTGCAGCCCGGGCTCCGGCATGTGGTTGTGGTCCTGATAAAGCCAACACCGAATTGGCCGCGGACTAACGCGGACTAACGCGGACAAGGCAAGCCGCGACGGTGCAATCAACATCAGTATTTGTCGCCGCTCCCGAACCGCGTCGAACTCGATGAAGTTGTCCGCGTCAGTCCGCGTTAGTCCGCGGCTGCCGTAAAGGTGTTGCAGTTCGCTCGTCCCGCAGCACCCGCTTGCTGCAACTTGGATGAATTCCGCCCGCGGCCGAACACCGCGAGAATGTTCGGCGTCTTACCCGTATCCTCCGCGGCTACCGCCGGACGAAGCGCAGATCCCAGACTCTATCCTGCCGCACACTCAGCTCGGTGATCCGGCCGCTGGGGTCGCGCAGGAAGCGAATGCGGCCGAGGGAGCCGTCGAAGGCATCCGCGTATGCAGGGGTGAGTGCGATGCGCGTGTCGGGTCGGCGGCGGAGGACGAGGCGACCGTCTTCGACGGTCGCGGCGAGCGCGACTTCGGCGTCGGCGCTGTAGTACTCGCCGATGTACGCGTTCAGGTCCGCGGCCCCCGGTGTGAAGTCGGGGACAGGCTCGTAGACGACTGCATCGTCGGGCTCGCTGGTCTCGCGAAGGCGCGGGCGAGGGCTGCCGGGCATCGGCTCGAACGTGATTCGGCGTGCGGATGCACCGACCTGGAAGACCGTTGATGACAGCGGGACCAGTGCGCCGCCGCGATCGGCGCGCAGGGCACCGTCGGTGACGGTGAGGCGGATCGACTCGCCGGTCTTGGGATCGCGATAGATGCCCGCTTTCGCGGCAAGCTCCGCGGCGGGGAGTGCCACGCCCTTCGGAGCCGCGGGCGCCGCGGCACGCCGGGAGGCGGCGCCGAGGAAGACGTCGGCGACCTCGTGGCCGATGCCTGCGGGACTGGCGCTGCCGACGTTGCAGAGCAGCGCGACGGAGAGCTTCTGTGCCGGATAGCGCGCGAGGAAGGCTCGATAGCCCGCGGTCGCCCCGGTGTGGCTGACTTCGGCCACATCGTTGTAGCGAGAGACCACGAGTCCCGAGGCGTAGGTGATCTGGCGGCCGCCGGTGAGCACGGCCTGGCGATGCATCTCCTGAACGAGCGCCGGACCGCCGACGCGGCCGGTCTCGAGATTCTTCGTCCATGTCAGGAGGTCGCTGACAGTCGTGAGGAGCCCGCCGTTGCCATGGACGTTCTCGAAGGGCATGTCGGTCGAGAAGCCGCCAGCACGGTGCGGGGCGTACCCGACCGCGCGTCCCTTCACGATGCGCGTGAAATCATCGCGCCAGCTCGTATGATGCATGCCGAGCGGCTCGAAGATGTTCTTCTTCGTGAAGTCGGCGAAGGACATCCCGCTGACGCGGTCCACGATCATCACGAGCAGGTTGTAGCCCGTGTTCGTGTACGAGTAGGCCGCACCCGGCGGATAGTTCAGCGCCGTCTGCCGGCTCACGATGTCGAGCACATGTGCATGGGTGTGCGCACGGAGCCCGCGCGGCCAGCCGGTGATCGACGCGACACTCCCCCAGTCGCGCAGGCCACTGGTGTGCGTCAGCAGGTGCCGGATGGTGATCGGCGTGGCGTAGCGGGGGACTTCGGGGATGTGTTTGCGGACGTCATCGTCGAGCGAGAGCTCCCCCCGCTGCGCGAGCAGGACAATGGCGGCGGCGGTGAACTGCTTCGACACCGACCCTGCCTCGTAGATCGTCGCGGGCGTCGCGGCGATGTCGTGCTCGAGGTCCGCCATGCCGTAGGCGCGTGCGAGGGTCTCCCGCCCGTCCTGCGCCACGCCGACCGCGCATCCCGGCGTCTCCGTGGTGTAGCGCGCGAAGATCCGGTCGAGGCGTGCGCTGGCATCGGCGGCTGCCTGGGCGGCGGCGGCGACGGGAGCGATGAAGCCGATGACCGCGACGGCGAGGATCGTGATTCTCATGAGACTCTTGACGAGGGGACCGCGGGGTTGGACTTCGTCAATCTGGCCCCTGGGTCGCGGGGACGTCAAAGGGAGTTGCTCCGAGGGGAGCAAACCCTGCACGGACCAGCGCACCCACACTTGCCCGAGCGCGCGCCCGGTGAATCTTTCAGCATCGCTTCTCCCGCGGCGTGCGTAGTCCAATCAGAGCTCCGCCCCGGATCCCCACCCTGCCAGGACCCGTCATGCATCGTCCCCTGCTCGCCTCCCTTCTGGCCCTCGGCTCCCTAGCGCCGGCGGCCCTGACCGCCCAGCCGCGGACGCCGCCCGCGTCCCCGAACATCAACGTCCGCCCGGTCGCGCGGGCGCCGATGTCTCCCATGATGGCGTCGGTGGATACGTCGCTCTTCCGCGGGCTTCAGTTCCGGCTCGTGGGACCGTCGCGCGGCGGGCGCTCCACCACGGTCACGGGCGTGCCCTCGCAGCCGCGTACCTTCTACATGGGCGTCGCGAGCGGCGGACTCTTCCGGACGACCGACGCCGGCGCCACGTGGGTGCCGATCACCGACGGCAAGGTGCCCGTGGGATCGACCGGCTCCGTCGCCGTTGCCGACTCCGATCCCAACACGATCTACCTCGGGACCGGCTCCGATGGCGTGCGCAGCAACGTCTCGACCGGCCGCGGTGTCTACAAGTCCACCGATGCTGGTCAGAGTTGGCAGTTCGCCGGCCTCTACAACGCGGGTCAGATCGGCGCGGTTCGCATTCACCCGACGAATCCCAACACGGTCTGGGTGGCGGCCTACGGCGACATCTTCAAGCCGAACAACGAGCGCGGCGTCTTCAAGACGACGGACGGTGGCCGCAACTGGAGGAAGACGCTCTACGTCTCCGACAGCACCGGCGCGATGGACGTCGAGCTCCACCCGACGAATCCGAACATCGTCTACGCGTGGATGAACCGCACCGAGCGCAAGCCGTGGACGATCATCAGCGGCTCGCGCGAGGGCGGCTTCTACAAGAGCACCGATGGCGGCGAGACGTGGACGCGCGGTGGTGCCGGCCTGCCGACGGAGCTCATCGGCAAGGGAAACATCGGCGTCACGGCGGCCAACCCGAGCCGTCTCTACGCACTGGTCGAGGCGCTGCCGGGTGGCGGGCTCTATCGATCGGACGATGTCGGCGCGACATGGACGCAGGTGAACACGACGCCGGGGCTCATCACGCGGCCCTTCTACTACACGACGCTGAACACCGATCCGACGAACGCCGACATCGTCTACGCCGGCGCGGAAGGGCTCTACAAGTCCACCGATGGCGGCAAGACGGTGACGCGCTTCAACACGCCGCACGGCGACAACCACGACATGTGGGTCAGCCCGCGCGACGGGAACACGATGATTCAGTCGAACGACGGTGGCGCCAACGTCTCGACCGACGGCGGGCGCACGTGGACGACCCAGGGCAACCAGCCGACGTCGGAGCTGTACGGCGTGTGGGTGGACAACAAGTTCCCCTACAACCTCTACGCGGCGCAGCAGGACAATTCGACGATGATGGTGCCGATGACCAATCGGCCGGCGGATGACTTCAACTCGAACACGCCGGGGTGCGAGACGGGCCCGATCATGCCGCATCCGTCAAAGCCCGACATCGTCTACGGATCGTGCAAGGGGCAGTACGAGCGCATGAACATGCGCACCGGCGTGAGCCAGCCGTACTGGATCGGCGGCCAGTCGCTGTACGGCAACGATGGCGGCGACCTGCTGTGGCGCATGCAGCGCACGTCGCCGATGGAAGTCTCGCCGCACGATCCGAACGTGCTGTATTACGGGTCGCAGTACGTGCACCGCACGCGGGATGAGGGCGTGACCTGGGAGACCATCTCGCCCGATCTCACCTGGTTCCCGCGCGACCACCGTCAGGGCGGCTCCGGCTCGCCGATCACCCGCGACGTCACGGGCGAGGAGTTCTACAGCACGCTCTACTCGATTCGCGAGTCGCCGCTCGAGGCGGGCGTCATCTGGACCGGCGCGAACGACGGACCCTTCGCCGTGACGCGGGACAACGGAAAGACGTGGGCGAAGGTGACGCCGCCCGACCTGCCGGAAGGCGGCCGGGTGCAGTTCATCGACCCGTCACCGCACCGCCGCGGCTCGGCGTATTACGCGACCTACCGCTACCTGCTCGGCGACTACCAGCCGTACATCTACCGCACGAACGACTACGGCAAGACGTGGAAGCGCCTGACCGATGGCAAGAACGGCATTCCCGCCGACTGGCCGACGCGCGTCGTGCGAGAGGACCCGAACCGGGAGGGCCTGCTGTACGCGGGCACGGAGTTCGGGATGTTCATCTCGTTCGACGATGGCGCGCACTGGCAGCCGTTCCAGCTGAACCTGCCGAACGTGCCGGTCACGGACATCAAGATTCACCGGAAGGACCTCGTCGTCTCGACCCAGGGGCGCGCGTTCTGGATCATCGACAACATCTCGTCGCTCCACCAGATCACGCCCCAGCGGACGTCGTCGGATGTACACCTCTACAAGCCACGTGACGGCTACCGCACGCGCAGCGCACCGGCGCTGCTCGGGCCGATGATCGAGTACTACCTGCCCGCGACGCCGCCGGAGCCCGTGACGATCGAGATCCTCGATGCGCAGGGTGCGATGGTGAAGTCGTTCAGCAGCAACGCGCCCGCAGCGGTTGCGGGCGGCGGTGGACGCGGCGGACGTGGTGGCGGCGGTGGTGCTGCTCCGGATGATCCGGACGCCGCGATGATGCAGGGTCGCGGTGGGCGCGGTGCCGGTCCCGCCGTCGGCGGCCCGATCGGTCGGGTGACGACAACGCCCGGCATGAACCGGTTCGTCTGGGACATCCAGAACACGGCGGGCCTGACGATGCCGCCCGGGCAGTACCAGGCGCGGCTGAAGATCGGCAGCCTGACGCAGACGCAGCCGTTCAACCTGCTGATCGACCCGAACATCGCATCAGATGGCGTGACGGTCGCGGACCTGAAGCAGCAGTTCGACTACAGCGGGAAGCATCGGCAGCTCGTGGCGGACGTGAACCAGCTCGCGTCGCGCGTCCAGGCCGCGCAGCAGCGATTCAAGGGCGCCAGCGGGGCGACGGCTGACACGGCGCGCCGCCTCAACCCGATTGCGACGAGCCTCTTCGACCAGGTGATCCTCGGCGGGACACCGGGCGTGGACATCAACATGCGCTACGGCAAGCCCGGACTGCGGACGCACATCAATTACATCGGCCGGATGATCACGGGCACCGACATGAAGCTCGGGCGCGACGCGATCAAGAGATACGACGTGCTCCGGAAGGATCTCGACGCGATGCGCGCCGAGGTGGACCGGATTCTGGGGCCGGCGCCGGCGCGATAAGGCCGGGGCCGATATGGTGAAGCGCCCTCCATTGAATCGCGAATGGAGGGCGCTTTGCATTTTGACTGCGTACTGGGGACTGCGTATTGACTGACCGCGACTACGTACGGACCGGCACTGCTTACTGCGCACGCACTGCGTACTGACAACCGACAACCGATTACCACTGATGCGCACACCGTGACGACCGCGGCGTCGTTTCCGCGCGATCGCCCCCTTCGCGCGCGCCGGCGGCTTGCGTTCGCGGCCGGCGGCGCAGCGTGCTACGTCGTGCTCCTCGCGCTCCAGGGCCATCCGGCGATCACCGAGCGACTCTACTCATCCACAATTTACCCGGTGATCGGGCGGGCGCTGTCGCGGCTGTCGCGGATCGTGCCCTTCTCATTGTTCGAGATCGTCGTCGCGGCAGTCGTCGGAGTCGCGATCATTGGCATCGTCAGTGCGGTGCGCGATGTCGTGCGACGGCAGCGGCGCATCTCGAATGCGCTCCTGTCGGGACTCCTCGAGTTCGGGCAAACAGCCGGCATCCTGCTCGCGCTGTTCTACGTGCTGTGGGGCTTCAACTATGTGCGGCCCTCCCTCGAGACGCGGCTCGGGCTCACGCGGGGCAGCCCCGCGACGGCGGAGGAGATTGCAGGGTTCGCTCGCCAGCTGGTCGATGCCGGCGAAGCGGCTTACATGACGATTCACGGCCGGGCCGATGCGGGCACTCCGACGCGCCTGCCGGCCGACCGCCGCGCGACGATGGCGGCACTCGACTCGGGGTGGCGTCGCGCGACGACGGAGCTTCGACTGCCCGCGAGCTCGGGGGCCCGATACGGCGCGCCGAAGTCGCCATGGTCAAGTACCGCGGCGCGCTACATGGGCATTAGCGGGGGGATGTACTTCCCATTCACCGGCGAAGCACTCGTCATCCGCGATCTTCCCGGGCCACAGATCATCAAGACGGCGGCGCACGAGGGGGCCCATCAACGCGGAACGGCAGTCGAAGGCGATGCGAACGCGCTCGCCTTCTTCGTCTGTGCCTTGTCGCCCGATCCCCTCGTGCGGTATGCAGGTCTTTCCTTCGCTCGCGACCAGATGCTTCTCGAGCTCGCGCGAAAGGATCCCAAACGCTGGCGCGTCGAGTACGATCG
>JANPKQ010000026.1:0-33781 GCA_031426115.1 Gemmatimonadaceae bacterium | reverse complement strand
ATTCACCCGTGCTCGTGTCGGGCGAGTCGGGGACGGGCAAGGAGCTCGTCGCCAGGGCGCTTCACCGGCTCTCCGGCCGGGGCAACAACCCGCTGGTGGACATCAACTGCGCGGCGATCGCCGAGAACCTCCTGGAAAGCGAGCTGTTCGGCCATGAGAAGGGCGCGTTTACCGGCGCGCTGATGCGCAAGATCGGGCTGTTCGAGATGGCGGCCGGCGGCACGATGTTCATGGACGAGATCGGGGAGCT
This sequence comes from Gemmatimonadaceae bacterium, assembly GCA_031426115.1. Classification (GTDB taxonomy): domain Bacteria; phylum Gemmatimonadota; class Gemmatimonadetes; order Gemmatimonadales; family Gemmatimonadaceae; genus JANPKQ01. The sequence goes on along the minus strand of JANPKQ010000026.1, from coordinate 33,531 downwards.
CGATCCCAAGCTCCAGGGAAAGCTCCTCCGCGCGCTCGAGCTCGGGACCTTCTTCCGCGTTGGCGGCACCCAGAAGGTCGAGGTCAGCGTCCGGATCGTGGCGGCCACGAATCGCGACATGGTGCGCGCGGTCAACGAAGGGGCGTTCCGCAGTGACCTGTACTACCGGATCAATACGATTGGGATCACCCTCCCGCCGCTCCGCGACCGGGTCGTGGACATCCCGCTGCTCGCCGACCACTTCCTGAAGCAGTACGGAGGCGCCGCCCCGCCGCGCCTCACCGACGAGGCCATGGCAGCGCTGCAGGGATACCGCTGGCCCGGCAACGTGCGTGAGCTGCGCAACGTCATCGAGCGCGCCGTCCTGCTCGCGAATGGCGGTGTCATCAACGCCAGCGACCTGCCCCTTCAGGCGACCGGCGCCGGGGCGATCGGCGGCAACGGTCACGGCGGCCCGGCCGTGTCACTCGCCGAGCTTGAGCGTCGCCACATCGAAACGATCCTGAGCCAGACCAACTGGCATCAGGGGAAGGCCGCGACACTGCTCGGCATCTCGTCGAAGACCCTGTACCGGAAGATCAGGGAATACGGCTTCAGGCGTCCCGGCGAATCGTGAAGATCCTCGTCATCGAGGACGACCCGACTGTTGGGCAGTTCGTGAAACGGGGTCTGGAAGAGCAGCGCTGGGGTGTCGATCTCGTCGCCGATGGCGAGGAAGGGGAGCGGTGGGCCCGGTCGGAGGCGTACGACCTCATCATCCTCGACATGCGCCTCCCCGGGAAGTCGGGGCTCGAGGTCCTGAGGGACCTTCGCGCACGGGGATTCGAGCGGCCAGTGCTCGTCCTCACCGCTCAGGACGCTGTCGACGCAAAGGTGCTGACCCTTCGGGCCGGTGCCGACGACTACGTCACCAAGCCGTTCGCGTTCGAGGAGCTCCTCGCGCGGGTCGAGGCACTCGCGCGTCGGCCAAAGGCGCTCGCCTCGATGACGGTCACCGTCGGCGACCTCGTCATGGACCAGAACACTCGCGAGGTCCGGCGCTCTGGGGAGCTCATCGAGCTGACCCCCAAGGAATATTCCGTGCTCGAGTACCTCATGCGCCATGAGGGAAGGGTCATGAGCCGAACGCTGATTACCGAGTACGCCTGGGGCTATCACTTCGACCCGGGAACGAATATCGTGGACGTCGTGATCAACCACCTCCGCAAGAAGATCGACGCGAAACACGAGCGGAAGATGATCACCACAGTGCGTGGCGTCGGGTACGTCATCCGCGCCTGACGCCTGCTCGCGCTCCCTTCCAGGAACGCGAAGGGATCCTCGAACTCGGAAGAGATGCAGTCCGCTAACCACAGCGCTTGCATAGCGTTCCTGCCTTCAACATGAAGTCGTTTCCATTCGGCCGCCGGCCACGGGGCGCCGCTGCCGACGTCCCCGCGCGGGTGTAGCGCGCCGCCATGGCAAGCGCGCGCTCGAGGCTGACGGCAGCGTACGCCGGGGCCCTGCTCGGCACCATGATCCTCTTCGCCGGCGCCCTCTGGATCGCGCGCCAGGCATGGGTCCCATCCGCGCTCGAGCGACCCGGCCGGCAGGCGGATGAGGCGCTCGAAGTCCTCCGCGATGCCGCCAGCCGGGACATGCTTTTCGCCAAGCTGCCGGCCGCGGGACCCGACAGCGGCAGCGTCCCGCGCGACACCGTCGCGCGCCTGACGGACGACGTCCAGGCACGCCTCGGCCAGCTCGCCGACTACGTCTTCGTCGTGTCGCGCGTCGATGGAATTCCCCTCTTCGTGTCCGACCAGATCCGCGACGACCGTGTCGGCATCGATGAGTTCATGATCGGGCTCCCGCCCAACGTCCTGAATCGCCGGGCCACTTCAGCCCTGGTTCCGATCCGCAACGAGCAGATCCTCGTCGCCATCCGTGGCTACCCGGAGCCGGGAGTGGAGCTCGCCGTCATGGTCGGCGTGCCCATGCGGTCGTTGATCCTCGGGGTGCGCGAGCTCGTGGGGACGATGATCGCGATCGCCCCGTTCATCCTGCTTATCTCCGTCGGCGTGGGGTACGCCATCGCTGGCCGGGCGCTCCAGCCGATCGAGCGCATCATCGACGACCTCGAGGCGATTACTGACGGGCGAAGCCTCCATCGACGCCTTCCATTCGCCGAAGCGAGCGATGAGCTCGCGCGGTTGAGTGCGACGCTGAACGCGATGCTATCTCGCCTCGAGACGTCCTTCGACGCATTGCGACGCTTCACGGCCGACGCGAGCCACGAGCTGAAGACGCCGCTGACCGTGCTCCGTGCCGACGTCGAGAGGGCGATGAGTCCCCGGGTGACGAGCACCGAACAGCTCGTCGCGCTCGAGGAAGCGCTGCACGAGACGGCCCGCATGGCCGACCTTGTCGAGAGCCTGCTGACGCTCGCGCGCGCCGACGAGGGGCGGTTCGATCTCCACCGGGAGCGGATCGAGCTGGAGCCCCTCGTGCGCGAGGTATTCGAGACCGCCCAGATTCTCGGTGAGCACGCCGGCCTCACCGTGTCGCTGACCGTCGTCGACGACGCCGTCGTCATGGGCGACCATACGCGGCTGCGACAGCTCTTCCTCAACCTCATCACGAACGCCATCAAGTACACCCCTGTCGCCGGCCGCGTGGAGATCAGCCTCAGCACGCGCCTCGACGGGGTGACATTCACCGTGCGGGACACGGGCATCGGCATTTCCGCGGCGGACCTGCCGCACGTCTTCGAGCGGTTCTACCGGGCGGATCGCGCGCGCTCCCGCCGCGTGCAGGGGCCCGATGGCGACTGGTCCGACGAGCGAGGAGGATTCGGCCTCGGCCTCGCCATCAGCCAGTGGATTGCACGCGCGCATGGCGGGAGTCTTTCGGTCACCTCGCGACTCGGGCGAGGGAGCACCTTCGTGGTCGCGCTCCCGCTCGAAGCGGCGACGTCCGGCGCGGCGGCTACGCCTCAGTCCGCTGACCCGCTCCCAACAGAGGGTGAGGAGTCACCGGCGGCCTGACGCCGGCATTCTTCACGCATTCTTAATGTTTTCCCAATTCCGTTCTAAGGTGGCGTAGGTACTTTTTTCGCAGTAGGCGAGGAAAGGCACAGACGAGTTCACCCGAACAGGACGTGGAGACATGTTCAACGAGCTCATGGAGTCCAAGCCGAAGAAGCAACGGAGCCCCGGTTCCGCGGCCTTCAGCCTGGTCCTCCACACGGTCCTCATCGTTGGCGCGGTGTACGCAACGTCGCGCGCCGATGAGATCGCCGAGGCCGTACGCGACGAGAAGGTCGACTTCGTCGAAGAGGTGAAGCCGAAGGACGAACCGCCTCCGCCCGACGAGAAAGCTCCACCGCCGCCCGACGTCGCGGCGGCTCCTCCGCCGCCGAAGGGATTCATTGTGCTTACGGCACCGATCGACATCCCGACGGAAATCCCCGACATCGACCTCACCAAGAGCATCACGAACGAAGCCGATTTCTCCGGTGTCGGCGTCGCTGGTGGTGTGGCGAAGGGTGTCGTTGGCGGAACGGGACCGGTGATCACCGACGCCCCGCTGTACGAGTTCCAGGTCGAAAAGCCCGCGCTTGCGGTGTCCGGCGCGGGCCAGCCGACGTATCCGTCGGTGCTCAAGTCCGCGAACGTCCAGGGCCGGGTCACGGCGACCTTCGTCGTCGACACGTCAGGCCGGGCGGAGTCCGGGACGTTCAAGGCGCTCGAGTCGGATCATGAGCTGTTCACGGCGGCAGTGAGGGCAGCGCTGCCCAGGATGCGCTTCATTCCCGCCGAGGTTGGTGGCCGCAAGGTCAAGATGTGGGTCCAGCAGGCCTTTGAATTCCGACTCGACAAGTAAGCTCATCCTAGGAGAACACACCGATGCAAATGGATCTTGGGCACCTCTGGGCCACCATGCCCGCGTTCGCGAAGGGCATTTGGTTCGTGCTGGCGATCATGTCGATCTGGTCGCTGTCGGTCGCGATCGGGAAGTGGTGGAATCTTCGCAAGGCGCAGGCTGAGACCCGCAAGTTCGCTCCCGAGTTCTCCCAGTTCCTCGAGGAAGACAACCTCACCGAGGCGATCAAGCTGGCCGAAGGCTACAAGAAGTCGCACGTCGCCCGCGTCCTCGGCGGTGCCCTTGGCGAGGTGAAGCCGCTGATTCAGGATGGTTCCGTCACCGTCGCCGACATCAACTCGGCCGAGCGCGCGATCGAGCGTAACATGCTCCTCATCGTCACCGAGCTGAAGCGCGGCCTCGCGCTGCTGGCGACGACGGGCGCCACGGCGCCGTTCGTCGGTCTCCTCGGCACTACGATGGGTATCGTCAACTCGTTCGTCGGCATGTCGAACACGGCGTCCGCCGGCCTTGCGGCGATCTCCGCCGGTATCGCCGAGGCGCTCATCGCGACCGCCTTCGGTCTCGTCGTCGCCATTCCCGCCGTGTGGCTCTACAACTACTTCCAGACGAAGATCGATAATCTCGTCGCCGAGATGACGTACGTCTCGAAGGAAATGATCGACTATCTGATCAAGGGCGTCAGCGGCGATTTCGGCCGGTCGCGCTTCACCCGCGAGTTCAACGCGAACACCAGCGGCAGCAGCCCGATCTCGCAGTAACGCCAGCTTCCCAGGGAAGGAGATCTTCATATGGCGATGTCCGCAGGCGGCGGCGGTGGCGGTGTAAAGGCCGAGCCGAACGTGACGCCGATGATTGATGTGATGCTCGTGCTCCTGATCATCTTCATGATCGTGATCCCGACGATCGAGGCGGGCTTCACTGCTCAGCCGCCTCAGGGGATCAACCTCAAGCCGCAGCAGGAGGAAGATCAGGATCAGGTGCTCGGTATCGATGCCAATGGCAATTACTACCTCAACAAGGCACCGATCCGCGCTGAGGCACTGCTCGGTGCGCTGAGGGCGATCTACGATGTACGCACCATCGACAAGATCCTCTACGTCAAGGCGCACAAGGAGCTGGAGTACGGGGTCGTCCAGGACGCGATGGCGATCGCGGCGGAGGCTGGCGTGCGAAAAACCGGGATGATCAGCGAGCAGGTGCCCAACACGGAATCCACCGTTGTCGGCGACATTCCGGTGACGCCGGGATCTGGAGGAAGCCGCTAATGTCGATGTCAGCAGCCAGTGGTGCAGGCGGCAACCTCACCAACGAGCCCAACGTCACGCCGATGATCGACGTGCTGCTCGTGCTCCTCATCATCTTCATGATGGTGATCCCGATGTCGCGCCGGGCGATCGATCTCCAGCTTCCGGATCCGAACCCCGCGCCACAGACGTCGGTGACGAATCCGGATCAGATCGTGCTCGAAGTGATGAAGAACGAACAGTTCGCCATCAACAAGGCGGCGGTCTCGAAGGACGCGCTGCTTGGAGAGCTGAAGCGGATCTACGAAGGACGCCCCGACAAGATCATTTTCATCAAGGGCGAGGCGACGGTGAAGTATCAGGAAGTGATCTGGGCGATGGATCAGGCGCGGGGTGCCGGTGTTCTCGTGATCGGCGCGGCGCCAAAGGACAAGGAAGGGAGCTGACGACCGGGGATTCGTCCCCTTCGGTCATACGGCGGACGAACCTTCGGGCTCGTCCGCCGTATTACTATGTGTCCCCGATCGTCGGGGTCCGGAGCCACCGACCGGGCAGGACCGCTTTCGGCCCGGACGCATGAGCCATGATTCGGCAGTACCGCATGAGAGGTCATTCTTGAACGACAGCAGTCCAATGCAGCCGCCTCCTCCCGAGCGTCCTCCCTATCGCCCGCCGATCGGGATGCCGGTATCGTCCGACGGCCTCTGGCGGGGCCCGGTCGTGTCCATTCTCCTGCACGGCATCCTGATCCTGCTGCTCCTCGCTCCGGCGATCGTCGCCGAGCGAACCCTCTTCGAGGCACCGGAAGCGGGAGGCGGGCCGGGGCCGGCCGGCGGCGGAGGCGGCGGGACTGGCGGCACGGGTGGGGTGGCCGAGGAGCGTATCCGCTACATCGACATCGCTCCCAATGCGATCCCGTCGCTGTTGCCGGAGTTGCCGACACCGTTGCCGGAGCCCGTGATCGTTCCCCCACCCGAGCCGGTCGTTCCGTCGCCGACCCCACCGCCCGCGCCCCCACCGACAGTCCCTGAACCGAAGGTCGATGCGCCACCTGCACCGGCAGCGGCGGCAGCGACGTCCGTGATTCCGGGTTCCGGCGGCGGCAGCGGCAACGACGGCACTGCGGGCAACGGCCCGGGTTCCGGCGGCGGCGTGGGGTCGGGAATCGGGACTGGTCGCGGGTCCGGAGTCGGGCCCGGGACCGGCGGCGGCAACGGCAACATCTACCCGCCGGTCGCGACGCAGGTGCTTTTGCCGCCGAGCGACCCACCGTCGCGGATCCTCCCGTACACGGTCGTTGCCTTCTTCGACGTCGATGAAAGAGGCCGCGTTCTCAAGGTGGAGTTCAACGAGTCCAGGGATCGCGACTACAACAAGAAAGTGAAGGCGATGCTCTCCCAGGTTCGATTCCGGCCGGCGACAACCCTCGAAGGCGTTGCCATTCGTGCAACTGTGAGCCTGCAGTTCACCGTGTTCTAGCCGCACGCAGCCTTTTCTCTAGCTATGCCCGTGCGCCGCGTCTATCTTGCCGCGGCTTTTTCGTTCCCCCCGGTCGCGACCGTCGCGTCCATCGCCCCCACCACCGCGTCGATGAAATCCTTGTTCGCCCGAAAGCCGATTGGCGAGCTGATCGCCGAAGGCGATAATCCGAGCGGCCTCCGACGCGCCCTTGGCGCCGGCGATCTCGTCATGCTCGCGATCGGCGCTGTCATCGGCGCCGGCATCTTCTCATCCATCGGGACGGCCGCTGCGGGAGAGACGCTGACGAGCGGTGAGGTCGTTCGGTACGGCGCCGGCCCTGCACTCATCATCTCCTTCGTGCTGCTCGGCGTTGTCTGCGGGCTCGCGGCGCTGTGCTACGCCGAGCTCGCGGCGATGATCCCGCAGGCCGGAAGCGCGTATGCGTATTCCTACGCCACGCTCGGGGAGTTCGTCGCGTGGATCATTGGGTGGGACCTGATCCTCGAGTACGCCGTCGGAAACATCGCCGTGGCGATCGCGTGGAGCGGATACTTCAATTCGCTGCTGAGTGGCTTCGGGATCGATCTTCCCGGCTGGCTCACGCACGGCTACCGCACCGCGCTGCTGAGCTCCAATCCCGAAGTGCATGCGCTCCTCGAGACCGCGCCCCGCCTCGCCGGCATCCCGATTCTCCTGAACATCCCGGCGTTCATCATCGTCATGCTGATCACCTGGCTGCTCTACATCGGCGTGCGGGAGAGCATCCGGGCCAACAACATCATGGTGGTCGTGAAGCTCCTGGTCCTCGGTTTGTTCGTCGTCGTCGGCGGACTGCATATCGATACCGCCAACTACAAGCCGTTCGCGCCGAATGGGTGGGTGGGGATTCACCAGGGCGCCGCGATCGTCTTCTTTGCCTACATCGGCTTCGATGCGATCTCCACCGCCGCGGAAGAAACGAAGAACCCGCAACGGAACATGCCGATCGGCATTCTCGCCGGGCTGGCAGTCTGCACGCTGATTTACGTCATCGTGGGTGTCGTTGCGACCGGCCTCGTGCCCTACATGGAGCTCAAGGCAGCAGATCCACTCGCTCGCGCGCTCGAAGTCGCCGGCCTCCCCACGGCCAGCTGGATCGTCGCGTTCGGAGCAGTCGTGTCGCTCACGGCGGTGCTGCTGGTCTTCCAGTATGGCCAGCCGCGCATCTTCATGGCGATGGCACGTGATGGATTGCTGCCGCGGTGGGCAGCGAAGATCCATCCAAAGTATCGCACGCCCCACATCACGACGCTGATCACGGGACTCATCGTCGCAACCGGGGCGCTCGTGCTCGACGAGAATGAGATCTACGATCTCACGAACATCGGGACGCTGTCCGCGTTCGCGATCGTCTGCATCGGCGTCCTTGTTCTGCGGATCAAGGAGCCCGACCGTCCCCGCCCGTTCCGCGTGCCGGGGATCTGGTTCGTATCGCTCGCCGGCGCGGGCTCGTGCCTCTACATCATGGCGGGCTTGCCTGCCAAGGCATGGGAGCGGTTCGGAATCTGGCTAGCCGTGGGGCTCGTGCTCTATTTCGTCTACGGCTACAGCCGATCGACCCTGCGACGCGGCACGGGACCGGTCCCGACCGAGCGGACGCCGCCGATCGAGCCGTAAGCCGCGGGGTTACCTCGAGAGTGTCCGCACCGGCGATGTGATTGTCCACACCGGCGCGGACGAAGGCCCTCAGTTGGCGATGACGCCGAGAAATCGAAGCGCCCCGCGAACCGCGCCCCGAGCGGGAACGACATCGTCCGCGCGTATCTGGGCACCGGGCACCGCCGACTTCAGGCGGTGCTCGAGTCGCTTCCGCAGGAGTGTCCCGCGCGACAGGAGACCACCGGCCAGCGCAACCGGCGCGGCGGCCTGCTCGTCGCCGAAGAGCCGCCGCGCGAGGGTGCGCACGTGCAGTGCGAGCTCCTCCGCTGCGATGCTCAGCAGCGCGTTCGCTCGCAGGTCGCCCGCTTCGGCCGAGGTCGCGACCGCGGGAGCGAGCCCGGCGAACATGGCCGGCGTCGCGCTCGCCGCCCAGGGAATGAGCTCCTCCATCTGCTCGACCTCCGCGGCGGTCATGATCGCGCCGGTGAGGAGCGTTTCCGGCTCGCGGCCGTCATGTGCTGCCGTGACGATGCTGAGCGCGCGCCGGCCGATCCAGCTGCCGCCGCCTTCGTCGCCGAATGCTGGCCCCCAGCCGCCGCACCGAGACAGCGTCCCGGTCGGTCCCCGCCCGTAGGCGATCGAGCCTGTCCCGGCGATGAGGAGGATTCCGGGCCCGTCGGCAAATGCATCGTCAAGGGCAATCGTCGCGTCGGCATGGACCACGACCTCCTCGGCGAGGTCGGCGCTGACGAGCGATTGCCAGAGAGCCTGGCGCTCCGCCTCGCGACCCACCCCTGCCACGCCGACGCACAGGACTTTCGGCATGACATGGGACATCCCGGCCGCAGCCAGTGCGTCGCGCACCGTGGCGGCGATCGTGGCCGCTGAGCGCTCGGCTTCACCCGGGCGCACGGCGCTCGGTCCCCCGTCCACGGTGATGATGTGGTTGCCGCGCTCATCGGCGAGCATCACCAGCGTCTTCGAACCGCCCCCGTCCACCCCAGCAACGATGCTCGTCACGCCGCCGTCTCCCGAGGTGTGTACCTGGGATGGGTCAGCGACGACAGCCAGCCGACGAGGAGCGTGATGCTCGTGCCGATCAGCACGTACCACGGCCACGCAATTCGCCCCACACCGGCAAGGGTCTCGGTGAGCCCGGGATAGGCTGCGGACAGTGGCCGGGCGAAGACAATGACACTCATGACCAGGATCCCCACGGCCATGCCGAGGATCGCGTCGCGCTGGATGGCACGCTTCGACAGGAGCGCGAGGAAGAAGCCGCCAAGGAGACCTCCGTAAGTGAACGATGCTACGGACAGCGCCACGACGACGACAGGTGTCCCCTGCGCGCGGTACAGCAGTGCCGCGCTCAGCAACACGACACCCCAGACCAGCGTGAACAACTTCGCGGCCTTGAATACGCGAGGGTCGAGCGGGTCACGCCCCGTTAGCGGCAGGTAAATGTCGTGCGTGGTCGCGGCTGACAGCGAGTTGAGCGTGCTCGAGATGGTGGCGGCGGCGAGGATTGCGGCGATCACGAGTCCCTTGAGGCCCGACGGCATGGATTCGACGATGAACGTCGGAAAGATCTCATCCGGGCGCGCAAAGGTGCGATCGCCATAGTATGCCCAGAGACCAATTCCAATGAACAGGAACAGCGCGAACTGCGCGATGACGACGACCCCGCTCGTGATTAGCGCACGCCGCGCATCGGAGAGACGAGCTGCGGTGAGGAGCCGCTGAACGATGAGCTGATCGGCGCCGTGCGACGCCATCGAGAGGAAGGCGCCACCGAGCAGGCCGGCCCACAGCGTATGCGCCCGGTCGAAGCCGGCGTATGTATCGATGATGCGGAATTTTCCCGCTGCTGACGCCTGGCTGATGATGGCGCCCCAGCCACCCTCTACTCCGCGTCCGAGGATGATCAGCGCCGCGATGCCCGCACCCAGATAGACGCCGGTCTGCACGACATCCGTCCAGATCACGGCCTTCATCCCGCCGTAGTACGTGAAGATGACCGTGATTATCCCCATGATGAGGATCGCGAGGGGCTTCACGTACTCAGGGGGGACGGCGGTGCCGATGACGAGGCCGATCGGTATCGCCGTAGCGAAGAGCCGGACCGAGTCGCCGAAGAGGCGAGTGCCCATGAAGATGATCGACGCAAAACGTCGGGTGGCGATGCCGAACCGACGCTCGAGCAGCGAGTACGCCGTGACCAGCTCGCCCTGGAAGTATCGCGGCAACAGCGTGTAGGCGATGACGATGCGCCCGAGGAGGTAGCCCGTCGCGACCTGGAGGAACGACAGGTCTGCGGCGTAGGCAAGGCCCGGAATGCTGATGAACGTGATGGCGCTCGTCTCCGTCGCGACGACGGAGAAGAGAATTGCCCACCAGGGGACTGCGCCATCGACGACGAAGTAGGTTCGCGCCGTCCGCTGACCGCGCCCGAGGTGAATGCCGAGCCACGTGGTCCCGACGAGGTAGGCGAGGAGGACTGCGAAATCGAGTGCGGTGAACGCAGATCGCATTGCGCTATCGGCTCGGGGAGGGCGCCTGGGCGGACACTATGGTCGATGACGTGGGGCGCATGACGCGGGAACGTAGGCGATGAATGTGTCCTGCGCACCTGTGCAAAGGCCCGCGATTCGAAAGGAATCGCGGGCCTTCGGGTTCGTCGCAGTTGCGGTGCGTCGGCGACGCCCTCAGCCGTTGGTCACGCCGAGAACGAGCTGCCGCACCCGCAGCCGCCGGTGGCGGTCGGGTTCTTGAACGTGAAGCCGGACCCCTGCATGGAGGTTACGTAGTCGATCACGGTGCCATTCAGGTACTGGGCGGAGAACGGATCGACGAAGACGCGGAATCCGTCGTTGTCGATGATCAGGTCGTCCTCGGCTGAAGCATCCTCTATGAGGAGGCCGTACTTGAAACCGCTGCAACCACCCGGCTGCACGCTGACGCGCAATCCGCCACGCTCCGGCGTCACGCCCTCTGCTTCGATGAAGCGCCGAACTTCGGTCGCCGCGAGCTGCGTCACGGTGAGGTCGATTCCGGGCTGCTGAGTTGTGCTCATTTGAACCCTCCAGACATGTAGGCGACGCCGTGGAAACGCGTCGTAGGCCGAAAGTTAGCGGGTTGCGGGCTTGCCTTCAAGGATCCCCGTCACCGATCCCTCGGAGCCCTCGGTACCATCCCCGCGGCGCATCGCATGCTCGTCGTCGCTCTCGGATCGGAAGGCCCGGGCAATCCATGCGAACGCCGCCGCCGCGATCGCCAGCGTCGCGAGCCCCGGCACGAGATCGCCGAAAATCACCTTGCCGATACCGAACAGCGTCGCATACACCGCCACGACACCAGCGATCCAGTTTGTCCACTGTAGCGCTCCGCCGGGGATGGGCTCCCGGCCGAAGCCGAGCCGCGTGGACACGCCTGCCCATCCCGGCCCCCCCGGGCGTACGCGACGATAGAAACGCTCGAGTGTGGCGTCGCTCTCGGGCTTCGTGACGAGGGTCACAATGACCCATACCACGGTCGTTACGGCCACCGTGATGAGGAGAACCATGGAGTCGGCGCGGGGATCGCCCGCAGCGTAGCGCGGAATGATGACGCGAAACGCGACCAGGGATGTCACGAACGAGGCGATCATGGCGCTGATTTCAGACCACGCCGACACTCGCCACCAGTACCAGCGAAGGATGAGCACGAGACCCGTACCGGCGCCGAGCGCGATGAGGAATTTCCATGCGCCCTCGATGCTCTCCAGCTGCGACGTGACACCGATCGAGAGGAGGAAGAGCACGATCGTCGCCATGCGAGCGATGTTCACGTAATGCTTCTCGCTCTCCGTCCTGCGCCAGAATCTCCGATAAACGTCGTTCACCAGATACGAGGCGCCCCAGTTGAGGTGCGTCGAGATCGTGGACATGTACGCGGCGGCGAACCCGGCGAGCAGGAGCCCCTTCCACGGTGACGGAAGGTGGTCGATGTAGATCTTCACGTAGCCCGACTCCTTGTCCTCGAGTGTCGGGTACAGGATGACCGTCGCCAGCGCGGTGAGAATCCACGGCCACGGCCTCAGCGCGTAGTGCGCCACCTGGAAAAAGAGGGTCGCCAGGACGCCGTCGCGCTCCGTCCGCGCCGAGAAAATCCGCTGCGCGACGTAGCCTCCGCCGCCCGGCTCCGCTCCGGGATACCATGCGGCCCACCACTGCACGAACAGGAAGACGCCCATGGTGAGTATCGGCATCCAGGCGAATGCCTCGAGCTGACCAGCAGCGCTCGTTCGGAAGGGGAGAACCGACAGCGCCGCCGTCTCGCTGCCGAAATGCGCGGCCGCGCCGGCTTTCAGTGCGTCCATCCCGCCCACGGCGTCCACCGAATACACGGCGAGCGCGATGACTGCCGCCATCGCGAGCATGAACTGAAAGAAGTCGGTCCACAGCACGGCCCACATGCCGGCCGCGACCGAGTACGCCGCGGTAAACACGAAGCACACGCCGACCGCGACCCACGGCTGGATGCCGAGGGTCATCGTCAGGATCTTCACCATGGCGAGGGTGACCCACCCCATGATGATCAGGTTGATGACGACACCGAGGTAGATCGCGCGGAAGCCACGGAGCACGGACGCCGGTCTCCCGCCGTAGCGCAGCTCGGCCAGCTCGACATCCGTCATGACGCCTGCGCGCCGCCAGAGGCGCGCGAAGAAGAACACCGTGAGGATCCCGCTCATCACCATGTTCCACCACAGCCAGTTCCCCGCGACTCCGTTCCGGGCGACCATGCCCGTCACCGCCAGCGGAGTGTCGGCCGCAAACGTCGTCGCCACCATCGACACGCCCGCGAGCCACCACGGCACGTTGCGTCCCGAGATGAAATACTCCTTCACGCTCTCGCCGCCTCGCTTCGTGAAGTAGAAGCCGATTGCAGCGGTCGCCAGGAAGTACGCGACGACGATCGCCCAGTCTACTGCGGTGAGAGTCATGGCGAGAAAGGAGGGAGGTGGTTTTTGCGGACCAGCGACATCGCGGCGTCGGCCACCGCGCGTCGCACGGCGGCGATCCGCATGTTCGCCCGGGTGGGGTTCACCCGGTTGGTCAGCAGCAGGACGAACACGTCCGCCGCCGGGTCAATCCAGATCGACGTGCCCGTAAAACCGGTGTGGCCGAAAGCGCGATCGCTCATCAGCGCGCCCGCTGAGTTGCGACCGTCGGCTGTGTCCCAGCCGAGTGCTCGCGTCGAGAAGGATCGGTCAGCGGCGCGCGTGAACAGAGCGATGATCGCAGGATCGAGCACGCGCGCCGAGTCCAGGGTGCCGCCGTTCAGGTACATGCGCGCGAAGCGTGCAAGGTCGTGGGCAGAGCTGAACAGCCCGGCGTGAGGTGCAACGCCTCCCAGTCGGAACGCGTTCTCGTCATGCACCTCGCCGCGGATGTGCCGGCCCCGCCAAGGGTCCATTTCGGTCGGCGCGATTCGCGGAAGCAGTTCCGGCGGCGGGCGAAACATTGTCTCCCGCATGCCCAGCGGCTCGAACACCGCGCCTCGCAGGTACGCGTCGAGCGGTGCGCCGGTGAGGCGCTCGATGACGTCTCCCAGCAGGATGATCCCGAGGTCGCTGTATAGCGTGCGGGCGCCCGGCACGGTATCGAGCGGCGTGGCATAGACCAGTGCGCGAGCGCCCGCTGGATCGCTCGTCTCCGTGTAGAGCGGGCGGTGCGCACGAAGGCCGGCGGTGTGCAGCAGCAGGTGGCGGATGGTGACGCGCTCTGCCCCGGCCACAGTCCACTGCGGCAGGTAGCGCTGCACCGGGGCGTCGACCTCGACCGTCCCTTCGCCCACGAGACGCATCATCGCTGACGTCGTGCCAATCACTTTCGTGAGCGACGCAAGATCCCACAGCGTGTGCTCGTCCGGAACACTCGCTTCGTTCCAGTCCAGCCGCCCCGCGGCGACCGTCGCCAGCGTCCCCGCGCGCGTGCCGACCACCGCGATCGCCCCTGGGAACGCGCTGTCGCGAACTGCGCGATCGAGAACCAGGCGCAGCGTGTCGGTGAGCCGCGCGCGCAGGTCAACGGGAGCCGCCATGGGTGGACCGGGGGGAGCGGGAGGGAGGGGCCGCGGCGGCGTGGCGCAGGCCCAGGCCGCCGAGATCAACATGGCGATTACCAGGGGTAACGACGTCGCCCGGCGAAGTGTGGCGCGCCTCGGAGCGCGAACCCGATGCTCACGGCAAGTCGCGGTGGGGTGCAGCGTCAGGGCCCTGTTCCTCGTGGCAGGAATCGTCCTGGGGGTGCGTGGGGGCAGAGTGAGCGATAAGCTACGGTCAGCGCGGGCGGGGAACAACGATCCCATTCGACCGCCGCGCGCGTATTCGCAACCACTCACCCTGGATCCGCCCGTGCCCGCTCCGCTTTCGACCCGCACCGAACTTGGCCGGATTGTCCTGGCAGCGCTCGTGCTCCTTGCGGGGATCGCATGTCGCCCCCGTGGCGGTGCGGACTCCGATGATGCGCCGGTCCCGCGCACCGAGCAGTCCCGCGAGGCGCCAGTGCGACCCGGGATCACGGTGCTCCTCGACGACAGCATCCATCTCGTCCGCGGGAAGCGCATCGGACTCCTCACCAACCAGACCGGCATCGACGAGCGCGGCCGCTCCGACATCGACCTTCTGCGCGGGGATCCGCGCGCACGCGCTGCAAACGTGTCTCTCGTCACGCTCTTTTCGCCGGAGCACGGTATCCGTGGTACCGAGGACCGCGAGCGGCTCGAAAGCGGCATCGATGAGCGCAGCGGGCTCGTGATCCACTCGCTGTACGGATCGGGAACGATTGCATTTCCCGACAGCACACTTCGCGGGCTCGATGTGCTCGTCTTCGACCTGCAGGACATCGGCACCCGGACCTGGACGTACGTCGGGAACCTGGTGTACGCGCTGCGGGCCGCGAAACGTACCGGTGTGCAGCTCATCGTCCTCGACCGCCCGAATCCGCTCAGCGGGGCGCGCCGCGACGGGCCGATGCTCGACTCGGCGATCGCGAATCCGGAGGAGCCCACTCCGTCGCGGCCGGGCCGCGCGTACGCGCTCTATTCCTTTCCGCTGCGCCACGGGATGACGATGGGCGAAATGGCGCTCTACTACAACGCCGCACTGCGGCTCAATGCGCCGTTGCGCGTCGTGCCCATGTCCGGATGGAAACGGACCGCCTGGTTCGATGAGACGAACCTTCCGTGGGTTCGGCCGTCACCCAACCTTCCCTCGTTGGCGAGTGCGACCGTATATCCCTCGCTCGTGCCGTTCGAGGGCACCAACGTCTCCGTGGGCCGCGGCACACCGCAATCATTCCAGCGGTTTGGCGCGCCCTGGATGAACGCCACGGAGGTGGCTCGGCTGCTCAATTCCCGCGGCATCGCCGGAGTACATTTCGAGGCCGAGGAGTTCATGCCGGTCGATCCACCGGATCGAAAGTATGGCGGGCAGCGCATACCGGGGGTCCTCATCGTGGTCGATGACCGCAACCGGCTGCACAGCGGTCGTCTCGGTGCGTCGATCCTGTGGGCCCTGGCGCGAACGCACCGGGACTCGCTCCGCGTCACTGCGCAGACCTTCGACCTCCGATTCGGGAACGCCCCGGCGCGCGAGGCAATCCTTGCCGGAGAAGACCCGGATACCGTCATCGATCGCGAGATTCCCGCGGTCGTGGCCTTCGAGCGTGCAGCACGGCCGTACCTTCTGTACCGATAGGCCTCCGCAAGCATACGACTTGCACTGGGCGGCCCCGGGTGGAAGAACGTTGCGTACTTTCGAACAGGAGCTCGTATGCGCGCTTTATTGATGGGACTCGCATTGCTCGCGACGGCAGCGTGTGGGCCACGGCAGGTCGAAGTCGGTTCGGGTGCGGCCTCGCAGGCCGAAGTCATGCTGAACGTCACCAACAACTTCAGTCAGGCAGTCAGCGTTTACGTCGTGCAGGGCGGGAATCCGATGTTCGTGAAGCTCGTCGCGGCGAACGCCACCGAGACGATCCCGGTGCGCGGCGTCGCCTCCGGGTCCACCGTCACCCTCCGCGGCACCGTTGCAGATGGATCGCGAACGGTCGAGAAAACGGGCGTCACGCTCAGCGGTAGCTACTCGTGGACGCTGCCCTGACCCCCTGTCGCTGACCGGGTGGCTGCGAGGCCTACTGCCGTTGCTACAACGATGTTACACGGGTACTTTACGGGCCGGAGCGACGCTCCGGCCCGTCGTGTATGCAGGGGGGTAGCCACCGCCCTCGACGTAGTCATCCTACCCGCGCCTTCATACTGAATGAAGCTTTTGCCGGATTGGCTCAAGAACGGCTACCTGCGGACTATCGATCCCATCGCGGACTGGATGGTCCGGCGGCGAGTCAATCCGAACCTGCTCACGACCATCGGGACGCTGTTCTCGGTCGCTGGCGGGGTGATCTACGCCACGGGACACATCCGGATCGCGGGCTGGCTCCTCGGCCTCACCGCCCTGTTCGACGTCCTCGATGGCAATGTCGCGCGGCGCACGGGGCAAAGCAGCGTCTTCGGCGCATTCTACGACTCTACCCTCGACCGCATCGCCGATGGCGCGGTGATGGGGGGGCTCGCTGTGTTCTATGCGACCAGCGTGCTGCACTCGAGCGCCACGATGGTCGCGGTGTGCATTTTCGGCATCATCGGGACGTTCCTTACCTCGTACACACGTGCCCGCGCGGAGTCGCTCGGCATCGATGCGAAGGTCGGCATCATGCAGCGCGCCGAGCGCGTCGTGCTCCTCACCGCGCCCCAGGCGTTTTTCGGCCTGGCGCTGGGTGGCTACATCCTCATCGCCGTGATCGTGCTGCTGACGGTGACCGCGTGGATCACCGCGGTGCAGCGTATCATGTTCGTCTACCGCGCAACCACCACGCCTCGCGTCGAAGTTCCCCGGTCCACGGAAGCCCAGCCGCGCGGCCAGGGCGAATACCGTCTCTCGGCGCGGCCTGCCCTCAAAGGAAAGTAGTGCCCAAGAACTCACGTACTTCCGGCTCCGCGCCGGATATTCGCCCCGCCACGGGCCGCCTCGGCGTGCTGACCCCCGGCCTCGGCGCTGTCGCTACAACCTTCATGGCGGGTGTCGAAAGCGTTCGCCGCGGCCATTCCAAGCCGATCGGGTCGCTCACCCAGATGGCGACGATCCGTCTCGGGAAGCGCACCGAAAACCGGTCGCCGCTCATTAAGGACTTCGTTCCGCTCGCCGCGCTCGATGACATCGTGTTCGGCGCGTGGGATCCGTTCCCGGACAATGCTCTCGAGGCCGCGCGCCATGCCGGCGTGCTCGAGGAGAAGCACATCGCGCCGATCGCCGACTTCCTCAAGGCAATCGTCCCGATGCCCGCCGTGTTCGATAACAAGTACGTCACGCGGATCAACGGAACGAACGTCAAGAAGGGAAAGACGAAGCGCGACCTCGCGGAGCAGCTTCGTCAGGACATCCGGGATTTCAAGGCGCGGAACAAGCTCGATCGCGTCGTGATGGTCTGGTGCGCGTCGACCGAGATCTTCATCAAGGCCGGCCCGCAGCACGCAACCATCGAGCAGTTCGAGAAGGCCATGGAGCGGAACGACGATGCGATTGCCCCGTCGATGCTCTACGCCTACGCGGCCCTGATGGAAGGCGTCCCCTTCTGCAACGGGGCGCCGAACCTGACGGTCGACATGCCGTGCCTTGTCCAGCTCGCGCAGGACAAGGGCCTCCCGATCTCGGGCAAGGACTTCAAGACCGGTCAGACGTGGATGAAGACGGTCATCGCGCCGGGCCTCAAGGCGCGCATGCTCGGCCTCGCGGGCTGGTACTCCACCAACATCCTTGGCAATCGCGACGGCGAAGTGCTCGACGATCCGGCGTCGTTCAAGACGAAGGAGGAGTCGAAGCTCAGCGTGCTGCACACCATCCTGCAGCCGGAGCTCTATCCTGACCTCTACAAGGATTTCTCGCACGTCGTTCGGATCAATTACTACCCACCGCGCGGCGACAACAAGGAAGGCTGGGACAACATCGACATCGTGGGCTGGATGGGATATCCCATGCAGATCAAGGTGAACTTCCTCTGCCGCGACTCGATTCTTGCCGCGCCCATCGTGCTCGATCTGGCGCTGTTCTCGGACTTCGCCCACCGCGCCGGGATGAAGGGGATTCAGGAATGGCTCTCCTTTTACTACAAGAGCCCGATGGCCGCGCCGGGCCTTCAGCCGGAGCACGACCTGTTCATCCAGCAGACGAAGCTCAAGAACACGCTTCGCCACCTCATGGGTGAGGAGCAGATCACGCACCTCGGACTCGAGTACTACGCGTGATTGCACGAGCCGGGCGCGTGCTCATCGCGGCTGCCGCGATCGCGGTTGGGGCCTGTGGCCCGGACAGCGGCGCGCGCGTCTCGGACATTCGCGGCGGCCAGACGATGGCAACGCGGATCTCTTTCCAACCGACGCCGGCCTACGCGCGCGAGAAGATTCAGTATCGCGTCGTCGTGCAGGACCGCGACTCGGGGCAACCCATCGACAATGGCTGGGGTCAGGTCTACGCGACCAGCCGCGATGGCAAGAGTATCTATGACAACCTCGTGCCCGGCACCCAGCTCGGCACGTACTTCGGGAATCTGAATTTCCTCACTTCGGGAACGTGGGCGGTCGCAGTGAGATTTCGTCGCGACACCCTGTCCCCCCTCGAGACCACCGAGTGGATGCAGGAAGTCCATACGGAGCGAACCCCCGAGTTCCCCGCAGTGCCGGCGCCCGCGCCACCACCACCCTCCTAGACATGCGGCATTTCTTTCGCTCGCAGTTGCCTGGCGATGACGCGATGGCCGAGGCCGACGCCTTCTTTCCGACCATCGGGATGACGACGAACGGCAAGGCGGCGCGCGAGCGCACCTTCGCCGGCGCGCTCGGAACGCTCACCCTGCGCATCCGCCCTGAAGGCGGGCACTACACCTTCGTGCAGGCCGATACGGACCAGACGGGCGAGAGCCGGCTCGACCGCAACGTGAAGAAGTATTTCGTCCGCCTGCACCGCCGCGCGGATCCGAATCACAGGCCGTCGGCGTCGTACTGATGGCGTCGCGCGCGAGTCGGCCTCGCACGAGGCAGCGCGGCGACGCTGCCGGGTTCCGGGCCGAGGACACGGGCCTGGACCGCGCCGCGAAGCTCGATCTCTACTACTACATGCGGTTGACACGGTCACTCGAGGAGCGCCTGGTCAACCTGTACCGACAGACCAAGGTCGTCGGCGGGCTGTTTCGCTCCCTCGGCCAGGAGGCGGACGCGGTCGGCAGCGCCTATGCCCTGGATCGAACGAAGGGCGACATCCTGTCGCCGCTGATCCGCAATCTCGGGTCAATGCTGGTGCAAGGGGCGCAGCCACTGGAGATCCTTCGTCAGTACATGGCCAAGGGTGATTCGCCCACGCGGGGACGCGAGCTCAACATCCACTACGGCGATCTGGTTCGCGGCTTCGTCGGGCAGATCTCGCACCTCGGCGACATGGTCCCGGTGATGGCGGGTGTGACGCTCTCGTTCAAGCTCCGCAACGAGCAGCGCGTCGGTCTCGTCTACGTCGGCGACGGTGCGACGTCGACCGGTGCATTCCACGAGGGGATCAACTTCGCCGCTGTTCAGCGGTGTCCGCTGGTCGTGGTGGTGGAGAACAACGGCTACGCGTACTCGACGCCGCTCTCGATGCAGACGGCCGTGAAGGAGCTCAAGGACAAGGCGCTCGCGTACGGCATTCCCGGCGAGCAGGCCGACGGCAACGATGTGCTCGCCACGTACGAGGTCACGAAGCGCGCCGTTGATCGCGCACGGCGCGGCGAGGGAACGTCGCTCGTCGAGCTCATCACGTATCGGCGAAAGGGACATGCCGAGCACGACAACCAGTCGTACGTTCCCCCCGGCGAGATCGAGCGGTGGGAAACGGAGAACGATCCCATCGCGCGCTACACGAAAGTGCTGTTCGGTGACGAGGGCGTACCGGCCGCCGAGCTCGAGGCCATCGATGCGCGCATCGCCGCCGAGATCGATGCAGCAACGGATGAAGCCGAGCGTTCCCCGATGCCGGAGCCCCTCGACGCCCTCGTCGGGATCCACGCGGATCCGCCCTCCGTCGAGCCGCTCTGGTTCCGGCAGGGCGTGCGCTCGGCAGTGAACGTCCACGAACGACCGGCAAGCTGGGGAACCCACGATGGCTGAAGTCACGTATCTCGAGGCGATCCGTCAGGCCCTCTTCGAGGAGATGGAGCGCGACGAAAACGTCTTCTGCCTTGGCGAGGACATCGGCCGCTACGGGGGCGCGTTCAAGGTCACCGATGGGCTGATGGCCCGATTCGGTGAGCGGAGGGTCATCGACACGCCGATTGCCGAAGCCGCGATCGTCGGCGCGGCGGCGGGCGCTGCTCACATGGGAATGCGCCCCGTCTGCGAGATGCAGTTCATCGACTTCATCTCGTGCGCGTACGACATGCTCACGAACTACGTTGCGACCGCGCGCTATCGTGCGATGCTGCCGTGCCCAATGGTCGTGCGCGGCCCGAGCGGCGGATATGTCCGCGGGGGGCCGTTCCACTCCCAGAACCCCGAGGCCGCGTTCCTCCACACGCCCGGGCTGAAGATCGTTTATCCGGCAACCGCGTCGGACGCGCTCGGCCTCCTGAAGTCCGCGATCCGAGACGACGATTGCGTGCTGTTCTTCGAGCACAAGTACCTGTACCGTCGCATCAAGGAAGAGCTGCCGAAGGGCGATCACCTTGTGCCGATCGGGAAGGCGCGCATCGCGCGAGAGGGGAAGGATCTGTCGATCATCACCTACGCCGCCACGGTGTGGAAGGCGCTCGAAGCGGCGGAACAGCTGGACAAGGAGGACGGCCTGTCGGTGGAGGTCCTCGACCTCCGCTCCCTCCTGCCGATGGACGACGAGGCGATCATTGCAACGGTGAAGAAGACGAGCCGCGTACTGATCGTCCACGAGGACACACGCACCGGCGGTATCGCGGGCGAGATCACCGCTCGGATCAACGAGCACGCGTTCGAGTGGCTCGACGCGCCGATCCTTCGGGTGACTGCGGCCGACGTTCCGTTGCCATATTCGCCGCCGCTGGAGGACTACGTGCTGCCGCAGACGTCCGACATCGTCCTGGCAGCCCGGCGGCTGGCGGCCTACTGATGGCTGCGGGTTCAACCGCGCCTCCATCAAATGCGCCGCGCTACATTGGTGCGGGATGCTTCATGGCGGTCGCGGGTTTTTTCAGCGGATCCATGGTCGGCGTGCTCGTCGGCAAGCTCGTCGGCATTGTCCGGCGCTGCATTCCCGATCCGGGCCTGCCGGTATGCGACTGGCATCTGTTCGCTGCAGCTGGGGGGTTGATCGGAGCGGTCTCGCTCCCCGTACTGGTTCTCTGGCGGCTGCGGCAGTCCGTTCCGCGCGCCGAACATTCTGACAGAGGTTAGCAGTGGCACGTATCGACGTCATCATGCCGCAGATGGGCGAGTCCATTGCCGAGGGCACGCTCTCGCGATGGCTGAAGAAGGTGGGCGACACGGTGAAACGTGATGAGCCCATCTTCGAGATCTCGACCGACAAGGTGGACGCGGAGATTCCGGCGCCGAACGCCGGCGTCATCGCCGAGATACTGGTGACCGAGGGTCAGACGGTGCCGGTGCAGACGATCGTCGCCCGCATCGAGACCGAGGTCGGGGCCGCCGTCGGCGCTCCCGTCGCGGCGGGAACTGGCGCTGTGGCAGCGGCCGGCGGTGGGGCCGGCCGCGCCGCGCCACCTCCCGAGAAAAGCACCCCAACCGCCTCGCCGGCGACCCAGCATCCGTCGGCCGCAGCACCCGCCTCAGGCGCGGGCTCTCCCAACGGAAACACCTTCGAGGACCGCGTGCGTACGCGCTCCTCGCCGCTCGTGCGAAAGATGGCGGCGGAGCACAACATCGATGTCGCCGCACTGCAGGGCTCCGGTATCGCGGGACGCGTGACGAAGCGCGACCTGCTCAGCGCGATCGAGAGCGGCGGAGCGGCCGCCCCCGCCACCCCGGGTCGTCCAGCCGCGGCGCCGTCGATGCATGCACCCACAGGCACCGGGTCACACGGTCCCATGCCCGAGCCCTGGGCGGGCGATGTCGTCGAGCCGATGTCGGTCATGCGGCAGCGGATCGCCGAGCACATGGTCGTGTCGCGTCGGACGTCAGCGCACGTGACGTCGTTCATGGAGATCGACTTCACGCGGATCGCGCGCATTCGCTCGAAGCATCGCGTTCGCTTCGAGGCCGAGACGGGCCAGAAGCTGACGTACATGCCATTCATCATCCGCAGCGTCGTCGATGGGCTGAAGGCGTTCCCCGTGATGAACGCCTCCGTCGCCGGGACAAACGTCATCCTGCGCAAGCAGTACAACATCGGCGTCGCCGTTGCCCTCGACTGGGGACTGATCGTGCCGGTGATCAAGCGCGCGGAAGACCTGTCGCTGTCGGGAATCACGCGGACGCTCAATGACCTCGCGGCCCGCGCCCGAGCCAAGAAGCTCGCTCCGGGCGAAGTTCAGGATGGGACCTTTACCGTCACCAATCCCGGGGTCTTCGGCTCGCTGATGGGGACGCCGATCATCAGCCAGCCGCAGGTTGCGATTCTCGGTGTTGGAGCGATCGAGAAACGTCCGAAGGTCATCACCGGTCCGGACGGCGAGGACACCATCGCCATTCGGACGTGTGCCTTCTTCTCGATCTCGTTCGACCACCGGATCATTGATGGCGCGGTGGCCGACCAGTTCCTCGCTTTCGTGAAGAAGACGCTCGAAGCCTTTCCCGAGGCGGTCTGAGATGGCTCGCGCGCTCACGCTGCAGCGGTCGATCGTCCCGGCTCACCAGCGGACCGACTACCTCCAGCGGCTGCACCAGCGCCGCGA
Source organism: Gemmatimonadaceae bacterium (assembly GCA_031426115.1). Lineage (GTDB taxonomy): Bacteria > Gemmatimonadota > Gemmatimonadetes > Gemmatimonadales > Gemmatimonadaceae > JANPKQ01. Next base: position 10,379 of record JANPKQ010000026.1, on the reverse strand, counting down.
TCACTATACACGCGCGAACTGCAAGTTCTGGGTGTGCGAGGAAGCGGGGCTCCCGGGGGCCTTCATCGAGTTCGCCGAGGCGGGCGATCCGAAGACGCTCGCCGCGGCCCATGCCGCGGCGCCCGGCGCCATGGGCGAATCGGCCCGCATCTATCAGGAAGTGGAGATCAAGTAGCGATGCCGACGAGACGCATCACCGTGGATGGACGCGCCTGGGATGTCTTCCCATCAGGTTGGATCACGGCCAACGAACACGACGAGTTCGGCCTCATCTTCATCTCGGGAGCCGGTGCCGAGCGCGAGGCCCGCGTCACGCGGTACTCGCCGCACGGGGCCCGCTCGCGTGAGCGTTCGCTCGCCGAGCTGTCGGACGCCGATCTCGGACGGCTGCTCGAGTTTTCGCAGCCCAGCTTCACCTCGCCGGAGGCCGGCTACACGCCGTGAGCGGTGGCGCCGCAGCGATGCCCTCACGTCATGTCGATCTGCACATGCACTCGACTGCGTCGGATGGAGCCGTCGCGCCCCGTGACGTCGTGGTGGCGGCTGCGGCCGCGGGACTCGCCGCCGTCGCACTCACCGACCATGACACCATCGATGGCGTGGCGGACGCGCGACGCGCGGGCGCGGAGTTGGGCGTCGAAGTCATTGCCGGCGTCGAGCTGAGTGCGTTCGAAGAGGAGCGTGAGACACACCTGCTGGGCCTTCACCTCCTCGATCTGCCGGCCATTGAAGGAGCGCTCGCTCTCTTCCGATCCGCACGCCGCGTCCGTGCCGAGCGGATCGTCGCAGCGCTCAATTCGCTCGGTGTACCCGTGACCCTCGACGCGGTGATGGTGGAAGCCGCCGCCGGCGCCATCGGGCGGCCGCACATTGCGCGCGCCCTCATCGCGGGCGGCTGGGTTCGCGATTCGCGCGAGGCGTTCGACCGGTATCTCGGCTTCCGCAAGCCGGCGTTTGTGCCGAAGCACACGCTGGCCCTTTCCGAGGCGATCGACCTGGTGCACGCTGCTGGTGGTATCGCCGTCCTCGCGCATCCGGGTGGGGCCGGGACACGGGCGTGGCTCGAGACCCTTGCTGGCCTGGGCCTCGACGGGGTGGAGGTTCGGCACCCGGGTCATTCTGCAGAGGACATCGCTCGCCTTGGGGCCCTCACCGACCACCTCGGCCTGGTTCCGAGCGGTGGGTCCGACTGGCATGGTGCCATGACCGGCACGCGGGTGCTCAACGTCATGCGCGTCCCCCACGACTGGCTCGACCGCCAGCGCGAGCGCGTCGATCGGCGGGCCGCAGCCGCGCCCGCGGCGTGAGCCGCGCCCGCTCGATTACCGGTCGCTGAATGGAGCTCGCCGGGCGGCTTGCACTCGTGACCGGCGCGGGCCACCGGGTCGGCCGCGCGATCGCCGAGGGACTCGCCGCGCGCGGAATGCACGTCGCCGTCCACTACAACGCGAGCGAGGCGCCCGCGCGCGAGACCGCGCATTCCATCGCCGCTCTCGGACTGCGCGCGGAGGTGTTCCAGTCCAACCTTGCCGAGCGCGGAGCGCCCGCCGCGCTCGTTGGCGCCGTCTCGGACACGATGGGGGAGATTGCCGTCCTCGTGAACTCCGCCGCGGTCATGGTGCGGACCCCGTGGGACACGGTGACGGAGTCGGAGTGGGATGACATGTTCGCGCTCAACCTTCGCGCAGCATTTTTCGTCGCCCAGGCGGCGGCGTTGCGCATGAGTGAGCGAGGTGGCGCGATCGTGAACATCGCGGATCTCGCCGCCTTCGAGACATGGCCCGACTACGTTCCGCACGGCATCACGAAGGCCGGCGTCGTTCAAATGACTCGTGCGCTCGCCCGTGTGCTGGCCCCATCGATTCGCGTGAACGCCGTTGCGCCGGGCGCCGTGCTTCTTCCCGCAGCGTGGAAGGACGCAGACGGGGACCGGTTGAACGCGACGACACCCCTGCATCGCCTCGGGTCGCCCGCCGATGTCGTTGGAGCCGTGCTGTATCTGCTCGACGCCGACTATGTCACGGGAGAGACTATCATCGTCGATGGCGGACGGCATGTCCGCGGGTGACCCAGGCGGGACGCTGGCGTTCCGCAAGACGGAAGAGCTGGTCGATCCACAACCCCTGAGGCGCCGCGCGCCAATCACTCCGGTGGCGTACGGCACGATCGTCATTGTCGGCGGTGGATGCTACGGCTCCTACTACCTCCGCCAGCTCGGCCGCGCTCGGGACGCTGGCGCGCTGACATGGCACGAGCTAGTCGTCGTGGACCGCGACCCCGGGTGTCGCGCCGCGCGGGAGCGGTCGCAGCGGGAGACGATCGTGACGCGAGACTGGAAGGAGTTCTTTGCGGACTTTCTCGATGCCGCGGCACTCGATCCCGGACCGGCAGCTTCGGCGGCGATTGTCCCGTCCCCATTGATGCCGCATCTCCTCTTCGACTGGGTCGTCGATCGGGCACGAGCCCGGTGGCCGGAACGCCTCGTGTCGATACGGTCGCTCGAGCATGTTCCCGATGTTCCATGGCAGCGTGCGTCGCCCGACGGGGCCACCTACTATGTCAGCTTTGCCGAGTGGATGTGCCCGATCAACTGCATCGAGCCAGCCCGGTGCCCGGCCACGCGCGAGCTTCGCGGATGGACGATGCCCACCGCAATCACCCGACACGTCAGTGGCGAGCGCGCTCGTGGGCACGTTATCGAAGGCCCGTTCGTTTTCCATTGCACGCATCGCGCGTACGGGGTCGGAATGATCGACGTGAGCGCGATCGTCGATGCCGACCGGGCCATCCGCGAACTGGGAGAGGCCGGCCCGGCGGAAGTGCTGGTGGGGACGATGTCTCATTGCCACGGGGCACTCGGGCAACTGACGATCGCCCCACTCTGATTCCACCGGCGCGTGCGATTGGTGAGATTACGCCACGCCGAAGACGGTGGCGGCCTGGAACGGGACTGAGGAGAGAGAGTGGCGACGTTCGACTACGATGTGGTGATCATCGGCGCAGGCCCGGCCGGCATGACCGCGGCGATGTATGCCGGCCGGTCCCTGCTCAAGGCCGTTGTCCTGGAACGCGGCCTCCCGGGCGGCGAGCTCCTGAACACGGAGCTCATCGAGGACTACCCAGGCTTCGAGAGCATTCTTGGCCACGAGCTGGCGACGAAGTTCGAGGCGCACGCCCGGAAGTTCGGTGCCGAGTTCCGGCAGGCGACGGCCGTGACACTTCGCAAGATGCCCGACGGCTCGTTCGAGACCATCACTGACGACGGCGATGTCTATCGCTCGCCGGCTGCCATCATCACGGCCGGCGGCACGCCGATCAAGCTGAGTGTCCCCGGCGAACAGGAATACGCGGGGAAGGGCGTCTCGTACTGCGCGATCTGCGATGGCGCGTTCTTTCGCGAACAGACGATCGCGGTCGTCGGTGGCGGTGACGCGGCCGTCGAGGAGGCGGACTTCCTCACCCGGTACGCATCGAAGGTGTACCTCATCCACCGACGCGCGGATCTGCGCGCCTCGAAGATTCTTCAGCAGCGCATCTTCGCGAATCCAAAGGTCGAGATGATCTGGGACACCGTCGTCGAGCGAATCGAGGGCGACCAGAACGGCGGCATGCACAGCCTCGTCCTCCGCAACACGAAGACGGATGCGACGAGCACGCTGCAGGCCACGGGCATTTTCATTTTCATCGGGTTCCGCCCGAACACCGGGATCATCGATGCGCATTTCGACCATGACGAGATGGGGTACATTCGGACCGATACCAACATGGAGACGTCGTTGCGCGGTCTCTTCGCGGCCGGCGACCTGCGTGCGCAGCTGACTCGACAGGTCACGACGGCTGCTGGTGATGGCACGACGGCGGCGATTGCGGTGGAGAAGTATCTCACGTCCCTGCGCCACGGCCGCGGGAACGATCCGATTCAGGGAAGCGGGGGATACGCGGTGTGAAGGTCTCCCGCCTCACCGTTGGCGCATTCCAGGAGAACTGCTATCTCCTGTCCGACCCGGTGTCCGGCGCCGCGGTGCTCATCGATCCCGGCGCCGAGGGCGAACGCGTTCTCGGCATGGTCGAGGCGGCGGGCGTTCAACTCGAAGCGATCTGGGTGACCCATGCTCACCTCGATCACGTCGGCGGTGTCGCGGCGGTGAAGCGTGTTCATGATGTCCCCATCTACCTTCATCCCGACGACCTTCCGCTATATCGGGCCGTTGACCGGCAGGCTGCGGCATACGGGCTCCCGTACGAATCGCCCCCGCTTCCCGAATCCCGATTCGCCGACGGGGATGTCCTGACGCTGGGAACACTCCAGTTTTCGGTCCTGCACGCACCGGGTCACGCGCCGGGGCACGTCGTGATTCATGGACACGGAATCGCCTTCGTTGGTGACTGCGTCTTCGCGGGATCCATCGGCCGCACCGATCTGCCGTTGTCCGACGGCCGCGCACTCGCATCGTCGCTCGAGCGCATCGCCGAACTCCCGGCCCCAACCGTCCTGTATCCCGGTCACGGTCCCGAGACGACGCTCGACCGGGAGCTGGCGACGAATCCGTTCCTCAATGGCAGCGCGCGCATCGTCGGCTCCTGACGAGCGGGGGTTCCTCGCCGCACTGATCCAGCTCGTGCTGCTCGCTCTGTGGCTCGGGGCGGCCGCATTCTTCGCTGCCGTTGTCGCTCCCGCGGCGTTCGATGTACTCCCCAGTCGCGAGCTCGCCGGCGCGTTGGTCGGTCGCGCGCTCCCCGGCCTGTTTGTAGCGGGAGTGGTGACGGGCCTGGCCGCACTCGTTCTCGAGTGGCGCGGTCCGGCGCGGCGGTCCGCAACGGGCCGGCGGATCGCGGCGAGCGCCATGATTCTGGCCTGTGCGGTTGCGCAGTTCGCGGTCTCGCCGCGAATCGCCTCGATCCGCGGCGAGCTGACGGCCCCGCTGGCATCGCTCGCGATCGATGATCCCCGGCGCGTTGCGTTCGGACGACTCCACATGCTCAGCGTCGGCTGGCTGGGCATCGCGATGGCCGCCGGTGGTGTCACCATCGTGCTCGCGGCGCGGACCCTTCGACCCAGAGGATCACCATGACCGAAGACGACGGACGACTCCCCCGACTTAGTCCCGAAGACGTCGGTGGAGGTATGCGCGAGGTTTTCGCGCGGTTCATGCGCGAGCGCGGGCGAGTTCCCAACCTTTTTCGCGTGGCCGCCCACCGGCCGGAGATTGGCGAGACGCTCGCCGCGCACATGAGCGCCGTGATGGGGCCGGGCACCGTCGACGTGCGCCTGAAGGAGCTCCTGTCGATCCGGGTCTCTCACATCAATGGGTGCGAGTATTGACTGGCTTCCCATACCGCCTTGGCAAGGCGGCTGAAGGTGTCCGAGGATCAGCTCGCGGCTGTAGCTCGCGACGATCTCGCCGGGTTCGAGCCAGCGTGGAAGGCCGCTCTGGAATTCGCGAATGACGTCACCAGGCATGGCGGGGTCGTCCGTGACGACCGTTTCGCGGCGCTTGCTGGACACTTTGCGACCGACCAGATCGTAGAGATCACCGCGGTCATCGCTCTGTTCAACTACTTCAATCGCTTCGCGAACGGGCTTAACATCCCCGTAACCCTCTGATGGTCACAGCCATGCTCCCTATTCGTCGGTCCCGCGTTCTGCTGCTCGTCGCGCTCGCTGCTTCAGCTGCCGGGTGCCGTGACATCCTCGATGCGGAGAAATCGAACTACGCCATCATCAACATCGAGACCCTGAAGACGGGCACGACGACCTATGGCGCCAGGCCCACCGGCCTCTTCTTCAACGGAGGCGGCGTGTTGCTTTCGTCGAGCGTAGTCGCACGTGACTCCTGCATCGTCCAGCGCTTTCCGGGTGACGATGAAAACCCGCAGCTCGACTATCTCGACGCCGGCCCCAGCGTCACGGTGAAGTTTAATCGACCGCAGACCCAGGGTGTGCTGACCCCCCGCACGCAGTCAGGGGTGGACTCGTATGTGATGGCCGAGGGGACGTCGATTCCGTTCGTTCCCGGAGATTCGGTGACCGTGGAGATTCCGGGCGCGGCGGGTGGGCTCGAGCCGACAACTGCTGCCGCGCGCACGGCCGAGGTCTTTACCCCCTCGGCCCTCACACTTCCCGCCTCCAACCAGTCGGATATGCCGGTGACCTGGACGCCGGGAGCGACCGCGGTACCCGGGTCCGCGATGTTCTACTCCCTCAGGTACGCGGCGGCGGCGACGACGACCCTGAACAGGGAGATCGGCTGTTTCTTCGTCGATGACGGAAGCGCCGCGGTTCCCTTCGAGGCGCTGTTCGAGTTTCGGGAGTCGGCCGTCCGGGACGTTCGGGCAACGCGTGTCCGCATCAGCGCGAATCGGGTGGGGAAGACCGTCACCCATGTGACCTCCACATTCGTGGCGACGGTGCCGCTCAACCCTGCACCCTGACCCTCCCCGGTTGGCCCGCCGGCAGCATATCATGCAGCTGGTGCGTTCCCCGGGTACTCTCGTCAGCGCTCGCCCGCGATCGCCTCGTTTTTCCCTCAGCCCCAGCGTCCCATGCCTTCCCCATCCGTTTTCCGCCTCACCGGGGTCCTCGTCGCGACGCTGGCGTTTGCGTCATGCAAGTCGCTCGAAGTCGAGCGGGTGCAGGTCGCCATCATCAGCGTCCCCACCGTGCGGACCGAGCAGGGCTACGTGACGAGCCCGTCCGCGTTCTTCATCGAGGGAACCGGACTGGCCCTGTCCTCCACCCAGGTCGGTCAGGAGGGATGTATCGATCAGGCCATCCGAACTGGCGGAACGACAGTGTTCGATTACCTCGACGCGGGCGCAAGCATCACCGCCCGTTTCGCGGGGCCGGACGCGACGCTGACGAAGCGCGTAGCCGATGGCCGCACGACCTATGGCGTTGCTCCGGGGCTCGAGTTGCCCTTCACGCCGGGAGCGGTCATCACCTTCACGATCCCCGGCGCGCCCGGCGGCTTCCCCGCGCGCTCCGTCGCGGGTCGAACCGCGGAAGCGTTCACGCCGAGCACTATCACCCTCCCGGCATCGCTGACGGAAGACCTCAACCTGACCTGGACGCCAGTGCCCGACGCAGCGGGGTCGGCGATGTTCTACTCCATCCGCTACTCGTCCACGGGCAGCACGCAGGACCGGGAGATTGCATGCGTGTTCCGCGACGACGGCACCGGCGTCATTGGGTCGGCGGTGCTGGCGCAGTTCCGGCTCGGCTCGAATCGGACCGGCGTTGCGCAGCGCGCCCGGATCACGGCGAATCGCACCGGGCTGATCATCACGCACATAACCTCGACGTTCGAGGTTCCGCTGACATTGACCGACGCGACCTGAGACTCGGCGAAACGAGCCCCATCATGGCGAACGCTACCCGTATCGAGAAAGACCCGCTCGGGCCGATGCCCGTGCCCGCCGATGCCCTGTATGGTGTGCAGACCGTGCGCGCGATGCAGAACTTTCCGATCAGCGGTCTGCGCCCGCTGGCCCCGTTCGTCGATGCGACGGTCTGGATCAAGAAGGCCGCTGCACAGACGCACCTGAAAACGGGGCGACTCGAGGCTCGGCTTGCGGACGCGATTGGCAAGGCAGCCGACGAGGTGCTCGCGGGACAGCATCGCGATCAGTTCGTCGTCGATGTCTACCAGGCCGGCGCGGGCACCTCCCACAACATGAACAGCAACGAAGTGCTGGCCAATCGCGCGAACGAGATTCTCGGGGGGACACGGGGGAGCTACACGCCCGTGCACCCGAACGATCACGTGAACATGGCCCAGTCGACAAACGACGTCATCCCGACGGCAATTCGACTCGCGACGCTTGCGGCGGCGGGACCGTTGCTCGAGGCCGGCCGGTCGTTGCGCGACTCGTTCCAACGAAAGGCCGAGGAGTTCGACGGCGTACTCAAGTCGGGGCGTACGCACTTGCAGGATGCGATGCCCATCCGACTGGGGCAGGAGTTCAAGGCGTACGGCGGGACGATCGATCGGTGCCTTCGTCGAATCGAAGAGAGCGCCGACTACCTCAAGGACCTCGGGATCGGAGGAAGCGCGGTCGGCACCGGCGTCAACGTCGAATCCGAGTATCCTGCGCTCATGGTCCAGTACCTCAGCGCCATCAGCGGGCTCGAGCTTCGCGAAGGCGAAGACCGCATTCAACTCATGCAGAGTCTCGGCGATGTGGCGGCGTTCAGCAGCCAACTCCGAATCCTGGCGATCGATCTCGGCAAGATCTCGAGCGACTTGCGGCTGCTCGCGAGCGGGCCGCGAACCGGTCTCGATGAGATCCGCCTGCCGGCGGTGCAACCGGGCTCCTCGATCATGCCGGGGAAGATCAACCCATCGATTCCGGAAATGGTCAATCAGGTGTGCCTGCAGGTCATCGGCACCGACGCGACGGTCGGTGCCGCCGCGGAGCACGGGCAGCTGGAGCTCAACGTCATGATGCCCGTGGTCGCCTACAACGTGCTGCTCGCGGAGCAGATCCTGACGAACGCGATGAACGTCCTTGCGACGAAGTGCATTGATGGCATCGAGGCGAACGAGGAGCAGTGCGGGTACTGGCTCGAGCGCTCCGCCGCCCTGGCGACCGCCCTGGCGCCCCAGATCGGATACGCGCGCGCAGCGGAGCTCAGCAAGCAGTCCGTGAAGGAGAATGTCCTCATTCGCGATCTGGTGCGCCGCGAGAAGGTCCTCCCGCAGGACGAGATCGACGCAGTGCTCGACATGCGCAAGATGACCGAGATCGGAGTTCCGGGCGGCGCGCATGGAGGAGTGTCGGCGGGGTAGCCCGGGACACTCCTTGTTTCCGGGGCGGACGCATCCTATCCTCCGCTTGTGCGCATAACGACATGGGCTGAGTACGGAATCATTTGCGCGCTGCACCTGGCGAGGCGCAGCGGCGACGGCCCGGTGACGGGACGGGAGATCGCCGCGGTCGAGCGCCTGCCGGCCGATTACGTCGAGCAGATTCTCCTGCGTCTCCGACGGGCCGGAATCATCCGGAGCACGCGTGGATCGCATGGCGGCTACTCGCTAGCCCGGCCCCCCGTCGAGGTTTCGGTGCGCGATGTCATCGCCGCCTCCGAGCTTTCCACCTTCGATCTCCATTGCGTGTCGCATCCGGTGGGTGAAGATCGGTGCGCCGACGCGGGGAACTGCAGCATCCGACCGGTCTGGGTGCTCCTCCAGCAGAAGATCGACGAGGTTCTGGAGAGCGTGAACCTCGATGACCTTCTCGCCGATGAGCCCGCAGTTCGACAGCGCATCGGCCTCCCGATCCTCCAGACCTGACGCACCCGTGGCGCCGCGAATCTGGCAGGCGTGGATGGAATCCAGGACGCTCGCGCGGCGCGCGTCAGCCTACGTTGCAGCCATCCGGACCGAGCCGGGAGACAGCGACGTCGCATGGCTCGCCGGATGCGCCACCCGCGGCGATGTCGACCACGCACGGTGGGAGCTTCGATACGCGCGCCGCGCGCTCGGACTGCTCGCGGCCCAGCGCGATGCCCTGGATGACCGAACCCCCTCGGCGGTCGCGAAGGAGTTGACGATGACGCTCGCCCGCGAGCCCCTCGTGGACGCCGCGAAGCTCGAGGTCGCCGAGCGACAGTTCAACCAGCGGTTGCGCGCCTACTCCGACGTGCTGGCGGAACGCCGGGATGGGGAACCGACATCTGCCCGTCTTGGCCGCACCTTGCTGGCCTTTGCCGGAGGAGGCACGACGCCGGGCGAGTCGGATGTGGGCCGTGCCGGATCCATCGTATCGGCGTACCTCGCAGAGGGCAGCGCCGCGCTGCAACAGGTCTTCGGCGCGGCGGAGCTTCCGGAGAACGTTGCGCCGTCCGTCGCTGCCGCTGAGCGGGGATGAGAAAACCGCGCGGAGCGTTCAACGCTCCGCGCGGTCATCGAGTGCCGAAGGGGGGACTCGAACCCCCACGGGCTATCGCCCACTGCGCCCTGAACGCAGCGCGTCTACCAGTTCCACCACTTCGGCGTTGGCGCTCAACCTATCCCCAAGGAAGGGTCAAGTCAACGCGATCGGCGTTGCTGCTGCGCTGCCGTCGGAATAACTTTCGGCGCCGGCTTCCCGCCGATTCCGTAGGCGAGTGGCTGTGTTCGCGCCGCCGGGCGGTTACACCCTGAACGCCGTGCGCGCCGCCTCCAATGGCCGACCCCGAAACCGAAGAGCACCAGACCATCGCCCGGAACAGACGCGCGCGATTCGACTATCACATCCTGGAGACCTGGGAAGCCGGGATCGTGCTAACGGGTACGGAAGTGAAGGCGCTCCGAGCGGGTAAGGCGAACATTTCGGACGCCTACGCGGTAGTGAACTCGGGAGAGGTGTTCCTGCTCAACCTGAACATCCCTCCCTAC
>JANPKQ010000025.1:0-1634 GCA_031426115.1 Gemmatimonadaceae bacterium | reverse complement strand
GCCGACTCGATCGCATCGGCGACGAGTGCGTAGCTGTTGCCGAGGATCCCGGCGACGAGCTTCACACCAGCGAGTACGGCGTTGACGAGGACGCCGAGCTGTACCGCGCGCGTTCCCGCGCGGCTCGCCAGGACTGCCTGTGAGGAGTTCAATCAGAACCTGCGTTCAAAACTGGTCCACGCCCGATCGCGTCAAGCATCGCCGAAAAGGTAGCCGTCCCCGGCGCTGGCTGAAGCATTCTCAGGAGAGGTCGGAGCGTTTCGCCGAGGGCGAACGCGGCGGCTCCGCAGATACTGCGCCCACGGATCTCCGTCCGCCGCGACGATCCCCCGACAAACCAGACCGGGTGCTACCATTCCGTGACGCAGTGCGCCATGGTCCGTGAGCTCGTCATTCGTCGTCACCGGTGCTCCCGGCTCGAGGAGAAACCCACCCGCTCATGGAACACCTTCTCCGGAATATTCGCCTCGGTGTTCGCGGCCTCCGTCGCACGCCAGGCTTTGCGCTCACCGCGATCCTGACGCTCGGCCTGGGACTCGGCCTCGGGACCGCGGTCTTCACCTTTGCGGACGCATTGCTGCTGCGCCCGCTCCCGGTGCGCGATGAGGGTCGCGTCGTCGTGCTCTGGGGCGCGACGAGCGATGGACGGTTCGAGAACTTTCCGCTCCTCCTCGGGGACGCGCGCGAGTTCGCGACCCGCGTGCGCTCGCTCGGGCAGATGGAGTTTTTCTCGTACGGGGGCGCGCACCTCGTACCCGTTCTCGATGCCGGCAACGTCTTTCGCGTCCGTCGCGCACTCGTCTCGGGCGGATACTTCGATCTCCTCGGCGCTGCGCCGACCATCGGCCGCACGCTGCGACCGGAGGACGACGTTGTAGGGGCCGCACCGGTGGCGGTGCTGAGCCACGGCGCGTGGCAGCGGTACTTCGGCGCCGATCCGCGGATCGTGGGACGCCGGCTCGTCCTACACGCGACGGGCGCAGCACACACGATCGTCGGTGTGATGCCGCTCGGGCTCGACTACCCGCGCGGTGTCGATCTCTGGGCGCCGGTCATGCCCAACTCCGGCCCACTCGGGGACGTTCCGGTCTACGCGGAGCTGAACATCATCGGTCGCCTGCGACCGGGTGCATCGCTCGCCGACGCACGCGATGAGCTGACGGCGTATTTCCATCGCGCCGAGGCACCCGCGTGGCACCGCGACGTCAGCGGCGTGGCGCATCCGCTGGCGAACGCAGTCCTCGGGGACGTCCGGCCCGCGGTGCTTGCGTTCGCCGCCGCTGCCGCGCTGCTGCTCCTCATCACATGCATCAACGTCGCGAACCTGCTTCTCGTCCGCGGACTCGCTCGCGTGAAGGAAGTCGCGGTGCGTTCCGCCCTCGGCGCCGGACGGGGACAGATCCTTGGCCAGCTCGTCACCGAGAGTGCGATCCTGGCGGCGGGGGGAGGCATCGTTGGAACGCTGCTCGCGGCAGCCGCAGTGCGTCTCTTCGTCACCGTGGCCCCTGCGGGCACACCGCATCTCGATGAGATCCACCTGAACGCCACGGCCATCGCAGCCGCGATCGCGATCACCGCCGCGGTCGCCCTGTTGTCCGCCCTGCCGCCGGCGCTCCTGGCCTCGCGCGTCGAGC
>JANPKQ010000024.1:0-8872 GCA_031426115.1 Gemmatimonadaceae bacterium | reverse complement strand
CTGCCCGAGCGAGCGCACGCGGGTCGCGAACTCGCGCGCGTCCCCGAGGAGGAGCGGAAAGTTCTCGAAGCGTCCATCGCTCGTCGCACCCCAGAGCACGACGACGCGACCCTCATCGCGCACCGGAAGCGGGCGCAGTAGCAATGCGTCCGCCAGGGTAAAGACCGCGGTTCCGAGGCCGAGTCCAAGGCCGAGCGTCAGGATCGCGGTGAGGGCAAAGCCTGGAGTGCGACGGAGGCCGCGAACACCGAGGTGGATATTGCGGAGAAGATGTTCCATGAGCGGGTGGGTTTCTCCTCGAGCCGGGAGCACCGGTGACGACGAATGACGAGCTCACGGACCATGGCGCAGCGCGTCATGAAATGGTAGGCCCGGGCCACGAGGCATGGGGCCCATGCGGAATGCCTGAGCTGCCAGCGATCGGCGGAATGAACGGCAGTACTGTGCGGAGCGCTGGTTTCCGCACTCGTCATAGCGTACAACCGGTGCGATCCTTCGACTCAGCGCGTCGCCGGGGTGTGTTTCCTCTGGCGCTCACCTACGAGCGGTCGGTCGCGGTGACGATCGGGTTCCTCGCGCTCGCGGGAGTTGTCGCCGAGACCGGCGTCGTGATGCTCGTGTACCCGGACCGCGCGTGGGCAGAACGACGCGAAGCGTCGCACACGCCGGGGATGCGCAAGCTGTACGCGGCCATCATGGAAGGTGCAGTCGAGCGAGTGCGGTTGAAGACGATGACCGTGGCATCGACGATGCTCGGGCTGCTGCCGATCATCTGGGGCACCGGCACGGGCGCGAGCATCATGAAGCGGATCGCGGGCGCCGATGGTGGGGCGGATGACAGTTGGCGGCGTCGGCGTGAGCCGATCGTGAAGGCCGGACGCGGAAACGATGGCGTGACCTACCTGATGCCGGGAGAGGACGGGCACGTTCTATGCTCGATAGAATCCGTCCACTTCACCGAATCCCGCCCTACCGAGGTTACATGAACGCGCCTTTCCTGATTCGAGCATTTGGGTTCATCCTCCCCGGGTTTATTGCCGTATCGGCATGCGCGCGCTCCGACGAGCCAGCCGCGGGCGACTCCGCTTCCGCGCCGGCCGGAGACACCGGGATGGCGGGCATGGACCATTCGCAAATGCCTGGCATGAACCGGAGTCCCGCAAAGGACGCCGACCATGAGTTCCTCCGGATGATGACAGACCATCACGAGAGCATGATCGTGATGATGAACGCGGCCATGGAACGCGCCACCTCGGCGACCGCCAAGGCCGACGCCAGGAAGGTGCACGACAAGCAGCGCCAGGAGCGCGATTCGATGGTGGCCATCATGAAGATGGCGTACAACGACACCATCACTCCGATGGTCATGCCGAGCGCCATGGCAATGAACGACTCGCTCCAGCAGAAGACCGGAGCGGCGTACGATCGGGACATGTATCGCCATGGGATCATGCACCACCAGGAAGCAGTCAAAATGATCGACGGGTTCCTGCCGCGACTCACCCGACCCAATGTCCGGCAGATGGCGGAGAAGATGCGCGCTGATCAGCAACGCGAGATCCAGGAATTCCAGCGGAAGCAGACAGGGTGACCCGATTTCACACTTCAGGTGACACAATCCCTCTTTCGCTGAAACCACGAATGACCAGGTTTGGAATTGCTTGTGTCGCTGCCACGGCTGTCGCGCTGGGCGGGCGAACGGTTGATGCCCAGACCAACGCGGCCCCGTCGGCCCCGTCGCCCCTGGCGGCCAGCGTGCCGGGAGCAATGGCGCAGATCGATTCGGCCAGCGTCGTCAGCACCGTCGAGCGCTTTCACGCGGCACTGGCGTCGGGTGACAGCACAGGAGCCATGGCGCTCCTGGCGGCCGACGCGGTGATTCTCGAGAGTGGTGGGGTAGAGACGCGCGCAGAGTATCAATCCCACCACCTTCAGGGCGATATCGGCTACGCGAAGTCAATGAAAAGCACGCGGGGACCGATTCGTGTTTCCGTCCGCGGCGATGTAGCGTGGGCCTCGTCGACGAGCAAGACGACCGGCGAGTCGCGCGGCCGGCAGGTAAACTCGACAGGGGCCGAGCTCATGGTCCTGACGCGCACTCCCCAGGGATGGCGGATCTCCGCCATTCACTGGTCGTCACGCGCTCAACGTCCACCGGCCTGATGGCAAGTCCGACGTGCCATCGGCTGAATCAGTCGCGGGTTGTTGACGTCACCCCAGTGGACATACCAGCGCCACCATCCATCTCCATGGGTGGTGGCGTTGCTACAAGAACGGCCGTGATGATCACGACAACGACGCCAACACCGAGCTCCATCGTCGCCGAGCGCTGCATGCGCCCCGTGCCGACATCATCGCCCAGCGCCGGCTTCACACGCAGCCAGTTGTATGCTCCGGTCCCCAGGACAACTGACAGGATCGCCAGCTTGATGAGCAGCGTCCTCCCGTAGTCACTCGTCCAGAGCGCTGACGAGAACCCGATGTGCAGCCATGCGGCGAAGAGGCCGGTCAAAGTCGCAAGGCCCGCGAACGCCAGGGCGGTAGGAGAAAACGCATTCACGAGACGCGCTACGGTACCACCCCGACGGTCAGCCCCGAGGCGCATGGCGATCGGGATTCCCACGATGAGGACCAGGAGAAGGCTTCCAAGCCAACCCGCAGCCCCAATCACGTGCAGCGTGTCGGCGACGACAGCCTGGACAGTGAAGTCAGGGGTCGATGCGGCGTGTCCCGACAATGCTGGAGTAACGGCCAACGCGACCCCGGCAGCGGCAGCGAGAACCCACCCGAACGAACGACCTCGCCGCGCCAACGCGAACCCGACCACTGCGAACAATGCACCGGCCACCTGGATGAGCCAGCCGTAGCCCCACACGGTCTTCACCACCATGGCGCCCACGTACAGGGGGTCGAGCGCTTCGCCAGAGCCATGCATTGCGAGCGATTGCGTATACAAGCGCAATCCAGCAGCGACGAGGAGGGCGATGGCGGCCCAGAAACCGATCGCAGCGGATCGCGCTCGCATCGAGGCTACGATCTCCGGATCCGGTTCAGCGCGTCGAAACAGGCCGAGCACGACGAAGGCAAACGTCAGGACGCCGATGACGATCAGGAGTGCCGTGAACTGAAGCGCCCGGACGACGACATATCCTGGTGACTGGGCATCGAAGAATCTCCCGCTCGGGAGCGCGGTCGGGTCGTGATGCACCGCGGTTGTGTCCGGCGTCGTCGAGTCGGCTCCAGTCGCAGCGCTGGCCCGCGGTTCCGGGGGCGCCGGATCACCCAGACCAGTCGCGCCCGGCGCCACGACGTATCTGATCGTCCCTCGTACCGGGTGTCCGTCCTTCCCGACGACTTGCCACTCGATCCTGTAGACTCCGCCCTCGAGCTGACCCCGTACATCCGCCACGAGCAATCGACCGGAATCGCCCGGCTGGCGTAGCGCAGAAATCGGAACCTCGGCGCCCGACGGCCCGATCAGTCGCAGCCGTGCGACCGCCGCCTCGACGGCCTCGGTAAACGTGAGCCTGATCTCACGAGGCGCGGCCGCCAGATGTGCACCGTTGGACGGGGTGGATCGACTGAGGCCGAGGTGGGCGAGGGCAATCCGTGGGGCGAACAGCACCAACGCGCCGGCGAGCACGAGAAATCGACTGCTCGTGCGGGCGCGCGAAGACCAACGCTTCATCAGGCGCTCTGACACGCTACGTATTGGCCGCAACCCCGCATGCCCCTCACAGCCTCGTCTAGGGCTTTGGAGGCACGTGGCTAGCGTGCGGATCGGCCGGAGGCGGAGTCACCGGCTTCGGCGGCGGTGTCTTTGCCGGGGGCGTCGGTGTGTGACCCGCGTGTGGGTCGGTCTTGGCAGCCGGTGGAGTCGCCGGCTTTGCGGGCTGTTTCGCTGGAGTCCGAGCTGCCGGCCTCGTCGTCGCCGGACGCGTCGGGCTCCCGCGCCGCGTGGATGGTGTGGTTGTCCGGAGCGTGTCGCGCAGCATCTCCTCGACATGCACCCTGTGGTCCGCCGGCATCATCGGAAGCATCTCGACGCTCATGCGGCGAAGCGCTGTATCGGCCAACAGGTGTCGGCGAATTCCCGTGTCCGCCAGCATCCGCATGTGCATCGCCATCATGGACGCCATCATCGCCGAGTCCGCACGGACGCCGGATGTGTCGCCGGTGCCATGTCCCATCGCGGCATGACCCACTGCCCTCGACGTTGTATCACGCGAGCCAGACATGGTCATCCGCGAATGGTCCATGCCAGCCGTGGTGTCACGCTGCGGCGCCATGCCGGGCATGTTCGAGTGATCCATGCCGGCCATCGCGCCAGTCATCTGTCCCACCTTCATGCCGACCATCTTGCCGGTCTGCTCATCGTGCTCCATCACGGCGCCGTAGGTCACCGTCGGCGTCGGTAGCGCCGGGAGGAACCCCACGGATGGGCCGCCCATGTTCTCCACGCCCATCTCCTGGCTCATCGTGAGCCACGCCTGCACGGGCATGACGTACGACGTGTCATCGCGATAGAGTCGCGCCGCGCGGAGAATCTCCGCGCGCTTCCGATCCCTCGGCACGCTCTGGTTCGCGAGGATGTCCGAAATGACATCGTGCATCGAGTGGAGGTTGTCGAAGATGATCGCCGCCTCGGGATAGCGGGCCGCGAACTTCGGCGCGATCGCCGAGGTCATCGGCATCTGGTAGGGCATCTTCTTCGGCGCGTCGTCCAGCATCTGCCAGAAGCGCGTGACGGTGGCACGAACACCTGCCTGGCGGGACTCAGGTGTCGTGTTGACGATGAGCGGTTCGTAAAGGCCGACCTGGAGCCAGTGGTACGCCCAGATCAGTCCGTTGAACTTCGGATACTTCTCACGGAAGGCGAGCGAGTACGGCTGCTCCTGCATCAGTTCCATCGACTTCGGCTTCGAGCTGAACGCGACGTCCGGGCGTGTCTTGTAATAGCCCACTACCCTGCCGACTTCGGCATCCTTCTGCGCGTCGCTCAGCCGTTCGTCGGCAAGCACGTCATACAGCTGTCGATGGAGGATGTGCGCCCACTCGAACATCGTCTTGGCTTCGGGGGCGAGCTGCACATAGGCGATCTCGATTGCGCCTTCCTCGAGCGGCACTCGGGGCGGCTTCACGAGGACCGTCTTCGTGAGGAAATCGTACTCCTTCACCTCGAGGACGGACGCGGGGGCATTCGGCTTCGTCCACAGCGTTTCGTACAGGATCGCGTGCCCATAGTCGAACGCGTTGAACATGCGGTCGGCCGCCCCATACCGATCCCGGAATTGCCAGTTGTGCGGTGCCTGGAGATAAAACTGTTCATACGACGTGGACCACTGCGCCGAGGCGCATGGCGCAACGGCGGCGACCAGAACGAGGGCAACGAGCGTGGCTCGACATGCGGAGCCACGAAAAAGTCGAGTCATTGCTGTCTCCCTGCGAATAATGGAATACATGTCGATCCGAGACGACGCGGCAGTCATCGGCGCCATGGAAGGCCGACCGCATATGCGGTCCCGAAGGTGACGTACCACCCGCGGTCGTCGCCGGTCAGGCGCCGGCCAATGCCGCCATCGATGTTGAAACGCGGGTCGAGCTGGTAGCGAAGGCCGATGCCCGTATTCCACTCGAGCTCCTCGTCCATGTGGATTGGCTCGCGCGCATACACCTCGCCCGTCACGAGCAACGAGCTGAGCGGGAACGTGCGATCGACGGCTACGCCACCGATCCAGCTCGAAAGCTCGGCAGCGCCCGTCGACGCCTCATCGCTGCTTCCGACGCGTGATCCGAACGTGTACTCGCCGTTTACGTGGAAGCGTGCCCACGTGAACGTGCGAGTCATGATTGCTTTCACCGAGGTGTACGTCTCGTCAGCGGCGAGCGAGCCCACCGGGACCAGTACAGTGGCGGATACGGCAAGCGCCGGGATGGACGTCTCGACATTGAGGTTGTGAAACGCCGAGAGGTGGAGCCCGGACAGGCCGGCGCTATTCCCGCCGTTACCGGCGTCGATGAAGGCAAAGGGGACGCCGATCTCGATATTGGTCCGCGGCAGTATGCCGTACGCCAATTCAGGTTCAACCCCCCAGTGGTAGGTGCCCCCCCTCGCGCGCTCGAGCCGCAGCGGTGCTGCCTGAATCTCGAACGCGCGCCGCTCGATCGACGAGGCATCCTCGATCTGCATCGGACGACCAGCATCCGTGTTGTAATAATCGGTCTGGGCGGTGAGTGGCGTTGCCCCCGCGAGCAGGACGGCACCGAGGCCAAGAAAGAATCGGGAGAATGAGCGTGCCGACATCGACGTCGTTGGGAATGGTCGTGGCTGGATACGGAGCGAGGCTGTATCGTGCATAAAAGATACTCTGACAAGCATTCTCATGGGAGTGAGGCCAGGTGGAAGCGGTGAAACGGACCAAGGTCCACCCTGAGTCGCACGATGCATACCCAAGCTGCTTTACGGCCCGTAAAGTCGTCTGGTGCGCATCGAGAACCCGGGCTCCATCCAGGCCTTGCTCTCTTCGCTCTGGACATTCCGCTCACGCGGTGAGATTCTGACGCGCTCTCCCCCAAGGATACCATCGTGCACGCACCGTCATACACGACCACACACCGCCGCGTCTCGCGCATCTGGATGCCGATTGCAGGCGTCGTCGTGCTTCTGGCCGTCACAGCACTCGCCGAGGCACACGATTTCTGGCTTGTTCCGAACGCGTTCGCGACGAGAGCGAGCGCGCGGATCACCATCCGCGGGCAGACCAGCAGTCGCTTCCCGACGAGTGAATCGGCGGTCACCCCTGATCGTGTGGCGAGCGCTCAACTCATCGGTGCGTCGAGTGTCGAGCCCATTGTCGATCTCTCCACCAGCGGAACGTCGTTGGTGCTTCGTCATCGCCCCGTGACGCCGGGGCAGCGAGTGGTCGCCGTTCAGCTGCACCCGCGATCGATGCGTGAATCCGTCGCCAGCTTCCGGCGGTATCTCGAGCTGGAAGGCGCGCCAGAGGCCCTGACTCGTGTCGATCGCGAGGGCCTGCTTCGTGGGCGGGATAGCGTGACACGGCGCTACGCAAAATATGCAAAGACAATCGTCGAGATCGGCACGGACGGTCCGCGTGCCTTCTCGCGCACGGCGTCGCACCCGCTCGAGTTCATTCCGGCATCAGACCCGGCCCGCCTCCGGGTGGGCGACACGCTTCGCGCGCGCCTCGTGTACCGTGGACAGCCGCTCACGGGCATTCGCGTGCACGCCGACGTGGTGGACCGAGCGGAATCGCCCTCGCGACGTCCAACGTCTACCGTGCGCCCAGTCGTGAGCGCCGAAGGCAGAGCGCCAGCTCCGGCCTCCGCAGGGCCGACGGACTACATCACGGACGGCACTGGCTTCATCAGCGTTCCCATGACGCGTGCGGGACTCTGGAACGTCCGCACCATTCACGTCGTCCAGGCGGACGCGGGATCGGGCGCCGATTGGGACGCCCACTGGGCGACGCTCGTCTTCAGCGCGGCCACGCGGCGCTGATCAGCAGGGATAGTGCGAGCTAGCCCTGCGCATGGGGGCACTCGCCAGTCATTGGTGCGAACGGCGACCCCATGCAGAACAGGTGCGCGAACGCCGGCCGCTGCCGATGGTCGCAGTGCCGGGCGTGCGCTTCGTCCGCGAGCGCGGGGAGGGGATGGGCCATCACCACCCCTGACGTCCAGACTACCATGAGCGCCGCTGCTGCGCTGAGCAGCGAGCGCCGCGTGACATGTGTCCGGACCGTTACGGGCTCGCCCGCCAGACGCCGGACGCGACTGTCGAGAAGACGGTTGCCCACGAAGCCGACGGCGGCGGGCGCGATCGCGGGCGATGCCTCGAGACTCGACCACCGCGCAACGCCGACGATCGCGGACGCCAGGACGAGCGGGCGCCCCCGGGCCGCCACATCGTCGGCTGCCAGCTCCGCCTCATCGCTCATGTCATCAGCGAGCCGGCGCAACGCCGGAAGCCAGAAGAGCACGCATGCAAGGGCGCGGAAGAAGCTCAGGCGAAGGGGATCACGGCGCGCGACATGGGCGCCCTCATGCGCAATGAGTGCGGCGAGCTCGTCCTCCTCGAGGTGCTCGGCGAGCAATTCGGAGATATAGATCCGCGGTCTGAGAAACCCCGCAGTGAACGCCGGGTTTGGGAGGCCAGGCACCACGCGAAGACACGACGGATCGACGCTCACCGCCTTCGCGGTGCCCAGTACGGGTCACCCGGCCGCGCTGGTCGAATGTCCAGCACATCGAGCGATCCACGAAGGAGGCGCCACGCGCGATACCGATTCCAGGCTGCGTAGATGAGTCCGCAGACGACCGCGATGTGCATCCCACGGTGTACCGGGGCAAGCAGGAGATGAACGGCGGTCAGGCACAGCGCGCCGATGTGATCCACGCCGGCAAGCAGGCGCCCGGTGTCGAACGGCAGATGATGGCCGAACACGCCGGTCGTGCTGAGCAGGAGAAGCCCCGCAATCGCGACGAGGGTGACGCGGCGGTGGCCTTGCTCACGGAGCGTCAGGGCTCCCGAGAGGCGATTCAGCATTCTTTCGATCATCCACCCTCCTGCTCCCTGAGCTTCCGGCGAATGAGCCGGCCCAGCTCGGCCAGATGCTCCGGATCCTGCTCAGCGAGGACATCGACAAGGGACGCGGCAACGGCTTCCGGACCGAACGACAGAATCCCTTCGACGACGCGTCGCGACGTATGGGCCATGAACTCGGCTTCGGTGAAGCGGGGCTCGTAGTGGAGGAGATCCTCGCGCTTTCTCCGTGTGAGCAAGCCTTTCGCCACGAGCTTGTTCAGCACCGTGATCACCGTCAGCGGTTCCACCTTGTGAGACCTGACT